>NZ_CP019342.1:1575395-1890474 GCF_002117085.1 Nonlabens tegetincola | reverse complement strand
CACAACCTGTTGAGGCTGTAAAAGCCGCTGCAGCACAAGTTGATAAAGGAATGGCTACCGCTGGAAAGGCGGATAACGACTACGCAAACAGCGATTCATTTTACTCTCCGCTTGTTAAGAATATTGCCAAAGAGGAGAACATTTCATTAGAAGAATTAGAGGCGATTAATGGGACAGGAAAGGATGGACGCGTTACTAAAAACGATATACTAGCTTACGTAGAAGATAAAAAAGCTGGTAAAACAGCTCCAGCACCTGCAGCAGCTCCAACAGCTGCAGCTTCAAAACCTGCTGCTGCTCCAGTTAAGGCAGCTCCAGTATCAGTCAATGGAGAAGATGAGATCATTGAAATGAGTAGAATGGGTAAACTAATCTCTCATCACATGATAGCTAGTGTGCAAACTAGTGCACACGTACAAAGTTTTATAGAGGCAGATGTAACCACAATATGGAACTGGCGTAAAAAGAATAAGGATGCTTTCAAAGCTAGAGAAGGCGAGAATTTAACCTTTACACCAATCTTTATGGAAGCTGTAGCAACAGCTCTTAAGGAATTTCCAATGATGAACATATCAGTTGATGGTGATAAAATAATAAAAAGGAAGAACGTTAACCTAGGTATGGCAGCTGCTTTACCAGATGGTAACCTTATTGTTCCGGTAATCAAAAATGCAGACCAGCTTAATTTGGTCGGAATGGCAAAATCGGTTAACGATCTTGCAAATAGAGCTAGAAATGGTAAATTAAAACCAGACGATACACAAGGTGGTACCTATACGGTGACCAATGTTGGTACCTTTGGTTCTGTACTAGGAACACCAATCATTAACCAACCACAAGTTGGTATTCTAGCACTAGGTGCGATTAGAAAAGTGCCGGCAGTAATAGAAACTCCAGATGGTGATTTTATAGGTATAAGAATGAAAATGTTCTTGTCTCACAGTTATGACCATAGAGTAGTAAATGGAGCTCTAGGTGGACAGTTTGTTCAACGAGTGGCGCAGCTACTAGAAAGTTTTGATCCTAATAGAACTATTTAAATACTTGAAAATTATAGTTAGACTAAAAAAACCACCTAAATACTTAGGTGGTTTTTTATTTAATCATCTTGATAAAACCCTTATAGAAAGAATTATTTTTGCAACATGGAAAAAGACTTGTATTTGCCGCAGATAGAATTTTTTAAAGGAGCACGAGTACTTCACTATTTTGAGTTTGTTGAACCTCAGGAATACAAAGATCCAGAGTTTTTTACCGTAAAAGAAGTTCATGCTTTGGTCATATGTGACTATGAAGGTGAAGAAACTATGCTGTTCTACCTAGACGATGGTCTAGAAGTGAATGTAGAGTTTGAATTTATGATTCCTTCACAAGCTAAAGAACAAGCCAAAACAGATTTTTCAGGTATCGATATACAGTGGAAAAATAAATAATCTATCCTTTGAGTGAGTTGATAAAACTCTACCAATTCATTATCAGTTTTTTTAATCAACGTATCTTATTAATAACGCTTTCAATTATATGTAAAAAGAGCATGGTTGTTTATTACATCATTATTTATAGAGATGCTCAAATTGTCTAGCTATTTTTACCGCATCGTGATAGTGAATGACGTGTTTTCTAGCTGCTTTACCTAATTCAATTATGGTGGTGGGATTTTCGATGAGTTCGCTCAGTTTATCTACAATATCCATCACATCTGGCGTTGCGTCGATAACAGGAATTTTATCAATGTTATGAAATTTAAAATAGGGTTCACCTGCACCTGCAAAAACGACTTTGCCTCGTAACATGGCTTGCAAGGCGTTGTATCCTTGATCAAAGCATAGTACTTGATCCAATAAAATATGTGCTTTTTTATAGCTGGTAATGTAATCGGTATAGGGTAAATCTTCAGCAATGGTAATATTCACTTTACTCTTGTATTTCTCTTTTACAATCTCTAAAGCTTTCTCAAAATAATTAATACCTTTTTTCCAGTAATTACCTCGATTTATACCCATAAATATTTCAATCACACTTAGATCGTGGTTTATCTCGTCTGGGATATTTTCAACGACTACAGGAGCAGCAATGATACTAGTTGCCTTATTTTGATTAGTGAGTGCCATGGCATAGTCCGTATTACTGGGAACGATATTCACACAACGCTTCATCAATTTGTTATAATTATCGCAATATCCTTTACCCAAATATTTGTAGGTGTGATCAAGAACTGCTTTTCCTGTTGGAGCATTTTCGGCTGCCTTAAGAATTGAATAGCCTTTATGTTGATTTACTAAGTAGTTGCTGTATTCACAATCATCACCACAGGCAATTAAAAAAACCTTACTGTTGTTTTCCAGTAATCGTTGCATCATTTGCCATTCTATGTTGGGTGCACAACCTAATGCGTTTGAATTGATGAATTGAATTATATCAAAATTTGCTAGTTTTTTTTCGCTTTCGCGAAAGCGAGCTAATCTTAAATAGTCTTCTAGATTGTTACCAGTAAGTTTCCACCACGCTACTTTTATTTTTTCTCTAAACCAATTGCGCCTAAAATAATCGCTACCTAAGTCTATGTCTACGGGAAATTTTTTAAACCCATCACCATCACCAGCAATGACAACCTCGTGACCTAGAGATTGTAAACCGTGTTTAAGGGCATTGTGGTAACCGCTGTACTCGCCTATGAGTAAGATGCGCATAAAAAACTATCTTTGAGGTAAAGATAACACGCTTGAATAGATACACCATTGATGATTTAGAGATTCTCATTGCGACTATGAATCGCGGTGATCTTAGTTTTTTAAAACGTATTTTTTCAAAGCCAATAAATGAAATTACTGAGAATATCATTATTGTCAATCAAGGTACGGTAGTTTTGGACAGTGAATACTCCAATATACAAGTAATCAATGATGCGCAATTAGGATTATCTCGCAGTAGGAATATAGCAATTCAAAATGCCAGTAAACCCTTGTGTTGGATTCTAGATGATGACATACAGCTATTGCCAGGCGCAATTGAATCAGTCATTGAGTCGCATAACACAAACAATACAGCTATAATAACTTTTAAGACAAGGAGTGATAATAATGAGCCGTATTATACGCTGGGTGATGCTAGTAAACTGCATGATAGGAAAAGTATAAGAAAAGTGCTTTCTCCAGAAATTACTTTCAAGCATAAAGAGATTATCAATAAGTTGAATTATGATGAAAGATTTGGTCTAGGAAGTGCATTTGAAGATTCAGAGAATTACATATTCTTAAAAGAGGCTCTAGATAATGGTGTCTCATTGATGTCTGATCCCAAGTTCGTTGTTAAGCACCCTAAAACAACAAGTAGTGACATGGTTGTCACAGATAGGGTTATAAAGGCAAGAGGTGCTTTAGCGGCTTTTGATAATCGACCGATTAAATTAATGGCATTGAAATATATGTTTTTCTTACTGCGTAAGGGATATGTTGTTAATTTGCCTGTGTTACTCAAAAAGTATCAGGTGTTTGTTCAAGGAGCTCATGCCTATCTTAAATCATCCAAGTAATGAAGTTAGAAATATTAGACATACCAAAAATAACTGACCCTAGAGGAAATCTAGCGGTAATTGAAAAAGACTCTATTCCTTATAAAATAAATAGGGTTTATTACTTGTATGATGTTCCTAGTGATTCATACCGCGGTGGACACGCGCATAAAGAATGTTTGGAATTGTTGATTGCAGTAAGTGGTAGTTTTACTGTTACTTTATTTGATGGTAAAACTACTCAAGAGGTTGTTTTAAACAAACCAGATAAAGGACTTTTAATTCCTACCATGATGTGGCGAGAGCTTAAAGATTTTTCCAGTGGTTCTATGTGCCTGGTGCTTGCCTCGCATGAATATAGTGAGGCAGATTACATAAGAGTAAAAAAAGACTTTGTCAAAGCTGTTGCAGGTGATAGCTAGTTATATGAATACTAGTCTTTTCTGGTTTTAAATTGATGTAAGTAGTAAAGTAATTTGCCAGGTAAGTTTAGTAGAAATAATTGCTTAACGGTAAGTGCGTTTTTATCAATTTTCTTTTTGATCTCTTCAAAGGAATCGGATTGCCCATACATTTTGTGTTCTATAGCAATGCGCCAAAGATTGGTGTGTATAAAAGCATGCAAGGGTAAGTTATTACTATCATCTAGTTGTGTGAATTCTGGGTACTTTCTATTTTTTATTGCAATAGACGAGCTTCCTGATAAGGTTCTATCTATGTGAACTGTAATCGAGGTGTTAAAGCCAATTTTATAGAGTTTTCCTAGACGTATAAATAATTCTGTATCCTCACCATGAGTGAGCTGTGTGTTGTAGTTACCTGTTTTCTTAAAAACTTCAACATTACAGGCAAAGGTAGAACTACTCAAAGGAAAACTTTTAAATGAGTAAGTAAACAAATCCTCTAGGATTTGTGTTGTTTCTATGGGTTTTGAAAAAATATTTGATTTTATATAGTTGTTAAAGTGAGTGATATAATTACTCGCGACAACTTGAATGTCTTCATACTGTTTAAAAAGCTGATCCAGAAGTTCCAAATGATTGTTTTCCCAGTAATCATCTGCATCTAAAAAGGCGATATACTGGTGTTCATGATCAACAGCATAGTCAATAGCGATATTTCTTGCATTGCTTACACCTATATTAGTTGTAGTTACGATATTAATTCGTGAATCGGAAAAACGTTCTTCAACGATCGCAATACTATTATCGGTGCTGCCATCATTGACTATCAACAAGTCAAATTCTGTTAGACTTTGAGATAATACACTTTTTAAACACCTTTCTATCGTGCTTGATTTGTTATAAAGTGGTATTGCAACTATCCAATTCATGCTTTTATTGACTTTATAAAATGGTATAATTTTAAAATGTCAAAAAACCTAAGATTAGGATTTTTTCCTAGAATATTTTGTTCTAATCTAGGTTTAAAAATTGTAACCACGCTTGTGAAAACGCTGCTTAGACCTAATGAATTGATCCGTTCATAAAGAGTTATTACCGGTCTAGATGCTCCATCCAGTTGACCATTTTTATATTGTAAAGCGGTGTTTTTAATTCCTTCAATGGACTTGTTATAAAAAATCGTGTTTTCTTCTAAGCCTAAATGTATAATGCGAGTGGACGCATGTTTGATTTTAATTTGCTCTTCTCTAAATCGTTTTGCGAGCCAGATATCTAGCCCATAACCCTTAGGTACATTTTTAGAAATATCTAAGAACTGCTTTTTTTGAATAATGAAACAAGCAGAAACGAAGTATTTATAGACCTCATAATTATTACTAGGTTTACGCTGTTCTCTTGAAATACCATATTTCCATCTTAAAGAATGGTTGGGATTATTAAGGGTCTTTTGGTAAGTTACCGTAGCGTATGCTAATTCAAATTCATCAAGATGAACGAGGAACGAGCTTGTAAAATTAATAGTTGGTATTTGTATATCAGCATCAATAAATAAAACCCAATCGGTAGTGGCAGCTTCTGCTATTTTTCTACGGCTTTCTACATCACCTATATTTTGAATACCGTTTAAATAGGTTACTAGTTTATGGGAGCTTACATTTATAGGAATAGTAGATGCATCGTTATAAATGATAATTTCATGAATATCGTTGCTGTAATAACGTACTAATTGATCAATTAATCTATTAGGATCATCATTGAAGGTTGGTATTCCTATGGTGATTTTCAATATTAAACCGCTTTTTGAACCACTTCAAATATTTCCCCATTGTCACATTTCAATGTCTTTGAGGGATATTTTAGAATAAGTGCATAATCATGTGTGGCCATGAGAATAGTATTACCATTTTTATTTATGGTTTGTAGAACTTCCATCACCTCAACACTTGTTTGTGGATCTAGATTACCGGTTGGCTCATCAGCAATGATAAGTTCGGGATCATTAAGCAAAGCTCTGGCAATAGCTACTCGTTGTTGTTCTCCGCCGCTTATTTCATAAGGGTATTTAAAACCTTTGGTTTTCATACCTACTTTATTAAGAACCTCTTCAATTTTATCGTTCATTGCTTTTTTGTCCTTCCAGCCTGTTGCTTTGAGCACAAATTTTAAATTTTCATTGATGTTGCGATCGGTAAGTAATTTGAAATCTTGAAAAACAACTCCTAGCTTACGACGCAGGTGTGGTATTTCTTTTTCGCGCAAGCGAGCTAAATCAAAATCGACAATAGTACCAGATCCTTTTTTTAAAGGTAGATCACCGTATAAGGTTTTCATTAAGGAGCTTTTACCGCTTCCCGTTTTACCAATTAGGTATACAAATTCTCCTTTTTCAATATTTAAATTGATGTTTTTGAGAATCATAGTGTCTCGTTGAAAAATATCAACTTCATTTAAAGATAAAACAGGGTTTGACATAAAAAACAGTTTCTTACAAAGTTAATCATTGATGTGGAAAACATTATGAATAATTAAACAGTCTTTCCTGCGTTGTATTGTAGTAAGTGTCTAATTTTACCTTACCATAAAAAAGTATTTATGTTAAAGAAAATTGCTATCGCGGCTATTCTAATCATGGGAATCGCCATGCCGTTGCAGGCTCAACAATCTAAAATTTATATTGATGATCTAGCGATGTATAATCAAGCGCTAGATTTATATGACGAGAATCAATACCTAGCAGCGCAAAGGCTGTTTGAGAAAGTATCACGCGAGGTAGATGATGAAAGTATACAGCCTAATGCCGCTTATTACATCGCAAATTGCGCAGTCAGGCTTAATCAAAAAAACGCAGACCAACTCATAGAGCAGTTTGTGGAGAAATACCCGACTAATCCTAAGAAAAATAACGCCATTATTGATGTGGCCGATTATTACTTTGATAACGGTAATTACAATCGCGCAGCAAAATGGTATACTAGGGTTGATAAAAGCACGCTTTCGCAAAAACAAACGACTAGATACTATTTCAACACAGGATATACTCTCGTACAATCAAAAAAGTACGATGAAGCAAAAAAGTATTTAAACAGAGTGAGCGATGATCCCACCTATGGAAGCAAAGCAAAATATTATTTGGGTTACATCGCTTATGAAGGCAATGAACTGCAAGAAGCAAGTGATTTGTTTGATCAAGTTGAAGAGTCACCAGAAGTTGATGAAAAGCTATCTTATTATCAAGCCGATCTTAATTATAAATTAGGAAACTTTGATAAAGCTATTCAACTAGCCCAGGAGCAATTACCCAAATCTAACCGCAAGGAACAATCAGAGCTTAATCGTATTATAGGTCAATCCTTATTCAATCAAGAAAAGTATAACGAGGCATTGCCCTATCTAGAAAAATATGAAGGTACTCGTGGCAAATGGAATAACAACGACTACTATCAATTGGGATACGCTTATTATAAAATGGGCAATTATTCTATGGCCATTGAGACTTTTAATAAAATAGTTGACGGGACTAATGCTACAGCACAAAATGCCTACTATCATTTAGGATTAAGTTATATTAAAGTTGATCGTCGCGAGGATGCACTTAATGCTTTTAAAAAAGCAAGTGAAATGAATCTTGATGAAAAAATTACAGAAGATGCTTCTTATAACTATGCAAAACTTAGTTATGAAAACGGGAATCCTTACGATAGTGTACCATCTGTAATATTGGGTTATTTGGAATCATATCCCGACAATCAGCATTCTGATGAAATGAATGAGTTTTTAATCGATTCTTATTTCTCTTCAAAAAATTATGCCGAGGCGCTAGATCTTCTAGAAAATGGCAGGATCAAAGGAAACGAAGCGACTTATGCAAAGGTTGCCTTTTACCATGCTATCAACTTATACAATGATTCCAAATATAGCGATGCAGTTAATCAACTAGATAAAACTGTAAAGTATACAAATCAGGATGAGCTTAAAAAACGTGCTTATTTCTGGACAGCAGCTTCTTACTATATGGTAAACAATTATCAGGCAGCACTTGATAATTATAAAATGGCAAAGGCATCTTCATCTCGTATTATCGAGGATGATCTTATTGACTACGATTTAGGTTACACCTATTTTAAGCTAAAAGAATACGATAATTCGATAACAGCATTTACTTCATTTACAAATAAATCAAATGTAGATCAAGTAAGATTGAACGATGCTTACTTAAGAATAGGAGATGCTAATTTTGTGACTAAGAAATACTGGCCAGGAATGGAAGCTTATAACAAAGCTATTTCAATGAATGGAAGAAATGCAGATTATGCCGCATTTCAAAAAGCCATTTCTTATGGATTTGTAGGTAAGCCAGATAGAAAAATTGAAGATCTTAAAACCTTCTTGAATAAATTTAAAAGATCACCTTATAGAGACGATGTGTTGTATGAATTAGGTAATACCTATATCAACAATAATCAGGTTAATAATGGATTACAAACCTATGATCAGTTGATCAGTGAGTTTCCACGTAGTTCATTTACCTCACCAGCCATGATGAGAAAAGGTTTGCAACTTTATAACGATGGTAAGTTAGATGCAGCTCTCAGTGTTTTTAAACAAGTGGCAAGTAAATATGCTGGTACACCGCAAGCTGCAGAAGCAATTAGCAGCGCCAGACAAGTTTATATTGATCAAGGTAAAACAGTAGAGTATGCTACCTGGGTAAGAAGTTTAGAAGGTGTTGAAATTACAGACAGTGAACTTGATGATACAGCTTATGAAAGTGCCGAACAGCCTTTCGTGCGAGGTGATATGCAAGGTACTGCTCGTGAAATGAAAAAGTATTTAGACCAGTTTCCTAATGGTAAACATGCCGTTCAAGCTCATTTTTATTTAGCACAGGCACAGTTCTCCTTAGATCAAAAACAAGAAAGTATACCTCATTATGAGTATGTGATTTCTAAAGAACGCAGTCAGTTTACCGAACAAGCTTTGGCTCGATTAAGTGAGATACATTTAAGTGATAACGCTTTCGCGAAAGCGATACCAGTTCTTAAACAATTGGAACAACTAGCAGATTTTCCTCAAAATGTTTCTTATGCAAGGTCTAATTTAATGAGGGCTTTTTACGAAACTGAAGATTATTCACAAGCCATCGTTTATGCAAATCAGGTGTTGAATGATGCAACTGCAGAAACTGCTGTGAAAAACGATGCTCAAATTGTTATCGCTCGTTCTTCATGGAAACAGAACAAGGAATCTGATGCAAGAACCGCTTATGAAAACGTAAGACAGAATGCGACTGGAAATCTAGCGGCAGAAGCAACTTATTTTAAAGCTTATTTTGAAAATAAGGATGGTAATCACGATGAGGCAATTGCAACGGCAAACAGCCTGAGTAAAAACTATGCTGGATATAAATTGTGGAGTGCCAAAGGACTGGTTGTTATGGCAAAAAGTTATTACGCCAAAGGTGAGACATTAAACGCTACTACTATTTTAGAAGCTGTCATTAAGAATTTTACTAAGTATCCAGAAGTGGTGGAAGAAGCTCAAAAGGAACTAGATTTTATTAAAACGAAGGAAGCAAAAACAAACTCATCTGTAGTGCCAGCGAGTCAAAACTAAAGTGAGAAACATAGTTATTGAACTGCTTGAAAAATTGAATCATATGAAATTTTATATATCATTTTTAATCACGACTGTAATACTAGGGACTAGTGTTACTATAGCTCAAGAAGAAGAGGAAAACCAGCTTAACGGTGGTACCATAACTGTAGTCAAACCTTATGATCCTACCATAAGCGACGCATTTAAGGTGAAAAGCGTTCCTAGTGTAAATGATACTACCAAAGTCAAGAAAAAGCCTGTTACCTACAGTATATTCTCTGTGCCAGTAGCCAGTACGTTTACACCTGCCACAGGAAAATTAGATCGTTTAAAACCTAAACGTAAAGAAAAATTTTATCGTAATTATGCTCGCTTAGGTTTAGGTAATTATGTAAATATACTTGGTGAATTTGCAACTAATTTTGAAATTGATAGAGATAGTGATGTAAGTGTGTTTTTTAACCATAATTCTTCTCAAGGTGGTATTGATGAGGTGCGACTGGATGATTCGTTTTCTGATACCGGTCTAGACGTATCTTATGGAACTAGATCTAGAGATATGAACTGGAGCATTACTGCTGGCGGTAGGTATCAAACTGCAAACTGGTATGGTGTTTATGATAACGTGCCTACTCAACCAGAAGAAGATCTAGATGTTGCAACGTCTTATTTCAGTTATGGAATAGGAGGACGAGCTAGCTTTTTTGATAGTGTATTTAAGGAAGCTGATGTACAATTGACCGGAGTGAGTTCAGGAAATGATGCGAGTGAATTTAGAGCAAGATTGCGACCACAACTAGGTTTTGATATTATGGATACTGAGGTTGGTCTAGGTGTGGAATTGGATTATTTAAGCGGTTCGTTTGATCAACAAGTTTTTATTCCTGTTGCAACTGATTACGGATTATTTAACGCTGGTTTATACCCTAGTGTCAATTTATACGGTGATAATTACAAGGTAGAACTAGGAGCACGTGTGAACTATGCTACCGATATTGAAAATTCAGAAAGTGATATTTATGTTTATCCAGACATAACAGCAAGTTATATCCTCGCAGAAGAAACCGTAGTTGCCTTTACTGAGATTGGTGGTGGATTTGACGTAAACTCCTTACAACAATTTGCAGATGAAAACGTGTTCATAGCTCCGGCACTTACTATTGCGCCTACAGACAGACAGCTAGATGCAATTGCTGGATTCAAAGGAAAACTAGGAGTATTTGGTTACAAAGTATTTGGAGGTTATAGAATTGAGAAAAATCGTAATTTTTATATCACCGATGACGGTTCACGTTTTACTATTGGTGATTTACAATCTTATGATTACGGGAATGTTTTTTATACTTCCTATGGAGATTTGAATACAGTATTATATGGAGCTTCTTTAGGAGTGACCTTAAATACAGCGCTCGATGTTACTTTAAATGTTACAGGAAGATCTTTTGATGTAAGTGAAGGAGATGCTTTTGAAAATATAGCATCCAATCTGCCAGAACTAACTGCAGATCTAACAGCTAATTATAAAATTGATGAAAAATGGAGTACAGGCCTAACTTTATATTATGTTGGAGAGAGAGATGCCTATAGAATAGGAGTTGGAAAAGAGACCATTGATGGATTTGTTGATTTAAACCTAGACGTCAATTATAAGATCAACCCTAAGTTAACCGCTTTTTTAAGAGGGAATAATCTTACCGGTGGTAACTATCAATACTTTAACGGTTATCCAGTTCAAAATTTACAGGTCTTAGGAGGAATCGTCTATAAGTTTGATTTTTAATTTTCGCTTTCGCGAAAGCGAGTGAGTAATACCATAAATAAAGCACTGATTTTTTCAGTGCTTTATTTGTTTTAAAACATCAAACAATGTGAATTGAATCGTGGGATATAGCTATTCATTATATGAAACTTTGATAACTCTGTATTATTTTTAACCCATGAGAAGAATACTACCTTTATTGCTAGCTATAAGTTTAATAGCCTGTGAAAAAAAGCATTCAATAGATTTATTAATAACTAACGGGACTATTTATACCGTTGACGATAATTTTTCTACCGTTGAGGCTATGGCTATATCAAATGGTCAAATTATAGCTACTGGTGATAGTGAAGATTTGATTGAAGAGTATGAAAGTAAAACTATTCTAGATGCCTCGGGTAAGTTTATCTACCCAGGATTAATAGATGCTCATTGTCACTTTTTTGGTCTAGGACAGCAAGCACAGCGAGTAGATCTTATGGGGACTACTAGTTTTGAAGACGTAATACAGCGAGTAGTAACTTTTCAAAATGAAAATAATCGTGATTTTATAATAGGTCGAGGTTGGGATCAAAACGATTGGGAGATTAAAGAATTTCCAAGTAATGAAAAATTAAACGAGCTTTTTCCAGATATACCTGTTGCACTCACCAGAATTGACGGTCACGCAATGCTAGCAAATCAAGCAGCTCTTGATGCTGCGGGAATAGATTCTAATACTCCAGCAGATGGTGGAGCAATTATCATGAGCGATGGTAAACTTACAGGAGTACTTGTAGACAATCCTATGGAGTTAGTTGAGGCTGTATACCCTAAACCATCTACTCAAGATATGGTTGACGCTCTTTTAACTGCTCAAAAAGAGAACTTTAAATATGGACTTACTACCGTAGATGACGCCGGCCTTCATAAAGATGTTATTGAGGTGATTGATAGTTTACAACAAGTTGGTGAACTAAAAATGAAAATGTATGTCATGATTAGCAATACTCCTGAAAATTTAGATTATTACCTAAACAAAGGAATCGTTAAGACCGATAGACTTAATGTTAGATCTGTTAAATTCTATGCCGATGGAGCGCTGGGAAGTCGTGGAGCAGCCCTTAAAGAACCCTACAGCGATAAACATGATCATTATGGAGCCTTGCTTAGTCCTATTTCAAAAATAAAGGAAATAGCATCTCGTATAGCAGCAAGCGATTATCAAATGAATACCCATGCAATTGGTGATAGCGCAAACTATGTTGTTCTAGAGACTTATAAGGAATTGTTGAATGGTAGTTCTAATAGAAGATGGCGCATCGAGCATGCTCAAATAGTAGATCCAAATGATTTTAACAGCTTTAATCAAGATAATATTTTACCATCGGTGCAGCCTACTCACGCCACAAGTGACATGTATTGGGCACAAGATAGAGTAGGAGCTGAGCGTATTAAAGGTGCTTATGCTTATAAAACCTTATTAAAGCAATCAGGAATAGTCGCTCTAGGAACCGATTATCCTGTGGAACAAGTGAATCCTTTCTTAACATTCTATGCAGCGGTTGCTAGACAGGATACAAGCGGTTATCCAGAAAATGGTTTTTTACCTGAACAAAGTTTGACTAGAGAAGAAACTTTAAGGGGTATGACTATATGGGCTGCCTATTCCAATTTTGAAGAAAATGAAAAAGGTAGTCTTGAAAAAGGTAAGGCAGCAGACTTTATAATCACTGAAAAGAATTTAATGACTATTCCAGTAGAACAAATTCCAGATTTTAAAGTAAATGCTACCTATATTAATGGTGAAAAAGTTTATTCTGTAGCAAACAATTGATTCATATCCTTAAAGGCTTTAAACTCAAGAGCATTCCCACTAGGGTCTAGAAAAAACATGGTAGCTTGTTCACCTGGCAAGCCTTCAAATCTTATATAGGGTTCAATAATAAACTCGATGTTTTTTTCTTGTAATGCTTGCGCAAAAGTGTGAAAAATATCCCATTCTAGTACCACACCAAAATGAGGTACAGGGACAGACTTACCATCGACCGCATTGTGAGATAATCCTGGAGCATTGTCCGATATATGAATAACCAATTGATGTCCAAAGAAATCAAAATCTACCCAATGATCACTGCTACGACCTTCTTTGCATCCTAAAGTATCACGGTAGAAGGATCTAGTTGTTGTTATTTCTTTTACAGGAATTGCTAGATGAAAAGGAGTGAGTTTCATTTTTATAAGTTTTTCGTTGCTTTAATTTACTATTTATTTAATAAGAAGTTGAACAGCAGTTAGCTACATCCTTTTTTGAATAATTTCTTTGTGCCCTATAAGTTCTATTCAAAAAAAACCACCTTTTTACAGGTGGTTTATCATGTAATTTTTAGGTTTATTATAAAATTCCATCTACAATTCCATAATCCACAGCCTCGTCTGCGCCCATCCAATAGTCGCGATTAAAGTCTTTCATAACCTTTTCATAAGGTTGACCGCAATTAGCCTCGTAAATTTTAGCAAGGATATCACGTGTCTTAAGTATTTCTTGTGCTGTAATTTCAATATCGGCACTAGTACCTCTTCCACCACCACTAGGCTGGTGAATCATCACTCTACCATGTTTTTGTATAAAACGTCTTCCTTTTTCACCACCAGAAAGTAAAAGAGATCCCATACTAGCTGCTAGACCACTACAAACGGTACTTACAGGACTTTTTATTTCTTGCATAGTATCATATATTGAAAATCCAGCCGTAACATAGCCTCCTGGACTATTGATTACAAATGTTATTTCTTCATTACTTATTGAGTCTAATAAAAGTAATCGGTCTACACAGTGCCTCGCCGACTTGTCATCTACCATTCCCCAAAGAAAAACTTTACGTTGTTCTATAAAATTGTCGTCTATTCTATCTTGAAGTTTGATCGTTTTACTCATGTATGAAATTTATTTAGGCTAAAAATACGTAATTACGCTTTCGCGAAAGCGAGATATAACAAAAATTTACCGCTATATCACTCCTTCGTCTTTGCCATATTCGTTTTTATAAATTTTAATAATTAAAAGTAATAAGCTTACTAATAGTGGACCAAAAACCAATCCGATGAACCCAAACAGTGGAACACCGACCAGTACACCGATTAGGGTAACAACAGGATGGATGTCAGCTAGCTTTTGTTGAACAATCAGTCTAAATACGTTGTCCGTCGCACCTACAACTGCTGCTCCATAAATTAAGATTCCTATAGCTGCTCCTGTATCACCCTTGGCAAAGAGAAGTGCTGCAACAGGTATAATCCCTAAAGCCGTACCAACGAAAGGTATCATGCTACCAATTACAGTTATGACAAACCAAAAAAATGGATTTTCTACTCCAAAAATAAAATAGCCAATAAGTGCCACTATTCCTTGTAGTAGCGCCACCAGTGGTATTCCAATAGCATTTGATTTTACAAGATTGTTGCTTTCTTTTCCTAGTAATTCAATATTTCTTTTTTTAAGAGGTAGGTAAATGAGTATAGCTTCTTTCCATTTTTTGCGATTAATAAGCATAAAATAGAGTATAAAAAACATTACCGAAATGGAGAAAATGGTTTGAAAACCTGAACTTGCAATGTCTTGAATATGTGTTGCAATCCAATCCTGGATAGCTTCCATATTAATGCTGTCTGAAAAACTCATCGACGTTAGTTCTTCCAGCTTTACTAATTCACTTTTAATAGTTTCGGCTATTTTGTTGCTATTATCCAGTGCGGTTTTTACACGACTGCTTAAAAGGTAGGACATACCAGCTAGTGGTATTACTAGTGCGATGAATGTAAGGAGAAGCAACAGTCCTGCTGTAAGACTCGCATTCCAATTTTTTTTCTCTAGCTTAATTTGTAATGGCTCTAGAATAACGTATAGGGTGACTGCTCCCATTATTCCACCTATATAGACCATCATTTCCTTGCTTATAAGAATGAGTAAAGCAACAATGACGGTAAGTATGAATAACTGTCTTATGGTTTCTGGCGGAATGCGGTTGCTCATTTAGTGATTTCTTAAAGCTTCAATTAATTCCTGCTTATCCATCTTGGAACGTCCTTCAATTCCTATTTCTTTTGCTTGATCGTATAGCTCTTCCTTGGTTCTTTCTTCATAGGGTTTTGCTTTACCACCTTTTTCACCGCTATTTTCAGAATTTGCTATTCTTGCAGCTTTTTCCTTACTGTAGCCTTGATCTTTTAAGGCTTCATACTGCTCTTCGTTTTTAATGCTAGGTCTTGACATTTTTATTTTAAAGATACTACGACCTTACACTAGCTAGAGTTAAAAAAGCTGCAATTAGGATTTTTCTAAGAATTTAAGGACTTGTTCAATGACTTCAGGAGTATGTAGGCTGTGACCACCAGTTTTTGATGTGTAAACAGTGCTATTAGTAAAGCCGGTAGCAATATTATCCATCGATTCATAGGGCACGATTAAATCTTTTGTGTCATGAATTAAAAGTACAGGCGTTTGAATCCTTTTTGCAAAGGAAGATGTCTTAAACTCAGCAATGTGGTATCCAAACTTATCCTTTAAAAGTTGATCGAGAAGATTCCATACTCGCCTGTTGAACCCTACTACTTGTTGATAACCTTTCATGATAACCTCTAGCTCATCAGGACTGCCTAAAAGAATTATTTTATTTATGAAGTCGTGAGGTGTTTCGCTTTCTTGTAATACAGTAGCCATAGCGCCTACACTATGAGCTATTACAACTTCTGGTTGATATAACTCGATAATACTTCTTATAACCCTAGAGTATTTAATCGCGTTAAAAAATTTACCAGTAGTTTTACCATGAGCCGGTGCATCTATGGCGATGATGTTGTAATCTTTTTTTTGTAAGGGTTCTATTAAATAGCGCCATCTTGCGCTATTTGATTCCCATCCATGAGGTAATAGAATGGTAGGTCCATTTCCTTGCCAATGGTAAAGCATTACTAAACCGTCTTCATACGCAACACGTTGTTGACGAGCGGTATTTAAAAATTCTTGCTGTTGTGATGTTATAAATCCCTTTCTTGGGATGCTGAAGACGTCTAGTGCAAGTTGAGCTGCTTTTTTGGGTGCTATTACCGCAAGGATATTAAAATAAAAGCCATACAACTTTGGTATGGCCTTAGATAAGAATTTTTTCATGGTACTCTTTTTACCAGCTTACAAATACGTGAACCGGTTTTTCATTACCAGGAATCATTGTTTTTTCTACCGTGGCACTCATATCGTACTTAACTTCTACCGGTAAATTATCCTTGCTTACTGTAAAATAAAAATTTTGATCATTGACCCATACTACCGCATCGTCAATCATGTTATCTACATTAGAGATTTTGTAAGCAGCAGCGATTTCCTTAAAGGTACTGTTGATTGTTATTCCTTTTTCGGTCTTATAGCGATCATCGTGTATTCTAATATTGGCTATAGTTGATGTGCTATCCAGAGCTTGTAAAGGAGAGATGGATAACAAGTGCTTACCACCTTTCTCATATACTTCAATATCAGCTGCTCCATTAGAAAATTCATCTCCTTTAATAGGGTTAATAATACTATCATTTGCAAATAAGCTGTCTAATTGGTACACTTTAGTATCTTTTGTGATGTGTCCTACGCGATCTTTATTCCATTCAAAAGGATCTTGTGTTTTACCACAACTAGTTAAAACGGCAGCTATTACAGCAATAAAAAGTAATTTCTTCATAATTTTCATTCTACCGCAAAAGTAGGAATTTGAGTTGTTACTTAATTGGTTTTTAAGATTATTTAAGCGCTTTACCTAAAATTCCTAAAACGCCCTTATAAATGTAGCGCTTGTAAGAACTTTTACAATTGGGTTTTGCCTTGTGCTTCTTCTCGAGCTCGATCTACTCGCTTTTTCCTTTTCTTTTTTAGCTTTTTCTTTTATGTCTTCCTCGTGGGCTCGTTCTATTTTAGCTTGTAAAATTTCTTCGGCACTTTCTCTATTAATATCCTCGTTGTACTTGTCTGTCAATTCCGAATCTGCAATTAAATCCGATAACTCTCTATCGGTAAGTACGTCCATTCTACTTTCAGGAGCTCTTAATAGGGTAGCGGCAAGTGGACTAGGTCTTCCTTTTTCATCTAGAGCGCTTATTAAAGCTTCTCCTATTCCAAGTGAAGTTAAAACCTCTGCAGTGTCATAAAAATCGGTTTCTGGATAATTTTGTGCAGTCAGTTTTATCGCTTTTCGATCTTTAGCGGTAAATGCTCTTAAAGCATGCTGGACTTTTAATCCCAGTTGACTTAATACACCATCAGGGATATCAGTAGGATTTTGAGTCACAAAGTACAAACCTATCCCTTTACTACGAATCAATTTTACGATGCTTTCGATTTGATCTAGTAATGCTTTACTAGCATTGTCAAATATGAGGTGAGCTTCATCAATGAATAAAATTAATTCAGGTTTGTCGCTATCACCTTGCTCTGGAAAAGTAGAGTAAATCTCAGCAAGTAATGAAAGCATGAAGGTAGAAAATAACTTGGGTCTGTCTTGAATATCAGTAAGTCGAATTACATTGACATATCCGTGTCCGTTTTTATCCTTGCGAACTAAGTCTTTTACCTCAAAGCTGCGTTCGCCAAAAAACCTATCAGCACCTTGTTGCTCCAGTTCTATTAATTTTCTTAGAATTGCTCCAGTTGATGAAGTTGAAATGCGGCCGTAATTTTCAGTAAATTCTGCTTTCCCAGCACCAGTAGCATATTGCAAGACTTTTCTTAAGTCATTTAAATCTAATAAAGGCAATTTATTATCATCACAATATTTAAAAACTACAGAGATAATTCCTGCTTGGGTTTCAGTAACATCTAGTATTCTAGAGAGCAGTACAGGTCCAAATTCACTTACTGTCGCTCTTAGTCTAATTCCGTCTTGTTCTGATATGGTCATTATTTCGACTGGCGACTTACGTTTTTTAAAATCTAACCCAATCTTTTTATGTCTTTCGTCAATTTTGGGATGACCTGGACTTTCTGCGGCTATACCAGATAAATCACCTTTGATATCCATTAGTAGACTAGGAACACCTTGTTGAGAAAGCTGCTCTGCAATGATTTGTAATGTTTTGGTTTTTCCTGTACCAGTAGCTCCTGCGATCAGGCCGTGGCGGTTCATTGTTTTAAGAGGGATTTTTACATGTGATCCTGTAATCGCTTCACCATCTAACATGGCGGCGCCCATTACAATGCTTTCACCTTTCGGATTATAACCAGTAGAAATTACTTCAATGAATTTTTCTCTATTACTCATCTATTACAGTATATATGATTGAGGTAAAAATATAATCATTTGTTTAACTATGAAAAAAAGGAAGTCTATAAAAAGGATAATATCTATATGTGGTTGTGGAAATAAGATGATTCCATCAATATAAGTTATCGTGATTTACTTATGTTACCTACCAATATATTGTATTTTTGTGGCATGAATCAAGAAGTAGTGCAGGATCAAGTAGAAAAAGGCCTTATGTTGCCATTAATGGAAGAATTCTACACGATTCAAGGAGAAGGATCACATACAGGAAGAGCGGCTTACTTTATAAGAGTAGGCGGTTGTGATGTAGGTTGTCATTGGTGTGATGTAAAGGAAAGTTGGGATCCAGAGAAACATCCACCTACTGCTATAGATCAAATTATAGAAAACGCTTCAAAATACAGTAAAACAATTGTGATTACTGGTGGAGAACCGCTCACTTGGGATATGGGACCATTAACCCAAGGTCTTAAAGAAAGACAAATGCAGGTGCATATTGAAACTAGTGGAGCCTATCCGTTAACGGGTGATTGGGATTGGATTTGTTTATCTCCTAAAAAGGTAAAAATGCCTGTTCCTGAAATATATCCTAAAGCCCATGAGCTTAAAGTGATTGTATACAATAAACATGATTTCGCTTTCGCGAAAGCGGAAGCAGAAAAAGTTTCTTCAAGTTGTAAATTATACATACAACCAGAATGGTCGGTGAGAGAAAAAATGATCCCATTAATTACAGATTTTGTGATGCAAAATCCTGAATGGCAAGTCTCTTTACAAACACATAAATATTTAAATATTCCTTAAAAAGCGTATTTAGAGCAGTTTTAAAACACTTTTTTCAAACACAAGTGTATTAATACTGTTGATAACTTCGTTTATTAAAAGCTCTAAAATCAATTATTTACTTTAATTGGTTGTTATCTTTGTTTTTGTAGCAAATTTTATACAGACAAATGAGCGAAGAAAACAAGAAGAATTATGGTGCCGATTCTATTCAGGCACTTGAAGGAATGGAGCACGTGCGCATGCGTCCTTCTATGTATATTGGAGATGTAGGAGTAAGAGGTTTACACCATTTAGTTTATGAGGTGGTAGACAATTCCATTGATGAGGCGCTAGCTGGTCATTGTGATAATATCGAAGTTATTATTAATGAAAACAACAGTATTACTGTAACTGACGACGGTCGTGGTATTCCTGTAGGTATTCATAAAAAAGAAGGAGTAAGTGCACTTGAAGTTGTAATGACTAAAATTGGTGCCGGAGGAAAATTTGATAAAGACTCCTATAAGGTTTCTGGTGGATTGCATGGTGTAGGTGTAAGTTGTGTTAACGCACTTTCTGATCACTTGAAGGCAACAGTGCATCGTGATGGAAAAATTTGGGAGCAAGAATACGAGAGAGGTAAATCTCTTTATCCCGTAAAAGCAGTTGGTGATACTGATAAAACAGGTACTGTAGTAACCTTCCTGCCGGATCGCAGTATTTTTCAACAAACCACAACTTATAGTTATGATACTCTTGCAAATCGTTTAAGAGAACTAGCATACCTTAATAAAGGAATCACAATCATACTTACCGACAAAAGAGAAACCGAGGAAGATGGTTCCTTTAAAGGTGAGACATTTCATTCTCAAGAAGGACTTAAAGAATTTATACGTTTCCTAGATGATACCAGACATCCAATAATCGAGGATGTAATCTCTATGGAAGGCGAGAAAAATGGTATTCCTGTTGAAGTAGCTATGATTTATAATGATAGTTATGCAGAGAATTTACATTCTTATGTGAATAACATTAATACGCACGAAGGTGGTACTCATTTAAGTGGTTTTCGTCGTGGATTAACAGGAACGCTTAAAAAATATGCCGACAACTCGGGAATGTTGGATAAATTGAAGTTTGATATCACAGGAGATGACTTCCGTGAAGGTCTTACAGCTATCGTTTCTGTTAAAGTTGCCGAACCTCAATTTGAAGGTCAAACAAAAACTAAATTAGGTAACAGGGAAGTTACAAGTGCTGTCTCGCAAGCGGTATCTCAAATGCTAGAAGATTATCTTGAAGAGCATCCTAATGATGCCAAGGTAATTGTACAAAAGGTGATTCTTGCAGCACAAGCAAGACATGCTGCTCGCAAGGCTCGCGAAATGGTACAGCGTAAAACCGTAATGAGTGGTGGTGGACTGCCAGGTAAATTATCTGACTGTTCTGAAACCGACCCTACTTTATGTGAAGTATTTCTTGTTGAGGGAGATTCTGCAGGTGGTACAGCTAAACAAGGTCGTGACCGTAATTTTCAAGCTATACTTCCATTACGAGGAAAGATTTTGAACGTTGAAAAAGCGATGTCACATAAGGTCTTTGAAAACGAAGAAATCCGAAACATTTTTACAGCACTAGGTGTTACTATAGGTACTGAAGAAGATTCTAAAGCCTTAAATTTAGAAAAGTTGCGCTATCATAAAATTGTCATCATGTGTGATGCCGATGTTGATGGTTCTCACATTTCTACTTTAATTTTGACATTCTTCTTCCGTTACATGAAGGAGTTGATTGAGAACGGTTACGTGTATATCGCAACACCGCCACTATACCTAGTTAAAAAAGGAGCTAAAAAACGTTATGCTTGGAATGATAAAGAGCGTGATGAAATCGCCGAAAGTTTCGGTGGTGGAGCAAACATTCAACGTTATAAGGGTCTTGGAGAAATGAATGCAGATCAGTTGTGGGATACCACTATGAATCCAGAATTCAGAACTCTAAGAAGGATTACAATTGATAGTATGCCCGAGGCTGATCGTATTTTCTCAATGTTAATGGGTGATGAGGTGCCGCCTCGTCGTGAGTTTATAGAGAAAAATGCGGTTTATGCTAACATTGATGCATAACAACATTTCAACTTAATTAAGCGCCTTTACCGAATGGTAAGGGCGTTTTTGTTTACTAAAAAGACCGTTTTAAGTAATTTTGTCTTTCTTTGCGATTAAATATTTATGTTATGAAGAATACGATATTCATATTATGTGTTTTGTTCGCTTTCGCGAAAGCGAAATCACAAGATAATTTTTCAGAAATACTTGCAGCCGGTGTTGATGCTGCAAATCTATACGCAAAAGATTATGCTACACCTGCAGCAGAATCTCTTACCTTTAATATAGCATCTGGATGGTACGATGATGCTCGAGTGTTGAAACCAGGTAAATTCAAAATTCAATTACGAGCACAGGCAACATTTACCCCAGATGAGAAAAAGACGTTTTTACTGGATCCTACAGAATATGAGCGCATTATTCAAGAAAGTTATAATAATACCAATGGACCTGCAGCCAATATTAATGTTTCGTTTGGCGATGGCTCAACAACTCCTAGGTTAATCGCAACCGCACTAGGAGAAAATGAAATGCCACAACAACTGGTTGTGGAATCTAGAGAAGCCAATACAGGAGCATTGTTACAAAGAGATGAGATTGATCTAGCTCAAGGTTTAAGTTCAGAAGGATTAGAATTTGTTCCTACTGCTTTCTTACAAGCAGGAGTAGGATTAGGCGCAGGTCTTGAACTTAAAGCCAGATTTGTTCCAAAGGTAAAAACAGATGAATTTGAAACTGGATTTTACGGTGGTGCTTTACAATGGGAGTTTACTAAACTTTTTGATAGAGAAGATGGTAATGGTGTAATTAATGGTGCTCCCATCACTATATCGGCTCTTGTGGGCTACAGTAGGTTAGATGCTTCTTATGATTTTGAAGATGGTGCAATTGTAGATGGAAGAGATCAAAGTATAGAAACTCAAGTCGACGTTTTTAATGTAAGTTTAATCACCGGTACAAACTGGGATGTTTTTAATTTATACGGTGGTATCAATTATATTTCTGGAAGTACAGAGACAAGACTATTAGGAGATTACACTTTTACCAGCAATACTGTTATTTTCCCTGTAAGTACCACGGTGAGTGATCCTGTGACAGTAGAGTCTGATACAACAGGGTTATTAGGAACTGTAGGTGCAAAATTAACTTTGGGAGCATTTAATTTACATGCAGATTATACCTTTGGTGAATTCAATACGGCTACTGCGTCTATTTTTGTTCGATTATAATCGTGTACCACCTACTTTTACAAGGAATTATGAACACAATTAAGTTTCATAGGTTATTTTTGTAGGACTATTGAAAAATACATTTAATTTAACTAAAATCATACATAAATGAAAGTTACCGTAGTAGGAGCTGGAGCAGTAGGTGCCAGCTGTGCAGAGTATATCGCAATTAAAAATTTTGCAAGTGAGGTAGTGTTACTTGATATTAAGGAAGGTTTTGCCGAAGGTAAAGCTATGGACTTAATGCAAACCGCATCTCTTAATAATTTTGATACAAAAATCACAGGAACTACTGGTGACTATTCAAAAACTGCAGGTAGTGATATCGCAGTAATTACTTCGGGTATTCCTAGAAAACCAGGAATGACTCGTGAGGAATTAATAGGAATTAATGCAGGTATCGTAAAATCTGTAGCAGCTAGTCTAGTAGAACAGTCACCTAATGTAATTCTTATTGTGGTTTCTAATCCTATGGATACCATGACTTATCTAGCACACCAAGTAACTGGTCTACCTAAAAATAGAATTATAGGTATGGGTGGTGCCCTAGATAGTGCTAGATTTAAGTACCGTCTAGCTGAAGCTCTTGAAGCGCCAATAAGCGATGTTGATGGTATGGTAATCGGTGGGCACTCTGATAAAGGAATGGTCCCATTAACAAGATTAGCTACTCGTAATTCTGTGCCAGCAAGTGAATTTCTTTCTGAGGAAAGACTAGAGCAAGTTCTTCAGGATACAAAGGTAGGTGGAGCAACTCTTACAAAATTACTGGGTACTAGTGCTTGGTATGCTCCAGGTGCAGCAGTATCTGGTCTTGTACAGGCTATTGCTTGTGACCAAAAGAAAATCTTCCCTTGTAGTGCTTTGTTAGAAGGTGAATATGGATTGTCTGATCTTTGTATAGGTGTTCCAGTTGTTTTAGGTGCAAATGGGATAGAAAAGATCGTAGAAATTGAATTGAGTGATGCAGAAAGAAGTGCATTAACTGAAAGTGCAGAAGGTGTTAAGAAAACAAATGGATTGTTGGCTTAAACTATCTACATAATACAATATAAACCGCTTCAATGTTGAAGCGGTTTTTTTTATCATCATTTTTAAACTTTAAGCGATTCTTAAGTAAAGATTGATGTTGGTTTTATCGCTTTCGCGAAAGCGTACTTAACAAAATCGTTTTTTAAATAGATTCCTTTTATGGAATCCTAAATATTGTGTAATCGCCTTGTATGTAATGAATTACTAATAAAGTGGGTTGTGGTGAATAGCTGTTAGAGTATACTTAAATAAAGAGCTGGAAAGTGTTATATTTGGCGCGTGAGAATGAAATGGATCTTATCAATTATCGCTAGCCTATTTTTAATAGGCGTGTGTGCTTATTATTCACCTGAAGAGGTTGAGTATAAAGTGGAGATAGGATTTACTAGTAATGTTACCAGAGATTTTCAAAATGCTGTTTTTGAAGAGGTAGCACAATATTTAAAAACTACTAACGAGGACATTACACTTATTAGAAGTGGTAATTCTATCAAAATTGAGCTAAGAAGTGATTCGGAAAATGCGGAAAAGTGGCGAGCTCAGGTTGCTCAGATTGTTCAGAATTACTTTACCATTCGATTACAAGGCTATGAGGGATCTGTAGATGTTTCCGTAGCTCAAGTTCTTGAAAATGAAATTCCTTCTTCTGGTTTAGGCGATGATGTAGTAGTCTTTGAAATGAAAAACTCTTTAGAGAGAACTCCTCAAAGCGTGCTTCATGCCATTGAGTTAGAGGCCTGGATTCTAAGCGGTAATTATAGATTAACAGCACATACATTTAATAATTACAATTCAGGTATTTCGGGATCTTTTATAGATCAACTACCCGATAGTCGCGCGGGACCTATCGCATTTGTATAATCGTTTAAACTATTACGATGATGGTAGTAATAGTTTATTCTTACCATCACTTAACAGATTAAAATCTGTTACCAATTATCAATTAATTTATAGAAATCATGCAAAACAAAGGATTGATCAGATTTTTTGCGATCATTTTTGCTGTAGTAAGTATTTACCAACTTACCTACACATTTATTACAAACAAGGTAGAAGACGATGCAGAAGCATACGCAGCTACCGTAGTTCCAGCAGATGCTGAGAACAAATCACAACTTAAAAGCGAAGCAGTAAAAAGTTACTTAGATTCAGTAGCTAAGAAAGACGTTTGGGGTGGTTATACCGATTATGAAAGTGCCAAAAAGCAAGAGCTTAAAAAAGGTCTGGATTTAAAAGGTGGTATTAACGTAATTCTTCAAATTTCAGTAAAAGACATTCTTATCGGAATGGCAGATGAGTCAAATGACCCTGCATTTAGAAAAGCTCTTGCTGCTGCAGACGAGCGTATTAAGGATGGACAAGATGACTACATTAATTATTTCCTGGAAGAATTTAATAAGATTGAAGGAGCGCAACTAGCATCTCCAGATATTTTTGGAACGCCAGAAATGGAAGATGCATTTGAAATTGATTTTCAATCTTCTAATGCAGATGTAGCTGCTGTACTTAAAGAGGAATTAAAAGACTATTTGACTAGTGCTCTTGATGTAATTAGAAAACGTATTGACCAATTTGGTACTACTCAACCAAATATTCAACAACTAGGGACATCGGGTCGTGTATTAATTGAATTACCAGGAGAAACCGATGTAAAACGTATTAAAGATATTCTTACTAAAGCTGCTCAGTTAGAGTTTTGGCATGTTTACAAGCAAGGTGAGATTAGTGATTATATTGTTGCTTCTAATAATTATTGGAAAGAAAAATTAGCGGCTACTAGTAATGTAGTTGAGGCTGATGCTGTTGCAGCAGATTCAACAGTTGTTGAAGAAGAAGATCCTGCTGACTTAAGTGCGCTTTTAGATGGTGATGATGAGACAAGCGAAGAGGTAGCAGAAACTAATTTAGACGAAAATCCAATTTTAGGAAGGTTAGTTCGTCCATCATTTATTGGTGGTTTGGGAGTTTTCCGCGCAAGCGATATTGATCTTATTTTAGATTATTTAAATGATCCTCAATCAAGAGCTAGACTTTCTCCTGAAACTCGTAATGCAAAATTTGCTTTTACTTTACCTACCCTTGATGAAAATTTAGGATTTGAAGTATCAGATTTATTTGCTCTTGTTGGTAACGCAGAAGATGAAGCGCCACTTGCTGGTGGTGTTATAACGGATGCTAAACAAGATTATGATCTTGGTGCAAAAGTGATCGTGAGTATGACGATGAACGGCGAAGGTTCAAAGGTTTGGGAAGAAATGACTGGATATGCCTTTAACAATCGTTCACAAGTTGCGGTTGTTTTAGACAACACCGTTTACAGTGCGCCTAGTGTAACAACAGGTCCAATCTCTGGTGGAAGTACTCAAATTTCAGGAAGCTTTACTGTTCAAGAAGCTAAAGATCTTGCTACAGTTTTAAGAGCTGGTAAATTACCTGCAAAAGCAGAAATTATTCAAAGTGATGTAATTGGACCATCATTAGGGCAAGAAGCTATTGATAGTGGTTTAATGTCATTTGCACTGGCACTTATTTTAGTTCTTATATGGATGTTCTTCTACTATGGTAGAGCAGGTTTATATGCTGATATAGCACTTGTGGTAAACATCTTATTCATATTTGGAGCATTAGCATCTTTAAAAGCAGTTCTTACTTTACCTGGTATCGCCGGTATCGTACTTACAATTGGTATTTCGGTTGATGCTAACGTACTTATATTTGAACGTATACGTGAAGAACTTGCTAAGGGTAAATCACAAGCCGATAGTATTAAAGATGGATTTAATAATGCATTAAGTTCCATTTTAGATGCGAACATTACTACATTGTTAACCGCTATCATACTTTACATTTTTGGAACAGGTCCTATTCAAGGATTTGCAACTACCTTAATGATTGGTATTCTTACTTCGTTATTTACAGCTGTATTTATTACTAGATTATTTGTTGATGGTTACGTTAAGAATGGTAAAACGTTGACGTTTGCATCTGGTGTAACAAAGAATTGGTTTAGAAATGTAAATATTGACTTCTTGAAGAAGAGAAAGGTAGCTTATTTAATTTCTTTGGTGGTTGTTATAGGTTCTATTGCTTCTTTGGCAATCAATAAATTAAACTTAGGAATTGATTTCTCAGGTGGTCGTACGTATGTCGTTCGATTTGATCAAGAAGTAAATGCTACTGAGATTACTAAAATATTAAGCTCAGAGGATTTCTTAGGTTCTGCCGAGGCTAAAACTTATGGTGATGCGAATCAGCTTAAAATCAGTACAAAGTATGGTATTGATCAAGACGACAGTGTTATAAGTGATGAGATTGAAAACAAGTTGTATGTGGCTCTTAAAGATTTCTTACCGGCTGATATGACTCAAGCGCAATTTGCAGATGTAGGTTCTGAAGTAAAAACATCAGGAATTATGTCTAACTTCCAAGTAGGTCCTACTATCGCCGATGATATTCTTAAAGGGTCTATCTATGCGATTTTAGGTTCATTGGCAGTTGTATTCTTATATATTCTAATACGTTTTAAGAGATGGCAATTCTCTTTAGGAGCAGTTGTTGCTGTTTTCCACGATGTGGCTATAGTTCTTGGTGTATTCTCTGCGTTGTACAAGATTTTACCTTTCAATATGGAGATAGATCAAGCATTTATTGCAGCTATTCTTACGGTAATTGGTTACTCACTTAATGATACAGTTGTAGTTTTTGATAGAATTAGGGAATTTATCAATGAAAGAACTGGAATGGCATTTGGTGAAACGGTTAATAGAGCGATTAGTAGTACTATATCGCGTACATTGAATACCTCGTTAACTACTTTAATTGTCCTGCTTGCTATTTTTACTTTCGGTGGTGAGTCTATTAGAGGATTTATGTTTGCTTTAATTGTAGGTGTGGTTGTAGGTACATATTCTTCTGTTTTCATTGCGACTCCTGTAATGTATGACACAATCAAAAAATCAAATGGTAAAATTGAAGCCGATAAAAAGGTTGAAGAATAAATTCAATTAGATATTAGTAAGAAAAGCCTCTTAATTAATTAAGAGGCTTTTTTCTTTATATGATCAGTTCAATAGTATGACTGATCGTTGTAAATATTATGTTAATTCAATTTAGAAAAATTACTAAATAAATGCGACAAAATGATTAATTTGCAGTTTCAATACATAGTAAACCAAAACCTATGAAACTTAACATCTTAACTTTTCTTGCATTTTTATTTATAAGCGTTGGGGTAAGTGCTCAGAACACCTTTATAATGAATGATGCTAATTACACTTCCTGTTCCGGAAGTTTTACCGATTCTGGTGATTTAACAGGTAATTATTCTAACGGAGAATCCTTTGTAACAACAATATGTTCTCCATTTCCATTGGACGCTATTCAAGTATCCTTTAATTCTTTTGATTTAGCCTCTGGAGATTTACTTATCATTTATGATGGAGACACCGCTACAAGTCCAATCATTGGGGTGTTTTTAGGTACTAATTCACCAGGTACGGTGATTGCTTCACCACCTGCTACAAATCCGTCAGGTTGTTTAACTTTTAGATTTATATCCGATTCATCCAATACAGCTCCAGGATGGGAAGGTACTATTCAATGTGTAACTAATTGTCAATCTATTAGTAACACTGTTACTACTACACCTGCGCCAGACGGTGACGGTATTATTAGAGTATGTCAAGGTGATACAGTATCTTTTACTGGGACTACACAATTCAGTCAAGATAGTACTGGAGCTACCTATGAATTCAGACTTGCAGATGGAACTGTAGTTTCTGGTCAATCTGCTTCGGAGGTATATAATTCACCTGGAATTTATGAGATTGATTATGTTGCGTTTGATCAATTAGGCTGTCGTGATAGACAAACTATCGATGCAACTGTAATAGTAAGTACTACACCTGATTTTTCTGGTGTTGTAGCTGCAGATACTTCCCTTTGTTTTGGAGAGTCCACGACTATAACTGGTAACGTATCAACTACTCAATTTTTTGCTGATGTTGCTCCTCCAATAACGGGACAGACTTTTCTTCCGGACGGAAGCGGTGTAGCCTACCAAACTTGTATTGATGTTACAGGATTTCCTGCAGGTTCTACATTTGCAAGCGCTAGTGATTTAGTTAATGTATTTATAGATATTGAGCACTCCTACATGGGCGATTTAGATATTACTTTGACGGCTCCAAACGGATCTCAAGTAAAGTTTTTAACCTATCCTAATTCCGGTGGTGGACGCTTTCTAGGTAATGCATTAGACGATGGTACTACAACTCCAGGTGTAGGTTTTGTTTATACATTTACTGAAGCTGCAACTCAAACTTTGGATCAATCAACTGGACCAGTTGCATTTGGAACTCCTATGCCTGCTGGTAGTTACTCTCCAGAGGATCCATTCTCTAACTTTATAGGTACACCTCTTAATGGTTTGTGGTGTTTAGATATCGTTGATAATTTATCTATTGATAATGGATATATTTTTGAATGGGGAATTAACTTTAATCCTGCCATTATTCCAGCTGCTGGTAGTTATGAGCCTTCTGAGGTGCTTACTGAATGGCAAACCAATGCAGATATCACTGCTCAAACTGGAAATGATATTACAGTAACGCCTAGCGTTGCCGGACAAAATTGTTACAGTATTGATTTTACAGATGATTTCGGATGTACTTATACAGAAACTATTTGTATAGATGTTGCTCCTGAAATTACGTCGACTACTCCTAATGATATTATAGTTTGTCAATCCTCTGGTGCTGCAACTGTTGATCTTACTGTAAGAAATACAGATGTCCTTAACGGTCTCGATGCAACTTTGTATGATGTTACTTTTTATAATTCACAAGCCGATGCAGATGCCGATTCTAATCCTATTTTAAACAGTACGGCTTATAATGTCACAACAAACGAAACTGTTTTTGTGAGAATAACTGATAATACTTCTGGTTGTTTTAATACGGAAACGCTTGATGTTACCTATAATACATCAGCATTTAATTCAGTAAATGACCTTGAGGCATGTGACGATCTATCGGCAGACGGTATTGAAAATTTTGATTTAACAAGTCAAGAAGCTGGTATTCTAGGTTCTCAAGATCCTGCTGATTATGTAGTTTCTTATTTTAATACTCAAGCTGATGCTGACGCAAATACCAATGCTATCACAACGCCACAATCTTATGATAATGTTTCAAATCCTGAAACAATTTATGTAAGGGTTTCTAATGCACAGGATCAAGATTGTTATGCAACAGGTACGTTTGATCTAGTTGTTCTTGATTTACCGAATATAGGAACAGCGTCTGATCTTACAGAATGTGATAATGCGCCACTGGACTTAAGAACTGCATTTGTATTATCAGCTCAAGATAATGCCATTTTAAATGGTTTGAGCCCAGCTAGCTATTCTGTCACGTATCACCTTTCTTTAACGGATGCCGAGGCAGGATCAGGATCATTATCAGATACAGATGATATCAATGATGGATCTACTATATACGCTAGATTAACAGATGCTAATACCGGATGTTTCAATGTATCAACCTTTGATGTAGAAGTTGAGACATGTGAGGTGATTTTACCAGAAGGTTTCTCTCCAAATGGAGATACTATAAATGACACTTTTGTTATACCAAATATTGAACAGTTTACAAATTTTGAACTTAAGGTCTTTAATCGTTATGGTACGGTTATTTATGAAACTAGAGCTCAAAACTACCAGGAGTTTGCAGGTATACCTAATAAAGGACCGCTAGCTGGTGATGGTTTATTACCCGTAGGTACTTACTTCTATACGATTCAATTTAATGATAGCGACGTTGAAGATGTAGCTAGATGGTTGTATATTAATTATTAAACTTGACCTATAGATAGATTTTGAACTGTCTTTAGTCTCTCATAAAAAAACCTCTTTGAATCAATTCAAAGAGGTTTTTTTATTGACTAGACTTGAATGACTGTGTTTGATAGAATGTCAACTATAATTACTTAGTAAGTATTGACTATTTAATACGATGGTATATAAGGTGATCTCCGGCCTTCCAATCATTTTTAGAGGTTGTTCCAGCAGGAACTTCAATTACCTTATCAATTACATAATAGCTTTGATAAATAGAATCAGAATAGGGTGTAGTATTCTCATATATCTGGGTAATTGTATTGGTTGAATCTACATAAACTATGTCCAAAGGAATGGACGTGTTTTTCATATAGAATCCCGCTTGATAGTTTTGCTTTAATAAAAATAGCATACCTTGATTAGGCAGCAAACTATCACGCCACATTAAACCTTTGGCAATTTGAAGGTCAGTTTCTGCTATTTGCAGTTTTATAGAGCTCAAAGTATCCAATGTATTTCGATCAATTATATACGCCTTTGCTTGGTATTTGAATGTTAAATCTTCTTCAGAAAACTGTTGATTAAATGGTTTTTTACAACCTATCATACAAAATAACATTGCACTCAGGAAGATTTTGGTCTTTTTCATCAATATCTATCTATCCTTAACCAGTGTTTGCTGTGGTCTAAACATTAAGTATAAACCAATAAGGATAAAAGGAATACTCAAAAGCTGTCCATTGTTTAAGAATATTCCAAAAATTTCCCAGCCATCATGACTTGTTTGCTCCTCTTTAATATACTCTATAAAGAATCTTACTGTAAATAACAGTACAAAGAACATTCCTAGAAGATATCCTTGTTTATTCCTTTTGTCTGTTTTCCAGTAAGTAAAGTACAAAATTATAAATACGAAAACATAACAAATAGCCTCGTAGAGCTGCGCAGGATGTTTCACGGGAACTTGTTCCAGTAATGTTGCAAATTGTGGGTTGTTCACCAATTCGTCAATAGCTTTATCTCTATCTGGAATTTGAGTTTGCTGTAACAACGAGTTCATCTTATCGGTGCTCTCTCTTACAAATTTGAATCCAAAACCGTTGGTTACATCACCATTTATTTCACTATTAAATAAATTACCTAATCTTACAAAAGTTCCACCAATTGCCGTAGGTATTACAATACGATCCAAAATCCAAAAAGGCGTTTTACGATTTAGATGTTTGCGACTATAAAAGTACATGGCAATGATAATTCCTAGTGCAGCACCATGGCTAGCCATTCCCATGAAGCCTGTGAACTCAAATTCAGGATCAAACCTAAAAGGTAGTATTACATGTAAAAAGTCGTTGAAAAACACCTTTGGTTCATAAAATAAAAAATGGCCAAACCGAGCACCCACGATACAACCAATAACCGTATACATGAATAATGGGTCCAGCTTTTCAGTGGATAGTTCCTCTCTTTTAAAAATAGGTTTAATAATATACCAGCCTAGAATAAAGGCAATAACATAACTTAAGCTATAAAAATGTAATTTAAAAAATCCTAAATCTATTCCTTCAAGGGGATTCCAGACTATGTATAATGATTGCATGTAGAATATTTTCTGGGACTAAGTTAAGGTAATCCTCTTAATTTAATGACCTTATTTCTTCCATTTGATGTTACAACCTATACTAGGTTTTTGCTCTGGTGAAACCACTTTGTTACCTAGAAGAGCATCTAGAGCTTCTCGTAATGATCTGCCAGTAAGTGGTATGCCGTTTCCAGGTCTTGAATCATCTAATTGTCCACGGTATACAAGCTTTTCATTTCGGTCAAACACATAAATGTCAGGAGTGCAAGCAGCGTCATAATTACGAGCTACCTCTTGCGTCTCATCATACAAGTAAGGGAAAGGATAGTTTTCTCGATCTGCAACTTCTTTCATAAAATTAGGACCATCCTGTGGATAGTTTTCTATATCGTTGCTAGAAATCGCTACAAAACCAAAACCAGCAACACGATAATCATTTGCCACACGAACTAACTCATCATTTACATGGATTACAAAAGGACAATGATTACAAATGAACATGACAACAGTCCCGTATTCTCCTTTTATGTCTGTAAAATTCATGTGATTTTCAGTTACTGTGTCTAATAAAAAGAAATCTGGTGCTTTTGTGCCCAGTGGTAACATGTTAGAAGGTGTAAGAGCCATTTGTTTTTATTTATAAGTAGTAAAGTATGTCGGTTTGTTACGCTTTCGCGAAAGCGGAATAACTACAATCTTTAAAGTAATTTATTAATATTTGGTTACAAATTTAATGGTGAATGTTAATCATTTAAACAGAATTGTTATCTCATATCTTAAAACCCTATTAAATCCCACGGGCTTGTCCTAGAACATTATTATCTTGAAAATAAAAAATGAAAAAATCATACGATACCGTAGTTGAAGCTACACAGGACTTAAAAGACAGAGGATTTTCAATAGATTTTGATCTTGTAGAAGATGGTGTTCATAGTAAAGAACTTAAAAAAGAGTGGAAAGCTGGTGAATTAGAGGTAGTGGAGTTTCATCGTTTTGAAGGAATGACTAATCCTGGAGATAACATGATTTTATACGCCATTGAAACAAAGGATGATCAAAAAGGTATATTACTAGATGCTTATGGCGCAGACATCGAAATCTCGCGTGAAATGATTGAAAAATTAAGAATGAATGGATAAACTTAATTGGTCTGAATTTGAAAAGGTGGATATGCGTGTAGGTACTATTATAGATGCGCAGCCTTTTCCAGAAGTTCGTAACCCAGCTTATAAGTTGTATATAGATTTTGGTGATTTAGGAGTTAAGAAAACCAGTGCTCAAATTACAAATCGTTACGAATTTCAGGAGCTAATTGGTAAACAAGTGATTGCCGTTGTGAATTTCCCACCTAAACAAATCGCAAATTTTATGAGTGAATGTCTAGTGCTAGGAGTAATAGGAGTTGATAAAGATGTAATATTACTTCAACCAGGCGCTCATGCAAAAAATGGTGATAGAATAGGATAGAAGTGATTACCGTGTTATTGCAAGGATGATTAATTTTTTACAATTGAGGTTGAGCAAAAAATACTATAAAAATAAAACCAGGTGCCCTAAACCATGAAATTACAGCCATTAGTTTTTGGAGTTTTGATTGTTTTCTCTTCTTGTAAGGAAAGCAACATTTCTTCTCAAGAAGTCACAAGAAAACAGGACACTTTATTTAATAATAAACAGCTTGTATTAGATGATAGCATTCCTGTAGCTTTTCATTTTGATTATCCAGTTGGTAAACCTGACGCAATTGGTTATTATAACGCTCAACCTTTTGGAGAGAATTATCACTTAGGAGATGATTGGAATGCCGTCACTGGTGGTAATTCTGATTTAGGCGATCCTATTTTTGCCATAGGAAACGGTCAAGTGGTTGTGGCAAAGGATTATTCAGGTGGTTGGGGAAACGTTATTGTTATTAAGCATAGGCTTAAGAATGGAGCGATAATCGAATCTTTATATGCTCACTGTAGAAGAATGATGGTAAATAGAAATAATATCATTAAAAAAGGCGAGCAAATAGGTACCATAGGTAATGTAAATGGATTGTATAAAGCGCACCTTCATTTTGAGATACGTGACAGCTTAAATATGGGAATAGGGGATGGCTATTCATCAAATAGTGAAGGCTATTTGAACCCTACCGCATTCATAAAAGGTCACAGATAAGAATTAATAAAAATATCCTTATTCACTAGATTAGATGTTTATGAATAAGGATATTTTTTTGATTTAGATTTTACTACATCTGTTCTGCAAAGAATATAGCGTTCATTAATAATTTATTTGTACCATACCAAAATGCCCTGAATTGAGTATTGTCTGTAAAACCAATTACATCACCACGACCATAATTATTATGTCTAAATGGAACACTGTTTTTCAATGCTTCTAGATTAATATCACTTATATAACCACTCATTAGCGGTGAATTGGTGTAAGTAATAGGGTTTCTAAAAGAATCTTTATGTGGTTCTATGAATAATCTGGTATTGCGAAACATAGGTAACTGATCATCTTTAAAACCGAAAGCAATAGGATGTGAGCGATCTAATTTAGTTTCAAAAATAGCACCACCTATATTTTGCGCTCCATAGAAAGCAGATCGCTGTTCAAAAGAAATGTTTTCTGCTGGGTTCTCTGTTGATCTAAATTCAAGAGGTAACATTTTTGAACTACTCATCCATCTTAGAGCACTTCTATAACCGATAAGCGTTCCTCCGTCACGAGTCCATCCCTTTAATTGATCGATTACCTCATTTTCTGGACTACCGTAGGTATTAGGAACGATAATGGTGTTGTATTTAGATAAGTCTCTACGATTAAGGTCATTGATGTCGATCTTAGTTAAAGGGATGTCATAGCGTTGATCAAACAGATGCCATATCTCTCCTGCATCGTATGGATTTATACCATCGCCTATTAATAAAGCAACTTTAGGTAGTTTAAGCGCTCTGAATTGACGTGAGCCTAAATCAATTCCTGTAGTTAAGCCAGATTGAACTGGGTATATGTCTACTTTATTATCTTGTTGTAATTCAAACAATAACTCAGCTAGAGCAGTTTTACTCAATGACTGATTTTGTACTGGAATTAAAATTGTTCCATAATCATAGATACGTCCTTCAATAGAAAACGGTTCCATAGCAACTTTTGACTGAATACCTTTTGATAAAAGAGAGTTAAGAACCTTTGGGGTCTTGTACTCATTCCACGGCATTAGGTAGGCGTAATCTGATTTTCCTTGTAGTCTTGTTTTAGCATTATAAGGTGCAGATCTAACCATTCTTTGAAAACCTTTTTGTACTACGTAGTCCATGTCAAAAGCTAATGGAAAGGTCCAGGCGCTTATATCATAAAACAAACTATCTTGAAATTGCGTACGCTTTTCAAACATCGCTTTGATTAATCGAGAGTTCTTTTGGTTCAAAGGAACTTCATAGGCGTATCCCTCGGAAAAATGTTTGCCTTGGATAGTTTCATTACCAAGGAATCTCTTTACTTCAATTTTATGACGGCGTAAAATATCAGCAAGAGCATCAGTCCTGCCAGCGTCAGTATGATCACCGAAAATTATCGCGCCATTATCTGCTTCTTTTCTAGCGTTTGTATAAAAGTCCTTATGGTAATTCAATATCTTTTCTCGCATACTTACCGCAGCTTTCAACGTGCTTATTCCAGCTGTATATTGATTGCGCACCGTAAATGGGAATGTAAGTACACCATTTTCAGAATTTTGAGCGTGACCACGCGAGCTAGCTTGTTCAAAAAGTATTCCTATTGACCCATTTACATCTGGAAATGTAGATCCCTTACCGTAGTAAAAGTCGTCATAACTTTCTTCTGTATAATACAGGGATCCTATCTTGTCTAACTCGGCAGCGTGATAATTTCCTATTTCACGCGTTAATTGCTGATTCATTGCAGGTGTTAATGGGTGCGTGCGCGATGGAATTCCAGGTTGGAAAAAGAAAGTAGCATTGGTACCCATTTCATGATGGTCGGTAAGAATGTTGGGCATCCAGTTGTGAAAAGTTTCAATACGGGCTTGTGATTCTGGAAGTTGAACTGGTAACCAGTCGCGATTCATATCAAACCAATAATGATTAGTACGTCCACCTGGCCATGCTTCACTGTATTCTCTATCATACCCATCAGGAGTTACATTTTTATTTTTGTGTTGATTTACCCAACCTGCAAAACGTTGTAAGCCATCTGGGTTAAAACTTGGGTCAAATAAAATAACTGTGTTTTTTAAGAGGTTGTTTATTTCATCACCTTGTGCAGCTGCTAGATAATAAGCTAGTAGTAAAGCTGCATTTGATCCACTAGCTTCGTTACCATGTATAGAAAAACCTTGGTAGACTACGATAGGCATGTTGCTCACATCTGCTCCATCGCTGTTGGAAAGAGCTAGGTGCTCTTTTTGAATAGTGTCTAGGTTAGCATGATTCTCAGGAGACGTGATAGTAAGTAGTAATAAAGGTCTATCTTCAAAGGTGTAACCTCGATTTTCTATGGTAATTCTATCTGATTGTTGGGCTAGTACACGCATGTATTCTACAAGTTTGTCGTGTGTCACATGCCACTTACCTGGAACATATCCTAAAATGTCTTGTGGTTTAGAGATTTTGGAATCATAAGAGATGTCCTGGGGTAAGTAATAATCTAAGGTTGGGTTGACTAGTGTAGGATTTGATTGCGCTTTCGCGAAAGCGATACTAAAAACACAGCTTACTATAACTAGTATATGGCGAGTAATTTTCATGTGAATGGGAAATTTTTTTAAAAATAAAAAAAGCCTTCCGTAGGGAAAGGCTTTAAGATATATTTAAGACGATAAGTTTTATATGTCATCAAATTCTACATTAGTAAAACTTGCAGGGTGATTAGGCTCTGCAGCGTTATCATGAGCAGCAACTACATCTTCCTTTTTATAGTCTGATTGATGGCGCTCACTTATAACTTCGTCACCTTTTTCTTTAACTATGAAATTAGTAACCTCATTTAAAGTATCAGTAAATTCAGCAAAATCTTCTTTATAAAGATAAATCTTGTGTTTTTTGAAGTGATAGCTACCGTCGTCATTGGTAAATTTTTTACTTTCAGTGATGGTTAGATAATAATCATCTGCTTTAGTAGAACGAACATCAAAGAAATACGTGCGACGACCTGCGCGTACAACTTTTGAAAAAATATCTTCCTGCTCTTTGTAATCTCTATCGCTCATTTGAGTTTTTCATGGTTTATGGCTCAAAAATATAAAAAAATGTTTAAGCCAAAAGCTTTATGCTTTTTAAGTGTCTAAAATACTGATAAACAGCACTTTGTTTTTGATGTTAATCTTGATTTATGTTAATAACAAGAAGACTTATTTATCTTTTAACAACTTTAAAGGGAAACGAGTAGTATGTACAGTGAGATTAGTTGGGTTTTAATCTTGTTTTTCTAACATTTGATTTTCAAATAATTCAGCATAATAACCTTGTGCGTTTACTAGGTCTTGATGCGTTCCTTTTTCTATAATTCTACCGTCGTCTAGTACGAGAATTAGATCAGCGTTTTTAGCACTGCTTACTCGGTGACTAACGATGATTGTAGTGGTATCCTTTGTAAGCCTTTTTAAATTGCTTAGAATCTTTTCTTCAGTTTCGGTGTCCACCGCACTCAAACAGTCATCAAATAGTAAGATTTGTGGTTTCTTAATAATTGCTCTAGCTATTGAGACACGCTGTTTTTGTCCACCGCTCAAGGTTATTCCTCGTTCTCCTAGAACGGTATCGTAACCTTTTGTGAAGTTGGTTATGTTTTTGTGTACGGCTGCATTTTTTGCTGCTGTTATAATCTCTTCTTCTGTTGCATCAACCTTACCAAATGCTATGTTGTTTTTAATTGAGTCGCTAAATAAGAATGCGTCTTGTGGAACATATCCAATGGCTGCTCTTAAATCTTCAAGATTAAGTTCCTTAATAGGAATTCCGTCAATTTTTATAGAGCCTTTTTCAATGTCGTATAACCTTCCTAAAAGTTCTAGTACGGTTGATTTACCGCTACCTGTTTTACCTAAGATGGCAAGTGTTTTTCCTGCTGGAACTTTAAAGGAAACCTCTTTAAGTGCGGTAATATTAGTATCATCATAAGTGAAACTTACTTGATCAAACTCAATATTTCCTTTTACTGGCGATCGCTGTGGCTGTAAATTTTGAATTGCAGGTTCAATATCTAGGAATTCATTAATTCTTTTTTGAGAAGCTTCAGCTTGTTGTATCATATTAGTTACCCAGCCAACTACTGCTACTGGCCATGTAAGCATGTTTACATAGATAAGAAATTCGGGTATGGTCCCTACATCAATAACTCCGTCGATCACTTGTTTACCACCAATATATATGACCATGATATTACTCAATCCAATTAATAATACCATTAATGGAAAAAATAGGGCTTGTACACGTGCTAGGTCTATGTTTTTTGCTTTACTTTCATTTGCAATTTCTTCAAACTGTTGAAACATTTGACCAGATAGATTGTAGGCTTTTATTACAGAAATACCACTGAAGGCTTCTTGCGAAACCGTATTCAAATTAGACAGGTATTGTTGTACTAGCGTAGATCTTTTATTGATTTCTCTGCTGATAACGTAGATGGCTACTGCCAGAAATGGAAGTGGTATAAGAGTGTACAATGCTAGGGTAGGAGCTGTAAAGTACATTCTAGGTATAACTACTGCAAATAATGTGATCATGTTAATGCTATACATTATCGATGGTCCCATATACATTCTTACCTTGGATACATCCTCGCTTATACGATTCATTAAATCGCCAGTACGATTTTGCTTATAAAATCCTAGAGGTAGTTTTTGATATTGCTCATACACTAGATTTTTTAAGTCGTATTCTAGGTGTCTTGATACAACTATAATAAGTTGTCTCATGACAAAAGTTAATCCAGCAGCGAGAAGAGTCGCACCGATTATCCATGCAATGTTAATTAACAATTCACTTCTTAAAAATTCTTTGTCTGTAATTTTACCAGATCCATAATCATTAAGTAGGTTAATGATTTTACCTACGTATTGAGGTAATACTAGTGAAAACAGTCTGGCGGCAATGGTGACAAGGATTCCACCTATAAGTTGCCATTTGTATTTTGCAAAGAGCTTATTGAGCTTTTGTAGTTCTTTCATGTAATAAAAAAGTGACCAACAACAGGCCTGTTGTAAAATGGGTGTAATTTACATTTGGTATATTGTCCATGTGCTAAAATCACGTTATTTTTGCACGCCTTTTCTAAACAACACAGGCAATTAAAATTTCAATATGTCACAAGACTATACAAGCGTTGAAGAAATGATTCAACAGGATCCCGTTTTTGGACAGGTTTCCTTTAATAATCATGAACAAATTGTTTTTTGTAATGACAAAGATACTGGATTACGTGCCATTATCGGAATTCATAACACAGTTTTAGGTCCTGCATTAGGAGGAACTAGAATGTGGCAATACAAAAACGAGTGGGAAGCCCTTAATGATGTACTACGTTTATCACGTGGTATGACATATAAAAGTGCCATTACAGGATTAAATTTAGGTGGTGGAAAAGCCGTAATTATAGGTGATGCCAAAACCCAAAAGACTCCAGAATTAATGCGCCGTTTTGGAGAATTTGTGCACTCGTTGAGCGGTAAGTATATTACTGCAGAGGATGTAGGTATGGAAACTGAAGATATGGATACTGTGAGAGAAGTCACTCCATATGTAACTGGTATTTCACAAGATAAAGGTGGAGCAGGAAATCCTAGTCCAATTACCGCTTATGGTGTCTTTATGGGAATGAAGGCTGCTGCAAAATACAAATACGGTAGTGACATTCTTGAAGATAAAACCGTATATGTTCAAGGAATCGGTAATGTAGGAGAAACTTTGGTAGAATACCTTACTCAAGAAGGAGCTAAAGTGGTCGTATCAGACATTAATCAAGGTAAATTAGAAGAAGTTAGAGATAAGTATGGTGCTACTATTTATGGTGGGACTAATCTTTATGCTGAGAAAATGGATATCTACGCACCTTGTGCATTAGGAGCTACTGTAAATGATGATACAGTTAATTTATTAAACTGTGATATCGTTGCTGGTGCTGCAAACAACCAATTAGCCGATGAGCAAAAACACGGTAAAAGATTGCAAGAGCGTGGTATCTTATATGCACCAGATTTCCTTATTAATGCAGGTGGGATTATAAATGTTTATGCAGAGCTTGAAGGATATGATCGTACCGAAATCATGCGCAAGACTGAAAATATTTACACCACTACTATTGAAATTCTCAATAGAGCTCACGAGACTGGTGTAACTACTCATCAAGCTGCGCTTGAAATTGCACAAGCTCGCATTGATGCTAGAAAACAAGAACAACTAGCTTAATAGTTGAAAATGAATTAAGGTGTCTTATAGGAAGGACTTTGTTTTTAATTTGTTCGCTTTCGCGAAAGCGAAACTATAAGACATCTTTAATAAATAAAAACGCGTGGTGATTACCACCAGCAACAACCTTTAAAAAGGAAAAAAACGTTCTTTATGCTTACTAGAAGACAACTACGAATTAAAGTGATGCAAGCTGTATTTGCATTTCAGCGTCAACAACCAGATGAATTAAAAAGTCTAGAAACCTTTTTAAACACAAGTATGACGCAAACGTATACCTTGTTTCTATACATGGTTCAACTTTTAGTAAAACTACACGAGCACGCAGTCGATAAACACGAACTTGCTCAAAACCGTCATATCGCTACTGATGCTGAACGTAATCCCAGTCGCCATTTAATCGATAATAAAATTCTACTTAAGCTTAGAGAAAGTCAAGAGCTGGTTGATGCCCTAGAAAAACGTAAAATCGATCCATGGCATCTAGATTCAAAATACATACATAATCTATATGATAAGATTATAAGCAGTAAGGAATTTGTTTTATACGCGATGGAGGAAGAACCTTCGTTGAAAAGAGATTTAAAATTCCTACTTAATGTCTATGAAAATCTTATCGCTCCTAGTGATGAGATTATGGATTATTTGGAGGATATCAATATTACTTGGATGGATGACTATCCACTTGTCAACAGTAATATAATCATGTTTTTAAGAAAGGTAAAACCATCTAAGGATGTTAAAATGCCAGTTCTGGTTAAAGATCAAGATGATATCAAGTTTGCTATGGATTTGTTTAGAAAAACAATCCTTAATAGTGAGGAATTAGAAGGTCGTATAGAAGGTAAAACACCTAATTGGGATAAGGAACGTATTGCACCTATCGATAGTATACTTATTATGATGGCCCAGGCAGAATACTTGTACTTTCCTAGTATTCCAACAAAGGTGACTTTGAACGAATATCTAGAGATCGCCAAGGATTACAGTACTCCTAAAAGTAGCACATTTGTAAATGGTATTCTAGATCGATTACTTAAAGAACTCACAGCTCAAGACCTTATCAATAAAGTAGGTCGTGGTTTGATGTAGTAAGGCAGTATTTGAAACTTTGTTAATCTTATAGTTGCGCACTTTGCTTTCAGGTTGGATTTAATTACATTTGCTAGACTTAAAATTTAATTGAAATGAAAAAAGTAATAATGATGTTTGCAGCAGTAGCTGCGGTAGCTCTTACAAGTTGTAACAATGAATCTAAGGCTAAGATCGATGAGGCAAATTTAACTGCAGCAGCAGCAAGTAAAGAAGTTGCAGCAGATTACCCTGTAATGACCTTCAACGAGGTTGAGTATGATTTTGGTACTGTAGAAGAAGGAACTGTTGTTGAACATGAGTATACTTTTAAAAATACAGGTACAGCACCGCTTGTTGTAATAAGCGCAAAAGGTAGTTGTGGTTGTACTGTTCCTACTTGGTCAAAAGAGCCTATCGCTCCAGGTGAAGAAGGAAGTATGCTAGTAAAGTTTAATACAAACGGAAAGCCTAACAATCAAACTAAAACCGTTACCATCAAAGCAAACACTGAAAGTGGTACTGAGTCAATTAGAATCAAAGGTTTTGTAAACCCAAAGGCTAAAGCAAGTCCTAACGCTTAATTATTTTAGATGGATCAAATTCTTGCATTTGCACCTTACATATTAGTAATTGGGATTTTTTATTTCTTAATAATTAGACCACAATCGCAAAAACGTAAGGCTGAAAAGGAATTCACAGAATCTCTTAAAGTAGGAGCCAAAGTGGTTACTACTAGTGGTATTCACGGAAAAGTGAATCAAATCAATGAGGAAAAAGGTACTTTGGTTATTGAAACAGGTGCTGGAAAAATCACTTTTGAACGTGCTGCTGTAAGTGCAGAACTTTCTAAAAAAATAAACGAACCTAAATCAGACAAGAAATAAGTTTGAAATAGGAATTCATAAAAAAGCCCTAGTGCACTTGCATTAGGGCTTTTCTTTTTTGTAGAAACATTTTACTATTTAGGTTTGTCCTGACTTTTAGCAATTTGGATAGTTTCGTTTATATACTCTTTGAGAATAACGGTATCAAACTGTTCACCTTCTTTTAATTGTATGTTTCTTAGGAATTTAGTTTTTCCAGGTTGTGCGTTTCCTAAAACTTTATAAGAGTCAGATAATAATGCACCTTCATGAAACCAAATAGCGCAGTGATTTTTAAATCCAGCTAAACCAATTAAATTACGTTTACCATAACCGTAACATGGTGCGCCCCATTTAATAGAGGCCTCTAGATCAGTTTCTTCAAGAAGAATGGCAGCCTGTTCAAGCTGCTCTTTCCATTTTGGAAATTGTTCTATGTATTCGGCGGTATTAGTTACTTTAGTTTTCATTGATAGAGGATTATAATTTAGATAATATGAAGTCCATCATAATTACCATGGATTTGTTCACTACGCTTTAAATCAATTATTCAGGCTGGGCGACTAGTTCAGCAATTTTAACAATAACCTCAGTTGCCTTGACTATGCTTTCTAATGGAACATATTCATATGGTCCATGAAAGTTGTGTCCACCGGCAAAAATGTTAGGACATGGTAATCCCATGTAGCTTAATTGAGATCCATCAGTTCCACCTCTAATGGGTTTAATGAGTGGAGTGATTCCTAATTCTTTCATGGCTTTTTCAGCAACATCAACAATATGCATTACAGGCTCTACTTTCTCTCGCATGTTGTAATATTGATCGTTGATTTCAATACTAACAGCCTCTCTGTCGTACTGCTCGTTTAGGTCGCTTACCAATTTGATTAGCATTTCTTTTCTAGCTTCAAAATGCTCTTTATCATGATCGCGTATGATATAATGTAATTCGGTTTTTTCTACACTACCTTTCATATTATGTAGGTGGAAAAAACCTTGATAGTCCTCTGTATGCTCAGGAGTTTCTAATTTAGGTAATGATTCAATAAACTCACTTGCCACATACATAGAATTAATCATTTTGCCTTTGGCATATCCAGGATGAACAATTTTACCATGAAAAGTCACCACGGCACCAGCGGCATTAAAATTTTCATATTCTAATTCACCTACCTGACTACCGTCCATTGTGTAGGCCCAATCGGCACCAAATTTTTCTACATCAAATTTATGAGCTCCACGACCAATCTCTTCATCGGGTGTAAAACCTACTTTGATAGCTCCATGCTTAATTTCTGGATGGTCGATTAAATATTTAACCGCTGTCATGATTTCGGTTATACCAGCTTTATCATCTGCTGCTAAAAGTGTAGTACCGTCTGTAGTAATAATAGTTTGACCTATATAGTTTTTAAGAGATTCAAAATAATCTGGAGATAAAATGAGATCGCTTCCTTTAAGAGGTATATCACCACCATCATAATTTTCAATTATTTGCGGTTTGATATTCTTTCCTGTATAATCAGGAGTGGTGTCAAAATGAGAAATGAATCCAATCGTTGGTACCTCGTGATCGACATTTGACGGTAAAGTAGCCATGACGTAAGCATGTTCATCTATTGTAACATCACTCATTCCCATATCGATCAACTCTTGATGTAATTTACGAGCCAGGTCCCACTGTTTATCTGTACTTGGTGTCGTTGGGCTTGAGGCATCACTTTCGGTATCAATGCTTATATAGCTTAAAAATCGCTCTAGAACTTCTTCTTTATTCATCATTTTTTATTTGATAAGTAAAGATAATAGTGTTCACGCTTTCGCGAAAGCGTAATAACCATAACTATAACATAAATAAAACCCGATCCTTTTAAAGATCGGGTTTAAATAGTTACTCGTTTCCCTACTAACTAGTAACCATCACTTAACTCATTTCTTAATTAATTTATTAGTTAAATACTGCCCATTACTAGTCTTAACATGCAACAAATACATCCCTGAAGGTAAGTTTGAAATATCTAAAGTAGATTGGTTTGTTGCAATAAGGAGCTGCCCTGTGAGGTTGAAAAGTTGCGCTGTAGCGATAGTATTGTCTTTCAATTCTATATTCACGCGGTGCGTAGCTGGGTTAGGATAAATGTTTAAAGCAGGACTAGTATTTTCTTCAAGATGAGCAGTAGATGTAGAGCTATAAGCGCCTAAATCCCAATTATTTGAATTTCCACGAGATTGATTAAAGTAATCTGTACTAGGAACTCCTGTAGATGCTAGATTGAAATTACCAATTCCAGCCGCTGCCGAGGTTGAGGTAATTCGGTAATCTCCCATGCTAGGATCTATGAATCCTGGAGAATTATTAATCGTGTTAATAGCGGTACTGCTTAAGTTTGAAAATGCATCTTCATCAATGTTAGTGTCTATCGTAAATGTGCGGTTACCACCAGAAACGCTAAATACAGGTGTACTTATTGCTCCACTGGATCTTGTCTGGGTATTTGCCCAAAAAATGTTATTAAAGGATCTATATTCTGAATCTCCTTGAAGCTTGCTTAGTCTGAAGTGTGGATACCTTGAATTATCATTATGAGTTCCGGTATTTCCTGCTACGGTACAGTTTATTGCGTCAAAGTCAGATTGTACGTTGTTGGAAGCTTCATTACGTAACCATACAATACCAGCAGGGTTATTGGTTTGGGTACTTAGACCTGTATTGTTTTCTTCAAAACTACAGCCTAATAATTCTAATTTATAATTGCCTTGTGTGGTGAACGTATATACAGCGGTTGCAAACCAAGCTCGATTTCTTCTAAAAATACAATTAGAAATAGTGTTTACACCGCTATTAATTCCAGTTATATCATACACTCTAATGGCTGCGCCTGAGCGTTGTGCTGCATTGTTTTCAAAAATACAGTTTGTTACTTTGGTGTCAATAGCAATGGTTAAAGCTGCTCCTTCATTTAGGTTTTGATCAAAAGCATGTCCTCCTGTAAAAGTTATACCGTCAATTGTAACACTAGGTCCACGTACCACGGCTAGTCGCACATTGTTGTCACTTTTTGTTGCTATTCCTGCTCCGTATTGTGGAATTGTAGCGTCATCGTTATTAAAATCTCCAGATATTATAGTAGGATTTGCTACTATATCTCTTTGATTAAGTGTTGTTTCGGTGCCGTTAAATCCACCATATAAGTGTGAATCAGCTTGAATGTTCCAGATATAGAATTTATTAGCATTACTTGGACGAAGGTAAGTGCCGCTTGCTATCCAGATATCCGATCCTGAACCTGCGTTAAAAGCATCTTCTAATTGAGTAAATGCATCGTTCCAGCTACTACCATCATTATTTCCCGAGGCGTTCATATTTACATAAATAGTAGGTCTAGATGGTCCGGCTGTCGAATTGCTCTCGTAAGCTCCACGGTCAATAGAAGAGGCTGCAAATCTACCATTACCTGCTAAATCAATATTTGGAAAACTTGATAGATACAGATTATTGTTACCGCTATTTATCGCTGATGAGTTGTTGCCTAATGTATAATCGTCATTTACAGGATCGGTGAAGTTAGGATTTGAGATAGCGGTAGCTAAGTTTATTCTACTAGTCCCGTTGTTAGATATGTTGGAAAAATTGTTTTCTTCCACATTATTTAAAACCTCGATCAAAGTTGGATTAGCATTATTTTCCGTACGTATGGCTAAAGAGTTTGCCTCGTTATTATAGATAATATTATTATGTAATTTATATTCACCATTATTACCGATACCATCTATTCTTATATGAGCACTTTGTGAATTCTGATTGTCATAAAAATTATCTGTAATAGTACAATTGGTCATAGTAAGGTTATTACTGCCACTAGGTGGTCTAAACCATAGAAGATTTCCAAAACCTCCTGCTGTAAACGAGGTGTTTCTATTATTTGCTATTAAAGTATTCACCATTAAAAGACTTACATCGTCTCTGTCTGAATAAAATGTATTTGCAAACGATGCAAGATTGTTTTGAAACTGACAGTTTATGATTTCTGCAGTTGCACCGGTTTGAGGTCCGCCGATGGATATTGTACCACCTCTTATAGCAATGTTATCTTCAAAAATACAATTACGTATCTTGGTATCTTTCTGAATAATCATAGCACTTCCTTCTCTGCTTGAATTTGATGAACCCAAAGCGGCAGCGTTTTTAAAAATTAAACCGTCATACACGACTCCACTTCCTGCTACCTGACTTAGTCTGTAATTGTTATCCACTTTTGTAGGATTTGAGTAGGAAAGTGTGCCGGTGTCATCACCATTAACATCACCATCGATAATAGTTGGATTTGCTAACCAATCACGTTGGCTTAAGGAGGTTTCATTTCCTATAAATCCACCATATAGTTCTGTTCCGGTTGCGCACGTAATTCTGTCACCAACAGAGGTTCCTGGACTGTATGTTCCAGCCGCAATCCAGATTTCTGTATTAGAACTTGAAGCTGTGGCTGTATTTAAATCAGTATAAGCATCAGTCCAACTAGTTCCGTCATTGGCACCAGTCGCATTTGCATTTACATATACTTGTGCACTTGTAAACATGCTTATTAAAAAAGCAATTAAAAGTAATTGTGTTTTCATGGAATTGATTGATTTTTAATTTTTTACCATACAAAAGTGCTGTTCTCTACTTTTCTATTAAAGATTGCTTTCTGAATTGCAACATCAATTGCTGAATTGCATTAATTAAAAAGCCATCCTTATTTAAGAATGGCTTTTTTATAACTACAAAAATTTATAAGGCTAGAAAATCTCCTTTACAAGACCAAAGAATTCTTCACGTTTATCACGTGAAATAGGAACCAGTTTGTCGTTTTCCATAATTAAGTGACCACCTTCTTTTTTATTAAATTCCTTGATGGCATTAAGGTTTATATAATAGGAGCGATGTGGTTTATAAAATAAACCGCTGGCGTCCATTTGTTCTACAAAGTGTTTGAGTGGTTTGCATATTAACTCTTTAGTGCCATCCTTTAAGAAAAATGTAGTGTACATACCATCTGCTTCTAGGTACATAACATCTTGATGATTTATAAATATAATTCCTCGTGGAACATCTAGTGCGATTTTATTTTGCGACAATTTTTGAAAACTACGTCTTAGCTCCTGAAGGTTGTTGGTCAAATTATTTTGAGAATTGAGCTCTATTGCTTTTTTGATCGCCTGCTGCAACTCTGTAATATCAACAGGTTTCAGTAAGTAATCTACTGCACTTAATTTAAATGCATCAATAGCATATTGGTTGTAAGCCGTTATAAATATGATTTGAAAATTCACCTCTTCAACTTTGAAGAATTCGAGTATTTGTAATCCAGAATATTTGGGCATTTCTATATCTAGAAAGACTAGATCGGGTTGTGTTTCCTTAATTAAAGTACTGCCTGTTTCTAAATCTTCTGCCTGATTTACATTGGTGATTTCTGGACAGTATTCTTCGATAAGAGAAAGGAGTAATTTACGTGCTTTGGGCTCGTCGTCTATGATTATTGCATTCATAATTGTTGTGGTATGGTTATGCAAACCTGCGTACCACAGGACTGCTCATTATCGTCTTTTAAATCTATAATTTTTACACTCAGTTTTGCATGACGTTTGCTATTGAGTAAATCAACACGTTCTTGATTTGCATAGGTAGCAAAACTCTTGTGGTAGCGGTTTTGCTGTTTTTTGAGTTCCTGAGAAGCCTCACGACCTATTCCATTATCGGTTACACATATAATTATGGAATCTGTTGCGTCATCCCATTGAAATACAACGCGTAGTTCACGATTATCTTTTTTATGCAATAGACCATGTTTTAATGAGTTTTCTACATAAGGCTGAATAAAGAGCGGTGGTAGCATCACACGATCTTGATCTAAACGTTCATCCACTTGAAGCGAGTAATCCAGTTTTTCTTCAAACCGTACCTTTTCTAAATCTAGGTATAATTGCATAGCCTGAAGTTCTTCTTTTAAGGGTATTTGGTTTTCACGCGATTGGTCTAGATACATACGTATTAATCTAGAGAATTTGACCAGGTAAGAGCTTGCTAATTTCCGCTCGTTACTCACGATATATTCTTGAATACTATTGAGTGCATTGAAGATAAAATGTGGATTCATTTGCGATCGCAAATTTTCAAGCCGCAAAGTAATGAGCTCATTATCAAGTGCTAGTTGACGTAATTCTTTGTTTTTCTCGCTTTCGCGAAAGCGTAATTTCCTTCTATAATAGAAAATAATAAAGGCCATAATTAGTGTCGCCATGAGTAACCAGAACCAAAGCCTTTGGTAAAAAGGTTGAGTAACGATTAGTTTTAAGCTTTTAATTTTATCGCTACCCAGTTGTCGCAACTCAAAGGTTAATTTACCCAAAGGTAAAGAGGCAAACTGTATGCTATTAGCGCCTTGAGGTTGAGCAGTCCATTCAGTATGATTTTTTATGCGGTATTCAAAATTTCCACTAGTTAAACCTCGCAAACCATTAGCATTATAGAAAATGGTGGTTGGCGTATTTTTATTTTCAATTATATACTTGTCGCTTTTCTCCTGTGTTTTTCCGTCTATCTGAACTTCAGTAAAGTAATAATCAGGAATATAAAGCGGTTTAAATACCTTTTCTTTTTGTATGCTGAATAATTTTAATGGAGTATTCATGTAGAGATAATCTCCATCCATGGTCATATTCACTATTGAAAATGATGGAATACCATCACGTGCATATAAAGTGTTAAAACTGCCGCTAGGTATGTGGTAACGTTGCAATGCATTATCTGTGCATATCCATAAATAATCACCATCTACGGCTAGTGCGTTGATTACTTGTGACGCTAATCCTGCATGAGTACTTATGTGATCTACTACTTTCTCACCATTAATTTTGTAAAGTCCATTTTTAAAACTTCCAGCCCAAACATTTCCACTGTTGTCTTCTATTAAATTGCGTGTAAGTATCGGAAGGTTTTTAAAGGTGATAGGATTTAATTGTAAATCTTTAGTAAGCATGTGTAAGCCTTCTACTGATGCCAGATACGATTGATCACTTTTGACGGTATGAAGCGCAGTGTAACCCCTTATGTTTTGTTGAAAAAGAAACTCGTCTCTTTTGGTAAACTCATTTTCTTTTAGTAAACGAGCGGCGATAAAACCGGCAGATGCATATAATATTGTATCTGTACCTATTAGTGACGCCTTTTTTACAGTGGTTAGTTGGTTTTCAAGTTTGGCGATTTTTCTTGTAGACAGATCATATCTGTAGTTGTATAGTTTCTGGAAAACAAATAGATCTGAGTTTTGTTTATCATATAACAACGTAGAAACTGCGGTAGATGTAGGGAATTTGATGACTTCCATTTCTTCAGTTTTGGAAGATACTATTCCTATATTTCCATTCTCAAAACCTACTGCAACGTGATCATTAGAAAGCTTTTCAATACGTGTAGGCAAAGTAGCTGGAAGTGTGTGCTCACGCACATGAATGTTAGGCACAACTATGAGACCGCTGCGCAAAGTGCTTATCCAAATGTTCTGATCATTGTCGATAAATGTGTCAGTTGTAAAAAAGTCCTGAAGGATAGATTGATTTAGAAGCAAATCGCTCCCGTTGCGCTCACAAATAAGAACACCTTTATTGGTACTAAAAAATAATTGATTATCATGGGCATGAACGGATTGAATTCTAACGTCTTTGAAATCTGCTGGAGTGTTTAGAGAAGTCCATCCATCATTTTCTCTTATAAATACCTTGAGCGATTTACCTAACAATTCTTGAATTAAATACAAGTTACCATTAGGTAAAAAAACGGTTCTTATAGGCTGTGGTCTCAATGCTTCATCATGAAGTGAGCTGGGTAAAAGATATTTGTTTGTAACCTGACTATTTTTAATAATCTTAAAATATTTTCCCACAGGTTGAAAGATGTTTCCATCATGATGAGCGACTAGACCATAGCTAAAATTATTTTGTGGAATATCAGAAACTTTTTTTTCTTTAGTTTTTAAATTAATAGCCACGCGAGATTTAAAGTAACTCACGACAAGTTCTTCCTCATTAGCAACTAGATTACCAAGTGATCCTTTAAATTCTTCATTGACATTTGCAAAAAGCACAAAGTCATCATCTTGTGCATAAAAGATCTGTCCAGATAAGTTCATGCACCAAACTCTATACATTTGATCAACGAATAAATCAAAAACTGATAATCCTACTTGTTCAGGATGTGCATAGGATTGAAAAGTTGTACCATCGTAACGCACCAAACCTTTATTAGTAGCTAGCCATACAAATCCCTTTGCATCTTCCTCCATGGAATAAATCTCGTTACTCGGTAGTCCTTGTGCTTCAGTAATTGATAGCGTTACAGGTTCTTGTGCTTTTACACATATGATGCTAAGCAGGAAACCTACAACTAGTAATAATTTAAAAAAATGGATACTCCTCATCAATTTATAAAAATACGATTAAGTATCTCATGAAAATAAAATCTTGCTCAATCTATGTGCGAGTTGCTCAATGGTAGATTTTTATCAACTAGTTGTAATGGTTTAATGAGTTTGTGAGGTTTTCAAAACAAAAAAACCAGACCTATTTCTAGGTCTGGCTTGATAAGACTAGTTCAAAATTTCTCTAAAAAATAACCAGCTAGTAAAACTTAACTTATTGCTTCACTAATTTTTTAGTTGATGTGTGTCCGTCCATGGTTGTGACTTTCACCAGATATAAACCTGGATGTAAATCTGAGATTTGAATGGTAGATTGGTTGGTAGTTTTTACTAATTGTCCAGCCATACTGTATAATTCCGCTTTCGCGAAAGCATGATTATCCATATCAATAGTAACACGATTTACAGCTGGGTTAGGGTAGAGGTGTACTGAAACTTCTTTAATATTCTCAAGACCAGCTGTAGCGCCAAATTCATATGCTCCCATGTCTACAGTACCATTTGCGATACGATTGTTCCCTAAAAGATCTGAAGTAATTCCTGATGGAATGAGGGAATTATCGCCTGTATCTATTGCAGGAGAACCTGATTGAATAGTGAAGTCATTACCGTTTGGATTTGTAAATAATGGGTCAGCACTACTGGTGTTCGTTAGGAAAGATAAGTTCGAAAAGCTGTCTTCACTGATAGAATTATTAACAATAATAGTATTAGCAGCATTGACATGTCCTTTGTTTACAGCAATACTTAACGCACCAGAATTACCTTGATCATTAAAGTAAAAAATAGAGTTATTAATCGTTGCAGTATGCGTGCTTGCGTTATCATTACGTCTGCTTAACGCTAGCGGTCCTCTTTCTGATCCAGCTTGTGTTCCTTGATCTAGATTATTTGCAAAAGTGCAGTTAGAGATTGTTGTTGTTAGATTAGAACCTGTATCGTTTGCTCTAATCCACATGGCACTTCCAGTAAATCCTCTGTCATTATTACTTACATTGTACGTTCTGTTTTTTACAAATAGAGAATTAGTTACATCTAGTGTTACGGTCCTATTTGCATTTGTAAGAAAGTACATTCCACTTCCATAACGGCTTAAATTATCGTCAAACACGCAGTTTTCAATCGTCATGTTAGTATCTACGTTAAAATAGGTTCTTATCGCACCACCGGTTAATCCAAAGTTTTGAAAGAACGTACAGTTTCTAAGAACTAAATTCTCTGATTGTCCGCCTACATTAATCGCACCACCATAAGCATTTGTGCCGCTTCCGTTGGCGTGACCATATCGAATGTCAAATCCATCAATGGTGATATTATCTGCTTGATTGATGATCATCACATGATAATTGTTATCGCCTCGCGTACCTGTTCCATGACCAGCATCATCTCCATTGATATCACCAGATAGAATAGTGGGATTTGCAGCAATGTCACGTTGGGAAACACTCGTTTCTGTACCATTAAAACCACCATAGATTTTTAAATTATCAAGATCAATGTTATAAGCATCTGTACGACTAGAACCTGGTGTGTAGGTGCCTGCCGCAACCCATATTTCTGATGTGGCACTTGAGGCATTTCCAATTGCTATTTGAAGATCATTAATAGCATTAGCCCAGCTATCGCCACTACCATTCCCGTTTGCATTTGCGTCTACATAGTATCTAGGAAGTGGTGGTGATACTGTGTATTGCTGCATAGATAATCTACCGCTATCTTGGTATAAAACATACATATTTCCATCTACAGGGTTCATTTCCATCGTTGCAAAAAAACCAGATGCACTAGTCGATATAGAAGGAGCTGTGATTGTGTTCCATGTATCATTTGCAGGGTTGTAGTTTTCAAAGCTTAATTGATTAGATGCATTGTCATACATTAAATAGTGTCTTAAATTAGTATTACTAATTCCTAAATGAACGATGCTACTTGAAAGTTGAGTAGCGTTTGTAGGTTGGGACATGGCTCCTGTTGAACGACCAGTATTTATACTATTATCGGTGATGTTGTAAGCCGCAGCAAAGTATTCAGTCCCATTTCTGTATCCAGATATAATGCTGTAATCTTTGGATCCATTAACAAGTATAGATGTCTGTATTTGTGTACTAATTTCTTGACCTATTAAACGTCCAGATCTATCTGCCATTACATAGTCGTTTTCATTAAACATGTCAATATACATCTGATTTGCGGCAAGATTTGTCGTCAATGAAGTCCAAGTCCCGTTTGTCTGTTTAGTATAAATAATAGCTCTTCTATCTGATCCTCCAGCGCTAATTACACCAGTCACTCTAGGAACTCCATTGCTGTCAAAATTTAAGAATATCCCACGAGTAAAGAAATTCCCTCCTACGTTTACCCCTTCTGTTATCCAACCTGTCCCGTTATATCTTAATACGTCTACACTACTCGCTGCTCCAGAGGCTTCCGTTTTTAATGCGACCCATGGTTCACCTGTTACTGGATTGATCGTAATATCCACATTGTTATAATTTTCAGTAGATACTACCGCACCTAATTGCACCCAACTTGTACCATTGTATTGCATCACATAAATATCTGTATTTGATGGATCTTCATATACGACATAAGGATTACCGCTGGCGTCAAAGGTGAACTCTGCAAGGCTAGCAAATTGCGTGGAGAATTGCGTGTTCCCTACCTGGCTCCATTGAGCCGATGCGGTAAGGCAAAGAATAAAACTTATTATTAATAGTAATTTTGATTTCATAATACTTATAATTTATTGGTTAGCACAAATATTAGCTTAACCAACTGATTATAAGTGTAGTTACTGCTGCATGGGGTTTTTAAGTTTATGAAATATCGGTTTGAGTTTATAAAGCACGTACAAGACTTAAAAAGTCTTCTTTACGATCATTTGATATAGGAACACTAAGTGTATTGCTTAATGTGATGAAACCGCCGTCACTACGAGAATATTCAACGATATGTTGAATATTAATAAAGTAAGATCTATGGCATTTAAAGAAATAGGTGACATTTTTAAGTAGTTCAGTAAAATGTTTTAAAGGTTTACTTACTAGTATTTTACTGCCATCTATTAGGTAAGTTTCTGTATACATACCGCTTGCCTTAAAAGCCACAATTTCTTTAAATTCGACGAACTTGATTCCATTGCTATACGGTAATCCTATTTTACTAAAATTATCTTTTTTTAGACTAGTCTTTAACTCTTCTAGACGCTTATGGATATTTGAATTTGTAAGATAATTAAGTGCTTTGTCTACTGCGTTAGAAACGACTGCGGCAGTGACTGGTTTTAGTAAATAGTCGATAGCTGCTAGCTGAAATGCCTTAATTGCATATTCACTATAGGCTGTGGTGAAAATAATTTCGAAATTATAGGAATCTTTATCTATAAAATCTAATATTTCAATTCCTGAATGTTCTGGCATTTCAATATCAAGAAAAACCAATCTAGGATTATGCTCTTTGATCAATTCTATGCCAGATAAAAGATTTTCAGCTTGAAAAATTTCAGTGATTTTAGGACAATTTTCATCAATCAGTATTTTAAGAACGTTTCTTGATTTACGCTCGTCATCTATGATTATTGCTTTCATTCTTTACTTTTTAAAATAGGGTATGGTAAGCGTTACCTTTGTCCCAGATGCATTTTTATCTTCATCATATAAGTCGACAGTACTTACTCCAATTTTTTGTTCTTTACCGTAATTGAGTAGCTCTAACCTAATTTCTGTGGCTTGTGTGGCAAAAGACTGATGATTGTCTAATCTGTTCTTTTTAAGCTGTGCAGCTTTTTCACGTCCTATACCATTATCAACAATAATGCATTCAATTTTGTTGTTCACTTCTTGTATCGTAATTGTTAACTTTCTATCCTCTTTTTTATGCAATAAACCATGCTTTAAAGCATTTTCAACATAGGGTTGTACAATCATAGTAGGTATATGATATAATTCCTGATTTACGGCTTTATCAACAGTTATATTGTATTTAAAACTATCTTCAAAACGAACTTCTTCTAATTCTAAATATATATTTAAACAATCAATTTCTTCCCTTATACTTATTAGTCCTTTGTCACTATGATGCAAATATTTACGCATTAATCCTGCAAATTTCCCAAGATAATCGCTAGCTAAATTTTTCTGGTTTAGAATAATATATTCTTGTATTGAGTTCAATGCGTTGAATATAAAATGAGGATCCATTTGAGCTTTAAGGGCTTTCAATTCAGATTGCCTGTATTGCATTTCTAGTGCGAGTCTTTTCTGGGTCTCTTTGAGTTCCATAGTAATCAGTTCGGCTTTTTTCTTTTCGCGAAAGCGACTGTATAAGAAAATTCCTGATAGAATCAATAGTCCAGCTATAATTGCAGTCCCAATGAATAGTTTTTGATTTCTATCTCTTTCAAGTGCATTAAGTTGCGCAGTTTTTAGAGCAGCTTCTTTTTCTCTTTCTGTTTTTTCAGTTTCGTATTTTATTTGATATTCTTTTATTGCCTTTGTTTTTTCAATTGATAAAATACTATCTTGAATAGCATATTTCAATTGAAGCGCTTCCATTGCCTCAGTGTAGTTCTTGTCTTTTAAACTTATTTGAGTTTTTAAATCATAAGCATCTTTCAAATTTTTATAGAGTTCTTGGTCTTTAAAAATTTCAATGGCTTTGTCGATGGATGCAATAGCGCTGCTGGTATTTTCCAGTCCCAAATAGGCCTTGGCCAGACTTTGATAGCTATAGGCAACATTGACGGTTTGTCCCATTTGTTGGAAGGATTTTAAAGCTGGAAGTAGGTATTCTAAAGCCTTATTAAAATTTCTTCTTTCAATCTCAATTCCTCCTAGTGAAGCGTTAGCTATATTTATTCCTGTCTGAAAGTTATTATGTTCTGCAATTGATCTGGCAGCAAGATAATTTTCAATTGTTTTGTCAACTTTATTTAGCGCTGAGTAGGTGTTTGCTAGATAAAAATGATTTGAAGCTTTTAAGTTTGAGTTTGGCTCATTACTGAGTAGTTCATTGTTTTCTTCTAGTATTTCTCTAGCCTTTTCTAACTCGTTAAGATCAATGTATATCCTAGCAAGATTTTGATTTGCATATATGATGCCTTCATCATCATTTAGTTTTGCTTGGATGATTTTGGCTTGATTAATGGCGTCAACAGCTTTGTCATATTCACCTTTTCTAACGAATAAAGATGAAAAATTTGTGTAGGTATTTGCTAGACCTTGTTGATACTCAATTTTTTCGGAAATTTTCAGTGCTAGTAGTAAAATGGAATCAGCTTTTTCTAAATCTTCTGTTACATACTTTGCAGAAAGTTTATTTAGTAATTCAACCTTTACACTATCTTCCTTAGTATAATTTAATGTTGCTTGATAGCTGCTATCGATAAACTTTTCATTAATAGTTGGATTTTGAGAAAAACTTAGTTGTCCTGATGTTAGAAAGAGAAGGATGTAAAATATTGGTCTTAATTTCACCTTTTAAGATTTAAAATTTAAATATACCCTAACTAAACGAATTGTTATATGAAGACTTTATAGAGGTATTGTAATTTGTAATGAAAGGTGTCTTTCAATGTATGAAGCAGTCCTAAGGCAGTGAAAAAGGCTATTGGATTTGTTATTATTATAAAGCTTTAGTCGTTAGAATTTACTAAAAATACTAAAGGCTATTTATTAAGTGCTAAGTCCCAATTCCTTCCCTTTCTGTAACATCCACTCTCGTGCAGCTTCATATTCATTAGGGATTTTACCATCTAGTATGGCATCTTTAATACTTGCTTTAATCATTCCAATTTCTCGACAAGGTTTGAGGTTAAAGGTTTTCATAATTTCCTCGCCACTTACAGGTGGTTGGAAATTGCGTATACGATCGCGTTCTTCTACTTCGACAATTTTGGTACGTACTTTCCTGAAGTTATTATGATAACGCTGGAATCTCTTTGGATTCTTAGTTGTGATATCTGCCTCACATAGAGTCATTAAATCCTCTATATGATCACCTGCATCATGAACTAGCCTGCGCACAGCGCTATCGGTTGCGCTTTCATCTATAACAGCTATAGGTCTTGAACTCATGCGAACCATTTTTTGTACAAATTTCATTTTGTCATTCAATGGCATTTTAAGGCGTTTGAAAAGGTGATATACCATTTTTGAGCCTTTGAACTCATGCCCATGAAATGTCCAACCTACTTTTTTAGAAAACCTCTTTGTAGGAGCTTTGCCTATATCATGAAGTAATGCAGACCAGCGTAACCAAAGATCATCGGTGTTTTTAGAAATATTATCTACTACCTCTAGAGTGTGATAAAAGTTGTCTTTATGTGTTTGACCTTCAACTTCTTCAATGCCTTTTAAGGCAGTCAATTCTGGAAGAAAACGCTCAAGTAATTTACTTTTTTCTAATAGTAAGAAACCATAAGAGGGAACATCACAAAGCATGATTTTGTGAACTTCGGTCACGATACGTTCTTGAGAAATGATGTCTAATCTTTCTGCGTTTTGTTTGATACTATCAAAAGATTTTTCTTCAATTTTGAAATCTAGTTGACTTGCAAAACGTATTGCACGCAGCATTCTTAAAGGATCGTCGCTGTAAGTGATGTCTGGATCTAATGGAGTACGTATTAATCTGTTTTCTAGATCTTGTATACCATTGAAAGGATCAATCAGGCGACCGTAGTTATTATCATTGAGAGAAAACGCCATGGCGTTTATAGTAAAGTCCCTGCGGTTTTGATCGTCTTTTAATGTGCCATTTTCTACGAATGGTTTACGGCTATTACGGTCATAGCTTTCCTTGCGTGCTCCAACAAATTCTAACTCAAGATCTCCTGTTTTGAGCATGGCCGTGCCAAAATTTTTAAAAACAGTCACTTTTGGACTGTCTTCTAAGAGACTGGCTACCTTTTTAGCTAGTTCTATACCGCTACCTACAGTTACGATGTCAATATCTTTTTTTTGACCTCTTTTTAAAAAGTAATCCCGCACAAATCCACCTATAACATAAGTTTCAAGCTGTAGTAATTCACTAGCTTGATTAATGACCTTGAATATAGGATGCTCAAGTGCTTTTAAATAGTGAGTTTGCGACATTACTTTCTAATAATTTTAAAGGTACCGTTATTAGAGATTTTTATAATTGATGTAGGTTGGTGGCGTTGTCGTTGTTTATTCGATCCTTTTTGAGCTTCTTTTTCAAGTGGGTGAACTTCAATTTTTTCTGTAGTATCTTCAATGGAAATAATTGAATCAACTTGATCGATTAAAGATTGAGAAATATCTTCCAATTTTTCTGGCATGTTACCTTTTAGAAAATTGGAAGAAGCGATCAACAACGGGCTGCGTAGTTTGCTTGTAACTAATGCTGTGAATCTATCGTAGGTTATTTTAAAAGGAGTACTGTTGTCGTCTAGTATAAGAGCTGGCGCTATGTTTTTTGGTTTATCTAGGACTAGTGTAACAGGTCTTTTACTAGTGTCTATGATATTCCAAGCAGGATCAGGCACTTGTTCTACATAACGCTCGAGTACATGATCTTTATCTATAAGAACTTCATAAAAAATAGCCTCATCACTAGTTACTAATCCTAGAGTTTTTTCAACCGCTTCTATGTCTTGTGCATCACAGCATAAATAATAATAACCGTCCATAGGAAGAATAAGGGTATGACCTTTTTTTAAATGATCAACTGTTTTATCTATGGTTTCTTTAGGAACTCTAGGTCGATTATCAGGCTTTTTCTTTTTCATGTTCAAATCACATTTTATCTAGCGAACATCCCTTTCATGTATTGAAAAGAGTGTCAATTTTATGAGAGCAATTAGTCCAGGTATGCTCTAAAACTGTATTTCTAATATTGCCTTTGAGGTTATAGGCTTCTTCAATTAAAGGAATTACCTCTTTATAGGAGGCGTTAATATCAAATATGAACCCATTTTCTCCATGCGTAATTATATCAGTAGAAAATCCCGTGTTTGAAGCTACAGGAACACAATTTGACATCATAGCTTCTAACAAAGGTACTGGTCCACCTTCTAAAATTGAAGGTGACAAAAATACATCCATCTTATCGTAAAATTCAGGAAATTTTTCATAATCCATATCTTTAAGATAGGTGAAATTAGGAAGAGCCGATAACTCATCAAATTTTGTATATCGCTCCCAATTACTACCTAATAGGAGGAACTCTCTTTGAGGCATATTTTTTACTATATCAAATATTAAATCTGGATTTTTACGTATTTGAAATCCAGAGCATAATCCCACAACTCCTTTACCTGTACGCTCATGTGGATAGAATGTTTTTTCACTGGTAGCAATATGAATTACCTTAAGTATTTCTGGTCTTACCCCATCCTCGATCAACATTTTCTTAATGTTGGAATTCAAGCATATAACATAATCTGCTTGATTCAAACCCCAAACCACATGTGTTTTTGAGTATTTTTTACTCCAGCTAGGATGGGTGAACATCACAATATTCTTTTTAAAAATGATGTTTGGTTTGCGTCGCAAACTGCGGCAAAAATGGTTTTGATAGATGTGGTAATAGCCATCAGTATCTGGAATTCCTTTGATCTTATCATTCCAGTGAACTCTGGCGTCAAGTTGAGAATGTTGTGATAGTCTGCGAACTTTAGCTCCAAATATCCATGTTTTATCCTTTTCTCGGGCAATGTAAGTAACAGTGTGCACTGCACCTTTTTTATAATTTTTGGATTTGAAAAGAGTCAATATTATTGAAACAATATATTTCCATTTATGGGCAAATAGGAAATACATACGTTCTTTAAAATCGTTTTGTTGGTTTTTCATTTTTAATTTATTGAGCAGGCTTTAACACGTTTTGATATAATTCAAGCGTCTTTTGAGCCATTATCTTAGAATCATATTTTTCTTTTACTAATTGAAAGTTTTGATCGAGCATTTTTGCAAAGGCACTTTTATTGCCTATCACGTGATTCAAATGTTCAATTAATTTAATACTATCGCCTACTGGTGCTATAAAACCATTTACGCCATTTGAAATTACTTCAGGAATACCACCTGCCATAGTACTTACGATTAAGGTCTGGTAATACATGGACTCATAAATAACCTGTGGTAATCCTTCACTTTTTGAGGTAATGAAGGATATATCGGCTTGTTTAAGGTAAACGGCAGCATTTTCTTGTTCATGCAAAAAGGAAACTCTTTTTTCAAGTCCTTTACTTTCAACAGCCTCTAGAATGGGTATGGAATGTTCAGTATGTCTACCAATTTGAACAAAATGCACGTCCTCACGATCTTTAAAGTATTCTACACACTTTATAAATAATGGTAAGTCTTTTGGTTTAGTATGATTTGCAATATGTAAAACTAGGGTGACGTCTTTTGGAATATTTAAGGATTCTCTTAAATTAATTTTAGGCTCGAATGTATCTAATTTATCTAGATTAGAACCATTGTAAATCGTGACAATCTTATTTGAGTTAACGATTGAATTTTGGCTTACCTTTTTCACTTCATTAGATACACAAATCACTCTTTTAAAAATGGGATGATTGTATTTATAAAGAGTTTTTTTACGGTTTTTGATAGGAAAACTAGTTTTCTTACTCATTACCGTTTTAGGTAACTTAAAAAAGTACGAGGCTAGTATGACCAAAAACATAGCAACGGGATCGTGCACATGTATAATGTCAATTTTCTTCTTTTTACAGAATTTACCAAAGCTTAAAAAGAACAACGGATCAACTTTTAACCTTAATTTCTTCTCAACCACTGGACTATTGAGTTCCTTAAGTTCTGTGCCTAATTGACTTCCTAACGGACAAAACACGGTGCTTTCATGCCCCATATTATTCAGTTCAGTAGTCAAATTAATGATGTGATTTTCGCCACCACCACGACTCATCATTCCAGAAAGATGAACTACACGTAAGACTGTTTTACTCATGTATTGATATTATTGTTTGTAGTGAGTAATGGTAAGACATGATGACCGGTTGCTATAAATAAAATTCAAAGATATGATTTAAACTAGACCTTTCTGTAACTTTTAGATATCCATCTAGCTTTGTTAGCAGGTGGATATGTCGTTTCTTTGTCTACCATTGTGATACTATATGTTTAAAGAGAGGTTTTTTTCTAGTTCGCTTTCGCGAAAGCGAATACAACATTTACTAGAGTTGTTTTACGGTTCTGAAAATAGATTAGGAGATCCACGTAATACTATAAAGGTAATTGAATGGAAAGATGAAAAGTACGTCGTAAAATCCTTTAAGAAACCAAACTTTATCAATCAGTTTGTTTACAGATTTATTAGAAAATCAAAGGCAAGAAGATCCTACGAAAATGCGGTTTATTTAACTGAAAAAGGAATAGGAACCCCACAACCAGTGGCTTATCTAGAAAAACTAGGGATTTTTACTTTAAAGGATAGTTATTACATATGTTATTATGGGGAACATGACTTTACTTTTAGAGAACTTATTAATGATGATTCACTTCAAGATAAAGAACAAATTCTCAAGGAGTTTGCCTCTTTTATGTATGAAATGCATGAGGCCGGTATTTATTTCCTAGATCATTCTCCTGGGAATACCTTGATTAAGAAAACTTCGCAAGGGTATACTTTTAGTCTGGTTGATTTAAACAGAATGAAATTTTTTGACATACCTTATAGTATGAGATTGAAGAATTTTGAGCGATTATCGCCCAAAAAATGGATGTATGATATAATGGGTAAGGAGTATGCTAAATTATCTAATAAGGATGCTCAACATGCTATTGAATCCATGTGGGAAAGTGTGCAAAAATTTCAAGATAAATTTCACCGTAAAAAAAGATTTAAAAAGAAATTAAAAGGACTGTTTAAATCATGAAATTAAAGGAATTACCAGGTTCAATACTAGAAGCGTTCAGATTGCGCAGTACGAGTGTAGCAAATCTTATAAAGAATCAGGAGCAAGTCATTCCTGCTATTGTAAGTTTAACTAGTATCCCTAGCAGATTAAGTACACTTGATCTTACCATACGTAGTATGATGAGACAAAAATATGCTCCTGAAAAAGTGGTGCTGTGGTTGCATGATGATTTAAAGAATAGCTTACCTAAAAAACTAGCCAAATTACAAGGTCCTTTTTTTCAAATTGAATACGTACCCTACACGTTTTCTCATCGTAAACTAATCCACAGTCTAAAGAAATTTCCAGAAAAAATCATTATTACTTGTGATGACGATGTGATGTATCAAGATGATACAATCAAAAAGTTATGGGACTTTCATTTAAAATATCCCGATAATATAATTGGTAATCGATGTCGTAAAATGACATATGAGAATAATAGGGTAAATAGCTATTCACAGTGGCCTTTTATACATGATATAAAAGAACAAAGTATTCACAATATGCCTGTAGGTGCATTTTGTGTTTTATATCCTTCTAATTCTTTACATGAGGATGTTCATAATGTGACCTTGTTTAATGAATTAGCTCCAAAGGCCGATGATCTTTGGTTTAAGGCGATGGCCTTAAAAAATGGAGTTCTTTCTTTACAAAATGAAAATTATCCTGATATACCTATTCCTATAGCGAGGACTCAAAAGGTGGCCCTTAAAAAAGAAAATAAAGGAAAGGATTTTAATAGAGTTCAATGGCAGCGAATTTGCGATTATTACAATTGGAACCCAACCGCAATAGAAACTCTTATTTGATTACTTAATCCCTCGTCTGAGTAACCATAATTTTACGTATCGCATAAAAATCATATAACTGCGCAAATAAGCAATCGTAAATCCTACAAATCCGTCAAGAAAACCTTTTTGAACAAAAAAGTGCTTGAAAAAGCCCCACATAGGTTTAATGACTATGTGGTATGCGGTAATTTTGCCTACTTTTTTATCAAAATCTTTAGCTTGCAAATCAGCGTAGCGTTGTAATTTCTTAACATGGTGATCCATACTCACATATTTATAATGTAAGAATCTGTTTTCCAGTTTTCCTACTGGACCATCAGCAATTATTTCAGAATGAACGTGTTTGTCTTTATACTTACACTTAGATTTCTTAAATAATCGTATTACCTTGTCATTTTTCCAGCCACTGTAACGTACTTGTTTACCCATGAAGAAATTACGTCTACCAATCCAATAACCAACATAATGAGCTGTATCGAGAGTAGGGTATAGGTTCAAAATTTCTTCTTTCAATGCTGGTGTAACTCTTTCATCAGAATCCACTAAAAGTATCCATTCATGTTTTGCTTGAGGAATAGCCCAGTTTTTTTGACTAGCGCTGTGCTCGTAATTACGAGTCAGTAATTTGGTGAAATAAGGTTTTGCTAGTTCTACCGTATTATCGGTACTGTTTGAATCTACTAAAATGACTTCATCGCAAAAATCAACAGATTTAAGGACATCAACAATGTTGTGTTCTTCGTTAAAAGCTGGAATGATTGCAGTGATATTATATTTGGTCATAAGTGGATATAAACATAATAGTTCTTCAGCAAAAATAAACTTACTGATTAGATAACCACTAGATATGCTTAAATTTGTTTAGATTTTGAAAGAAAACTAGAACTATGTCTTCAAACCCGACAATTTCTGTCATTATAAGTACTTACAATTCGATACCCTGGTTAGAAAAGACCTTATGGAGTTATGAGCAACAAATCTTTAGGGATTTTGAAGTAGTTATAGCAGATGATGGTTCTAGGGATGATACAAAAGAATTCATTGAAAACTATGCTCAAGATTCACGATATCCTATAATACACGTGTGGCACGAGGATAATGGATTCCAAAAAAGTCAAATATTAAATAAGGCCATATTGGCTTGTAATGCAAATTACGTTGTAATGAGCGACGGTGATTGTATTGCTCGTGAGGATTTTCTTCAAATCCATTATGAACGTAGGGAACCTGGTTATTTTTTGAGTGGTGGTTACTATAAGTTGCCTCTAGATATTTCTCAAGCCATTACGAAAGATGACATTTACACGCAACGATGTTTTGATGTAGAGTGGTTGAAGGAACGAGGTTTACCAGCATCCTACAAGAATCAAAAGCTTACAGCTGGTTTTGTTACGGCTAAGGTTATGGAAAATTTGACTCCGACTAATGCTAGCTGGAACGGTCACAACAGTAGTGGTTGGTTAGAAGATATAAAGAAGGTCAATGGATTTGACGAGCGCATGCAATACGGTGGTCAAGATAGAGAGTTAGGAGAACGTTTATTCAACCTAGGAATAAAGTCAAAACAAATACGTTACAGCGCAATTTGTTTACATCTTGATCATGCACGAGGTTATAAAAATCAAGAATCTATCGATAAAAACAAGGCTATAAGAAAGTCTACTCGTGATGAAAAGAAATCCTTTACTCCATTTGGGATAAATAAAGAATAAGGATTTTTAGTAATGATGATTTAAAAAGCTTTTAAGATCTTTTTGCATCATACCAGCTTCAAAATGAGAATACAAACTTAAAGCCTTCTTTTTGAATGTACTTGCACTTTGGTTGTTGTAAAGATCTGGTTTGTAATCCATCAAATGAACGCTTACGTGATTTTTCCCATCTTCACCTATGTTCCAGGAAGATTTATTAATCCAAGGAGCAAAAATTGCAAAGGTGTTAATGTCTAGTGCTTTTCCCATATTTATGGCACCACCTTCGTTGCCAATTATAGCAGTGCAATGGTGAAGAATTTTAAGGAAGTCACGTATGTTGGGAGCAAAAGCATCTAAAAAGATGTGTTCTTTCGTTTTAAGTGAACACAGTTCATATAGTTCTTTAATTTGGTCGATTTGATTAGGGATGTAGTTGAACAATATTTGAGTCTCTGTGTTCTGGACTATAAAATCTAAAAGACTAGCTAATTCTTTAAAAGGTAACGTTTTTTCCTTACTACTACCCAAAGCACTTATCATCGTTACGGAATTAGTTAAGTCTAGCCCTTTTTGTTCCAGCCACTGTTTTCCTTGTTCGATTTCATCAACTGTCAAATGAATCTTTGGTTTAAGGTGCCATTGAATATTTTTTTCTAGCGGTTTTAATAAGATCATTCTACTACCTAGAGCTACACCTGTTTTATAAATACCTCTATTTGGTTCGTTTTTAACCACATCAGTATAAGCAAGTGATGAAAACCATTTTTTATACCCTATTCTTCTAGTAGCATGTACAATATACGAGAGCAAGGCACTGTTGTTTTTACCATAACTATCAATACACAACTGATAATTATTTTTTTTAAGCTTCTTTGCAAGTTTTAGGATACTTGTGAAGCTTTCAAAATCCTTATTGGAAGCCAATATAAGATTATCTACCGATGGATGGTTCTTTACTAAAGAAGCAGCCATCGGTGTAATAAGATAATCTATTTGACAATTGGGATAGGTGATTTTTAATTGATCTGCTATAATTGTACTCGTGAGCACATCACCCAGCATTTTATATTGAATAAGTAATACTCTCACTATACTGCTACGTTGTACTCGCGTAGAGCATCGTTAAGCGAGGTTTTTTTATTGGTACTTTCTTTACGTTTACCAATTATGATCGCACAAGGAACATTGTAAGTCCCTGCTGGGAATTCCTTAGGGTAGCTACCTGGAATTACAACCGATCTAGCAGGAACATGGCCTTTGTATTCTACTGGTTGATCTCCAGTTACGTCTATAATTTTTGTTGAAGCGGTTAGAACGACATTGGCTCCTAGCACTGCCTCTTTTTCTACTCGTACACCTTCTACCACAATACAACGGGACCCGATAAAAGCATTATCCTCTATGATAACTGGAGCAGCTTGTAAAGGTTCTAGTACGCCACCTATTCCTACACCACCACTCAGGTGCACATTTTTACCTATTTGGGCACAACTACCTACCGTTGCCCAAGTATCTACCATAGTTCCTTCCTCTACATAGGCACCTATGTTTACATAACTAGGCATCATAATAACACCACTTGAAATATAAGCTCCATGTCTAGCCACTGCATGTGGTACAACACGTATTCCTTTTTCTTTATATCCAGTTTTTAAAGGGATTTTATCATGAAATTCAAGTGGACCACATTCAATTGTTTCCATTTTTTGGATTGGGAAATATAGAACTACCGCCTTCTTTACCCATTCATTAACTTGCCAGCCATTTTCGGTAGGTTGTGCTACTCGAAATGTTCCACGATCTAGCATGTCTACCACTTCTCTAATTGCTTGCTGGGTAACACGATTCTCTAATTGAGTGCGGTCTTCCCAGGCTTCTTCAATGATATTCTTTAATTGATCCACTACTTTTAAGTTTTTCACAAATATAAGTAGTAGCAGTTAGTGATGTGCTTCATATTAGATTGATTATTTTTGCACACTCATGGCTAGAGCACTTTCTATAGATTACGGTAAAAAAAGAACAGGCATTGCAGTCACAGATCCCTTGCAACTTATAGCATCAGGTCTTACCACTGTAAACACATATGAATTAGTACCATTCATTGAAAATTATTTACGTAATGAGGAAGTAAGCACTATCGTAATAGGTGAACCTAAACAAATGAATGGTGAACCTAGTGAATTAGGAGATGTGATTAACGCTTTCGCGAAAGCGTTACAAGAAAAATACCCATCCATAGAAATTACGAGAGTGGACGAAAGATTTACCTCAAAAATGGCTTTTCAAACCATGATTGATAGTGGTTTGTCAAAATCCAAAAGGCGTAATAAAGCTCTGGTTGATGAGATCGCAGCAACTATTATTTTACAAACGTTCTTGGATAGTAAAATGTAAAACTTGCTGAAGCTGTAAATAAAAAAAGGTATAATGATAAGGTGAATGATGTTGAGGAAGGATATTGGAATCCTAACCGAAATGGGCCTTTAAATAAAAAATTATGATTTATCCAGTTGTCGCCTATGGCGATCCAGTTTTAAGAAAAGTCGCAAAGGATATTCCTCAAGATTATCCAAAATTAAAAGAAATCATTGAAAACATGTGGGAAACCATGTATGGCGCTAGTGGAGTAGGTCTGGCAGCACCACAAGTAGGTATGCCACTACGATTGTTTGTTATTGATGCAACCCCATTTGCCGATGATGAAGAGCTTACTGAGGAAGAAAGAAACCAACTTACTGGTTTCAAAAAGGTTTTTATTAATGCTCAAATTGAAGAAGAAAATGGAGACGAATGGGCATTCAATGAAGGTTGTTTAAGTATACCTAATGTAAGGGAAGATGTTTTTAGACCAGAAGAGGTTACTATTTCTTATTTAGACGAGAATTTTAATAAACATACAGAAACTTATACAGGTCTAGCCGCTCGTGTTATACAACATGAATACGATCACATTGAAGGAATATTATTTACTGATAAAATTTCAAGTCTAAAAAAGCGATTGATAAAAGGAAAACTGGCTAATATATCAAAAGGTAAGGTTCGTGTTGACTACAGAATGAGGTTTCCTGAATTAAAAGGAAGACGTTAACCATTAGTAAAATAGCTTTTACATATATTTGCCACCCAAAAAATAATTCGCAATGAGTTTAGATAACATTTTATCCATAACAGGAAAACCAGGATTGTATCAACTTAAATCAAAGGCACGTAGTGGCTTTGTAGTAGAATCTTTAATAGATAAGAAAACTTCGATTGTAGGAATAAACCACAATGTGAGCGTTTTAAAGGATATTTCCATATACACTTATTCTGAGGATGTACCACTTAAAGAGGTATTCTCTAAGATAGCTGATAAAGAGGAAAAGGGACCTGCCATTTCTCATAAAGCCTCAAAAAATGAATTGCAAGATTATTTTTCACAGGTTTTGCCAGAATATGATGAAGATCGAGTTTATGCCAGCGATATTAAAAAGGTAATTCAATGGTATAATCTTTTACAGTCAAATGACTTGCTTGCTGCTCTTGATGAAGAGGAGTAGTCAATAAAGAAGAATTTAATTATAGAATCCTAGAAACATTATTGTTTCTAGGATTTTTTATTTTTTAAACAAAGGAATTCGGTATAGAATACCATACGTATAACCTACGCCTATACCATTAAAATCATTGGTAACTCCAAATCCTGGAATGTGCAGATTATCAAAATCATCTGGAGTGCTCTCGTTGATTAGGAATTTTAATTGAACGTTTGCCATTAAATAAATGTTGTTAAACACTTCAACCTTCATTCCTCCTTGTACTTCAAACCAAATAGCAGTAAGACCAGTGAATTCTCGTTGTACTTGTTGACTTAATATAGGAAAAAGGGTATTGTCCGAGTTGTATTCATATCTGTACAATTCGTGACCAAAGCTAGCAACACCTATACGAGCACCACCGTATATCATATTGTCCATCTCTAACCAATTGTTGTAGAAATTATAATCAATTCCAGCTTTGAAGAAAGAACCACTTGTTTCATATTCAATGCGTTCTAGGTCTTTGGCAATAGTTTCATTACCTAATTCTCCAGCAACATATAAGGATGGACTTAATCTAAAATCACCTAGGATTTGAAAACCTTGATAATTGTCATCAAAGAAACTTCTTGCTAAACTAGCTGCATCTATTCCAATCCTTAATCCATATTTTTTTTGAATTGAGTCTTGAGCTTGCTCGATTTCTTTCTCTTCTTGTGCTTGTAAAACCGTACAACACAGAAGGAGGAAAACTATATTAATGACGTATTTCAACATGAATAATTTGGTTGTCTTCAATGGTAGTTTCATTAACAACTACACTATTAATCCAATTGTTAGTGCCAGTCTCAGGTGCAACTTGTGCGGTTAAATTATCATACACTACTCTAAAACCACACGCTCGACTTACGTACTCTTCTCTAGTATCAAAGGTAAAAGTAATGGCATCCTGATTTTCATTCTCATTTTCAATACGTTCAAATCTATATGTAACAGTATTTACATCAATCGGTAACGGTATTGATATTGAGTCTGTTGCAGTTAATAAAAGATCATTGGTAGAATTAAGAGGAACTTCGGTATCCACATTTTCCAATAAAACTCTCAGCTGTGAAACAACCTTGTTGTCTGATGGAATACTGCGATCTTTAAATACTATATTGATACGAGCGTTTGCTGGTTGATCCAGTGTGCATAAATCATCTTTTTCACATCCTGATACAAGGAAAAAAATGGCCCAAATCAGAATAAAAGTCGCCTTAAATTTACTCATTGATTAAACTTTCTAAAAGAGTAGTGGTTTTAGGGTAACTAGGTCGGTGAATGTAATCTGATTGAACTATTTCACCCTTTTTATTTATAATGGTGTAGGTAGGAAAGCCTTCCAGATTTATTTGTTCTTGAACAACTGGTCCTTCCTGATCATTTAAAAAGTAATGTTTTCCTTTAATATTAAATTGTGCAATACTAGGTAAGTAAGCTTTTTTCTCACTAGCATGACACAAGTAAACAAACTCAACATCATCTTTAAACTTTTCATGTAGCGCTGGCGATGCTTCCTTAAATTCGGCTTTACAAGGTCCACACCAGGTTGCCCAATTATCAATGTAAATAACTTTTCCTTTGGAATTAGAAATAATTTCATTCAAATAATTTGACGGTTCTGTAGATGTGAATTCTAGAATTTCTGATTCCTTAGGTATTTCTGGGCGCTCAAGTAATTCTTTTTCCTTTTCATATTCTCTTTTCAAAATAGCTAGGAAATCACTTCCTTTAAGTTGCTGTTCAATAGCTTGTTGATTGTTTTGATAAAAATCCAAATCGTGATTTTCAAAGGTTTTTAAAGCAGTTGAAAAAGTAGCATATTGGTTAAGTATGGGCTTTGAATTATCCTTTATAATTTGTTTTGATACAATAGAGCTTAAGGAATCTGGGGAAACTCCTGGTTTGTCAAAGACTAGTCTTTCTCTTAAATAGTTTTTATAACTACTTGCAATAGCATTAGTTAATGCACCATAGGTAAGATCGTCTTTAGTGAAATCTGGTAAGTTTTTCATGCCTTCAAAATATTCACTATCAATTGCTGGTATTTCTTTTCCTATGTAGTTAGCGTAATTTAAAAACTCTAATCTAGCATTGACTAGAAAGTATTTGTTGTTTGCATTGATTACTTTCTTGAACTCTTCTGGTATGTTTGGGTTATTAAGGTAATTCTTGTTGTATTGATGAAACTCATCTTCCTTTTTTAATAGATAAATATGTAAATCCATAGGATCCTTGTCGGCTCCTGGCTCATAAAATGGATCTACCTTGATGGGGTTATTCTCAAAATAGTTCTTTACAGCCATGAATTCTTTAGTGCGAGAACCATCTAACTTAATCGTGTTGTTCTCTGATTGTGCTCCGTTTACCGTTCCACTAATGGTTAATGAATCTCCAGGAACTAGAAAAAGATTTATTTGTTGACCTGCATACGCTATTGCTGTAGTAGGCTGTTCAATGTCTAGTGTAAGATTGAATGTGCCATTTTCATCAAATTGGGCTTGTGAGTTTTCGTATTTGTTTTGTTCACGATCAAAATAATAAACAATGAAAGAATCAGGAGCTTCATTAATACTATCCGTAAATACGATTGAACCATTAATTAATGTGGATGAAACGGCAGTATTCTCTTCTTTATTATCGACATCCTTTTTACAACTTGCTACCAATAAAACTAGTGATAGTAACAAAACAATATTTTTCATAATTACGATTTTAAAGTAAGTAGCACTACATTCTCTACATGGTGCGTTTGCGGGAACATATCTACAGGTTGGATTTTATCAATTTTATAATGTTGATCTAATAACGCGAGATCACGAGCTTGTGTTGCACTGTTACAACTCACATATACAATTTTTGGTGCTTGTAAGTTAAGCAATTGTGCAACAACATCCTTATGCATACCATCTCTTGGTGGATCTGTTATAACCACATCTGGTGCACCGTTTTCTTCAATAAATTGTTGAGTAAACACATTTTTCATATCACCAGCATAAAAGGTGGTGTTTTCTATATTGTTTACTTGCGCATTCTCTTGCGCATCTTTAATAGCTACTTCGACCGCTTCAACTCCTACCACGTGTTTTGCTTTTTTTGCTACAAATTGTGCTATAGTTCCAGTTCCTGTGTATAAATCATAGACTAATTCGTCTCCTTTTAATGACGCAAAATCTCTTGTTATTTTATACAATTCATAAGCTTGTTCACTATTTGTTTGGTAGAATGATTTGGCGTTTATTTTAAATTTTAAACCTTCCATTTCTTCCCAAATATGATCTTCACCATGGTAACAAATCACATCTTGATCATATATAGTGTCGTTTGCTTTTTCATTGATTATATATTGTAAAGATGTAATCTCCGGAAATTGTAATTTTAAGTGTTCAAGTAAAGCAATGCGTTTTGCTTCATCTTCTTGAAAAAACTGAATTACCACCATGTTCTCACCTGTTGACGCCATGCGCAGCATTAAGGTGCGTAACAATCCTGTACGTTCTCTAGGATCGTAGTATGATAAATTTTCCGCTTTCGCGAAAGCGTGAACACTCAATCTTATCTTCTCACCAATAGCAGGATGTAAATGACACTCATCTAGATGTAAAATTTTATCCCACATACCAGGAATGTGGAATCCTAAAGCTTTTTTATCCTGAATCTCTTTGTCACTGTTTATCTCTTCAAGAGTAAGCCAGCGGTTTGCAGAAAAACTGAATTCCATTTTATTGCGATAGTGGTATTGTTTTGCAGAACCCAAAATAGGTGTCACACTAGGTAATTCTAGATGGCCTATTCTAGTAAGATTCTCTACAACTTCTTTCTGTTTAAAGTGTAGTTGGTCCTCATACTTCATGTGTTGCCATTTACAACCACCACACACACTAAAGTGTTTACATACCGGTGTTGTACGACGATCACTCTTACTTATAAATTCTGTTACGCGGCCTTCATAAAAGGATCTCTTTTTCTTAAAGGTTTGAATGTTTACCACATCACCAGGAACCGCATCGGTAAGAAAAATTACCTCACCATCTTCAGTTTTTGCTACGCTTTTACCTTTGGCACCAGCATCAACCACAGGTACATTTAAAAAGGTTTTTTGTGCTCTTTTTCTTCTTTTGGACATAGGGCGTAAAATTAAACTTTATCTAGTGGAATTGAAGGTTTCTTAACGATATTTATTGGACAGTGCCTGTTAGATTTATTAACTTGCCCAACCAATAAATAGGAATAGTATGAACGTTCAAGTAGGAAATAAATCCCAACAATATATAGATCTAGAGGATAAGCATGGAGCTCATAATTATCATCCTTTACCAGTGGTTCTGGAACGAGGTGATGGAGTCTTTGTTTGGGATGTAGAAGGTAAAAAGTACTATGATTTTCTTAGTGCTTATAGTGCTGTGAATCAAGGTCATTGTCATCCAGCTATTGTTAATGCCATGACTGAACAGGCAAAAACATTAACGCTTACTTCTAGAGCATTTCACAATGATAAGCTAGGTGTTTATGAAAAATATGTAACGGATTACTTCAAGTTTGACAAAGTTTTACCGATGAACACGGGCGCCGAAGCGGTAGAGACAGCTATAAAGATTGCGAGAAAATGGGCCTATGAAAAGAAAGGTGTTCAAGAACACGATGCACAAATAATTGTGTGTGAAAATAATTTTCACGGTAGGACAACAACTGTGATTTCTTTTTCTAACGATGAAAATGCAAGAAAAAACTTTGGACCTTATACTCCTGGTTTTATTAAGATTGCCTATGATGATACTGATGCTCTTGAAAATGCATTACAACAAGATAATATAGCTGGATTTTTAGTTGAGCCTATTCAAGGGGAAGCAGGAGTGTATACTCCTAGTGATGACTTCATGATGCGAGCAAAGGAATTATGCGCTCAATACAACGCTCTTTTCATTGCAGATGAAATCCAAACAGGTATTGCTCGTACTGGTGCTTTACTTGCTGTATGCGGTAAGTGTTCCTGTGAAGGTCATTGTGAAAGACAAGAAACGTACTCACGTCCAGATATTTTAATTTTAGGTAAGGCATTATCCGGTGGAGCTTATCCTGTAAGCGCTGTTCTTGCAGATGATGAAATTATGAATGTTATACAACCTGGGCAGCATGGAAGTACCTTTGGAGGTAACCCTATCGCTGGCGCAGTAGCTATGGCGGCACTTGATGTTGTAAAGGATGAAAAACTAGCGCAAAATGCTAGAGAACTAGGTAATTACTTTAGAAGCCGAATTAATGAATATATCGAAACTACCGATACAGTAACTCTAGTAAGAGGTCGTGGACTTCTCAATGCTATTGTTGTAAATGATTCGGAAGAAAGCGATACTGCATGGAATATTTGTTTACGTTTGAGAGATCATGGACTACTGGCAAAACCTACTCACGGTAACATCATAAGATTTGCTCCTCCTTTGGTAATGACAAAAGAGCAGTTAGATGATTGTATTGAGATAATTATTAAAACTTTAAAGGAGTTTGAGTAAATTGCTACACAAATAAATTAAATAATATGCAAGATCCTTTCAATCAACCTGAAAACCAAAGACCAGTAGGACAACCTCCTAAAACCTATTTAGCTGAATCGATAATTGTAACTATTTTATGTTGCTGGCCATTAGGAATCCCAGCAATTGTAAACGCAGCAAAAGTAGATAGGCTGTGGAATCAAGGTATGTACAATGAATCTAGACAAGCATCGGAAAAAGCAAAACAGTGGTGTATTTACAGTGCTATCGGAGCAGCTGTGTTTATAGTACTTTATTTACTTTTTGTTCTTTTGGTAGTAGGATTGGACAACATTTAAATGAGTCTTAAAAGATTCTTTTTTATTGCAATTACAGTCACTTTTATAAGTGGCTGTTTTTATATTTACTATTCCTATAATCCATCAAATACAGCATTATTCCCAAAATGTCCTAGTAAAGTGGTGACTTCTTATGATTGCCCAGGTTGTGGTTCCCAACGAGCAATACACGCTATACTTCATGGAGATTTTAAAACAGCTTGGGATTTAAATGCTCTATTATTTTTTTTAATTCCTTATGTAATATTGGTTCTTTTAATGGAGCATACATCTATGATTCCTATAAAATATCGTAAATATTTGATTGGGAAATGGCCTATATTGATATTACTTATAAGCATTATTGTTTTTACTATTTATAGAAATGTATAAAATAAAAAAGGCTCGCGTTAGCGAGCCTTTTTTATTGAGTAATGTTAGAATATTATCTACAACCTGCTTGTTCCATTGCGTCGTACAGTGGTGCTAGTTGTTCCTCGGTTACATTAGGTTGATTAAGAGCAAAATCGATGTACCACTCGTAAAACTCACATTGGTTCATGTAAAATAAAACCAGAACTACCAATCCTATTATAGATAGTATTAATGAAATGATGGCTACCGTTTTAGCCGACTTCATTGCCTTTCCATTTGTATAGGCTTCCGGGTTTTGATTGTATTTTTTAAGTTCTTTATTTGCTATAACAAGAGCAATTATAGCTGCAATTGTCCCTATTCCATAAAAGCAGCAACATAAAAATCCTGCTACAGATAAAAGGTATACAGCCGTTGTATTTAATTTTTGCATGATATTAAAATTTAAAAAGTAAAGGCTCTATTTAAAGAGCCTTTTAATTAATTATATAATAACTACTTATTCTTCGTCTTCAATATTATCTAATTGATCTTCCATAGCATCAATCATTTCATCTGGAGCTCCAATTGATCTATAAAAATCAATTCCCTGCTCTAAACGTTCTCTTTCAGTATATGCAAAATATGTGTAAGCGGTGTAAGCTGTTACCAGTCCAGAAACAATTAAGGATACTAAAGCTACGGTTTTTGCAGTTTTCATAGCTTTACCATTACTGTAAGCTTCAGGGTTTTCATTATATTTTTTCAGTTCCTTGTTTGCGATAATAAAAGCTATTAAAGCTGCCACAAATCCTAGTCCCCAGGCGCAACAACATAAAAATCCTACAATGGATAAAATGTAGACTGCGGTTGTGTTGAGTTTTTGCATGATGATAAATTTAGGTTAATTGAATTATAGGTTTAAAAGTAAGTCTAAAAGTTACGTTATTCTAAATTAGTTTTCAAAAAACTTTTAAAAGATAATTAACTAGTATGGTTCCTATAGTAAGTACGGTCAAAACTAATTTAATTTTTTCTCCATGCTTGATTTTAATAAAGAAATCTATAATCAACACAGAAAAAAGTAAGAAAAGAAAGTATATGGCTGGATACATGTAAAAAGCATTTACAAATTCACCTTGAAGTAAAAAAGAAATGGACCGCTGGATTCCACATCCAGGACAGTCCATTCCTAATATTTTTTTACTCATACAAGGCAGCATCCAGCTGTCATCTAGGATGAGGTTTATATTCATGTTTAATTAGCAATACTTATTTTGATAGCAGCTTCTTTGTTTGCCTTGGTAGTTACTTTAACTATGTATAAGGCACTCGACAAGGTTGCAGTGTTAAACGTGTATTCTGTTTGAGCTGTAGATGGTTTTTCATTAAAAATTAATCGTCCAGAAAGATCATACAACGATATATTAGAAACGTTTTGCAGCTCTGGATTGAATACAGTTAAGTTTTGTTTTCTGTTATTTTGAAATACCGTGAAGCCTAGTTCGTCAATAGTATCATTAGATAAAGTGTTGCTAGTGTCTTTAAACCTAATCTCAAAACGATCCATTGACGCATGACCTGCAGGTAATTGTATTCCTTGTGAGCTTCTCGTTATGTTATAATACACATCATCAATGGTGTCATAAATATAAATATTGTTAGGCGTAAAATTAATTTGTTCTACAACTGAAAAATTGAAAGTAGCATCACTAGATGCGTTTTGATCAACTAGTAGTCCTAGAGGAATGCCCATGTCTTCATCATATTTTTGACCTGCAATTGAAAACGCACCACCTTCAACATTCACAAAAATATCAGTATCCAAGAGCCCTGGAACTCTAGCATCAACAGCTGAGTCGTAGTTAAGAGAAAGATTGTCTCTAAAGGTTAATAATAATTGTCTAGTGTAAGTATCATTAATGATTACATTCATTCTAAATTTAGGCGACTGGTTAGCATAAGCACTATTTTGTGCGCCACCGTTTCCAGAACCTCTAAGCATTAAGGAGTTACCACCACTTTCTCTAACAAAATCTCTTTGAGTGTTAGTAAATACGATTTGGTCTTCACCATTAGCTCCTGATGGTAAAGCCGTTCCAGCAGTTAAATTAGCAGTAGGAGGGAAATAAGTTCCATTAGGAGCGGTAAAACCGCTTGCATTTCGTCTTATCATAAATCCTTGTCCTACAGGAGCGTATCTAAGTGTTGCTCCTACTGGGCTTGCTAGTCCAGGTGATGTGTTTGTAATTGGATTACCACTATTGTCGTATGAATAAAAGGCAGCAGGAACATAATTACCTTCAGTAGCAAATATCCCAGATCCAGGTGCCGTTACATCATATCCATCAGGTGAATAAATACCATATCCTCCTTCATATGCAGTAAGCATGTGACTACCAGAGGCATTAGACTGCCAGAATAAAATAGATGGATCTAACTTTGTGTCGTCTACTGTAGCAACTTCTGCAGGATCGCTTCCTACACCATATCTTACAGTAGAATTTTCAAATAAAAATTGTTTTAAATCAAGTGCGCTTGGATAAGGATTACCTACTAGTGAAACCTCGTCATCTGCCACACCTACTGTAATATTACCATTATTAGGACGTCCTCTAAAATCATATCGTTGTCCGATTTGACCATTTTGATATTCTCTAAGATTAGGATTTACTGCAATCCCATTAGTTCCAGAAACACCTTTCATGCTAAAACCATATCCAGCATTCACAAAACCACTACCACCTAGATAATTCCATCCTGAATAGGCATTTCCTGGTATTGCGTTTCCTGCACTGTCATAATTGTATATCCATCTACTTGCAATTTCAAGAGGATTGGTTGCTGTCCCATCATCTGAAACACCATCACGAGCATTATAATTTAAGAAATTAGCATTTTCTGCAGTAATAGTCCTATTGAAATAATTTTCATCATCGGCAGCTGTTCCAGTAAGGATTCCCGTAGGATAATAGATTTGAGTCATTGAAAAGCCTTCGTTTCCAGATGCTGTTGCCACATCACCTACTGGTGCAGACCAATAGTTGTAATTATACTGATCAGCGGTACCTTCTTGGAAAATAGAAATAAAACCGTCACCAGCATTGCTTACATTGTCATTTTGAATAAGTTGCGCTTCTTCTCTTAGGTAAATTCTAGAGTCGGCATCATTTAAATCAATGCTTCCTTTAGAAAATAGATTGACTCCTTGAGAATAGATGAAATTATCACCTACCACAACAACTTGGGCAGCTGCGGTTATTGCGTATATGCTTAAAAATGCGGTAATTATAAAATTTTTCATACTACTCTTATTATAGAACAAAAATAAACTTTTACCATAGAAATCTTAAAAATTATGGTTAAAACACCATGTTTCAATGTGGTTTATCGATAAAAGGACTATTTTTGAGCCCAAAACGATGGTCAAGCAATCCATAAACGGTATTTTAATTTTTTTAGGTGGAGTTCTACTTGCTTACGCTCTCATTGATGAAAATGCTTCGGTTTACATAAAAATTATTGGATTAGTTTTGTTGATGTTTGGTGCTTATAGAGCAAGTCAACACTGGGTTAAAACTAAAGATGATCATCTAGATTCTGATGAGTCGTAAATTCAAAAAAGGGGATAGGATAACCTTTATCGACGACGATGTTCGTGGTGTTGTCGCTTTCGCGAAAGCGGAATCACTCACCATCATAACAGATGAGGAAATAGAAATTCAAGTAGATCCCAAGCAGGTTATTCTAGATCAAACATTCCAAATAGGTGCCGTGGATATCTCGATGGCAGAAGAGCCTAAGAAAAAACAATCGAAAAAAAGGAAAAAGGGGCAACTACCACCGATAGAAGTCGATTTGCATATTCACCAACTAACTAATAAGGATGCTTACATGCAACCGCATGAAAAGTTAGATTTACAACTGCAGGTAGCTCGTTCTAAAGTGGAATGGGCTCTACAAAACAGAATTCCCAAATTAATTTTGATCCATGGAGTGGGAACCGGTGTACTAAAAACCGAGCTTGAGTACTTACTTAATCATTATGAGCATTTAACTTATTATGATGCCGACTTCAAGAAGTACGGGCTGGGTGCAACTGAAGTGTATTTCTATCAAAACAAGTCCTAGTTTGTTATTACTGTATTTACTTCGCCGGTAGTTTCAATGGTAAGTACGGGAGAGATGTAGGTTCCAAAATCAAAAGTTCCTATTAATACCTCATTGTTACCATCGGTTAGAATCAAATTGGATATTGTAATATCAAGATTCGAGGATCTGCTATAACTATTAGGGATAGCGGTATCTATGGTTGTTGTAAATGTATCGCTTACAGCAGGATTCAGGTAGTTAGGAATTCCATTTGTTATGTCATTTCTCGGGTTTAGATCACCGTCAACATCTTCTTGTGAGGTAAGGATTCCATCGCCGTCATCATCTGTGTCTAGATAATCCAAAATTCCGTCACCGTCTGTATCACGACTGAGAGCTAGATCTATCATGCCGTTGGTGATTACCACGCCTTCATCTACTGTAGGTACGTTGTCACCATCATCATCTAGATCTATTATATCAGGTATGCCGTCATTGTCGTAGTCTCCAGTTTCAAGTTCGTTAGGTATACCGTCATTGTCTGTTTCACTATTAGTTATTGTGGCAATTGAAATATCACCTGCTGTTGCTGTAAACACATCTAGGACGTCAATTCCTTGAATGGGAATATTATTACAGTAATAATCAGATGGGATATCATCTGATAATTTGCGATATTCAATAGAGTTGTTAGTTCCTACTGAGTAGTTTCCATAGGTGTTGTTTTCTAATAAAATACCGTCGGTCGTAGAAAACTGAATGAAGATTGTTTCTTGACCGTTGTTTTTGTAAAAAATGTATTCATTACTATTCAAAAAATCAGATTCGCATGCATTAACTGATACATTTTCAAAATCAAATTCTTGCACGATAACATCGCCATCATCGCAGCTAAAAAGAAAAATGGGTAATAAGTAAAGTAACTTCTTCATGGATACAAAAATAGAACTTAAGTATTAACGTGAGTTACTATATAATATTCTTAATTAATTTATTTTTGCTGTTATGAGAAAAGTATATCTAGACAGCGCAGCAACAACTCAAATGAGACCAGAAGTTATTGAGGAAATGACGAAGGTCATGACCGAAGTTTATGGTAACCCTAGCTCAACTCATAGTTACGGTAGAGAAGCCAAATCTTTGATTGAAACGGCAAGAAAGAATGTTGCAAAGGTATTGAACGTAAGTGCTGCCGAGATCATTTTTACATCTGGTGGTACTGAGGCTGATAACCTTGCTATAATAAGTTGTGTGCGTGACCTAGGTGTTACTAGAATTATTTCGACGCCTATTGAACATCATGCTGTCTTATACGCTATTGATCAAGCCTGTGAAAAACATGGTGCAACTAAGGTTCATGTAAGATTAAAAGAATGTGGAACTCCTGACGAAGAACATCTAGAGGAATTGTTGAAAGAGTCAGATGAGAAAACGCTAGTTTCTTTAATGCATGTGAACAATGAAATAGGAAATAAAATAGATATAAAATCAATAGCAAAATTGTGTAAACAGTACAATGCTTTGTTTCATAGTGATTGCGTGCAATCTATTGGTCACTATGAATTAGATTTTTCAGAAATTCCTGTAGATTTTACAGCCGTGAGTGCTCATAAGTTTCACGGTCCTAAAGGAGTGGGATTTGCTTTTGTAAGGAAAGGATCAGGATTACAAGCATTAATTGTAGGTGGTTCACAAGAGCGTGGTGTAAGAGCTGGTACTGAAAGTGTTCATAATATAGTAGGTCTAGATAAATCATTACAAATGGCTTATGATAATCTAGAAGAAGAAAGAAGTTACGTATTAGAACTTAAAAATTATTTCAAAGACCAATTAATAAGTAGTGTACCAGGAATAAAATTTAATGGTAATTGTTCCAAGGATGATAAAAGCACCTTTACCTTATTGAATGTATGCTTACCGATTCCTGCGGACAAGGCTGCGATGCTTCTTTTTACTTTAGACCTGAAAGGAATTGCTTGCTCAAAAGGAAGTGCGTGTCAAAGCGGAGCACAAAAAGGAAGTCATGTTCTTACTAACGTTCTTAAAGGAGAGGATTTAAATAAACCTAGTCTAAGATTTAGTTTTTCCATCTACAATACTAAAGAAGAATTGGATTACGTAATAAATGTTCTCAAAGAGTATATCGAGCAATTTTCAACTGCTACAGTCTAGCTAGCAATCTTAAATTAAAAACTCTAGGAGTTAATCTTACAGGCACCGCGTATTGTGCCTGACTAGCTACATCTCTCACCCAAAGATTTGATATTTGATTTTCGTAATTGAATATGTTATAGATTTGAGCGCCTATAGAAAGTTCGGTAAAGTTGGCTAACCAGCTGTCATCTCTAGCAACTTTATTAGGTCCTACAAGCTCGAGTTGTACGCCAAGGTCTGCTCTAAAGTAATCTTTAAGCCTAAATTGAAAATCATACGGATCTGCATAACTAGGTGATCCGCCTGGTAACCCTGTACTATAAACCATATTCAAGTAGGCTCTTAAGTTAGGTATTGTAGGAACATAATCTTGAAATAGGAATGCAGCCTTTAGTCTTTGATCAGTAGGTCGATCAATAAAGCCTCGATTGTCCAAATTTTCTTGGGTACGCATGTATGCAAGAGATATCCAGCTTTCAGTTCCTTTGATAAACTCGCCATTCATTCTTGTTTCTATCCCATAGGCATAGGCTGTAGCATTGTTGTTTGCTCTATATCGTAGTCTAACATTTTCAAGAGTGTAGGTATTCACATCCCATAAATCTTTATAATAAACCTCGGTAGTCAGTTTAAATGGTCTTATTTCGTCTTTTTTAGAAGACCAATTAAAACTCCAGTCATTCCCTAGAACAATATGAACTGATTTTTGTGCCTCGACTTGTGGTTGCACAGTTCCCTGTTGATCTCTTAACTCTCTATAAAAAGGTGGTTGATAATATAATCCACCGGACAGCCTGAACAACATATCCGTTTTCTTCCAATACGGTTTTATCGCAAATTGAGCTCTAGGTGAAAATACAGTTTGAGTATTACTATCAACTCCATCGCCGGCTACAGTCCATGTATGAGATCTTATCCCTGCATTCCAGAAGGTTTCGTGATCTCCTAGATATCCACGGCTACTATATTGTATAAAAGCCTGTACTCGATCGATGGTAATATCATTATCGGCCCTTGCAGATTCAAACGGTACTAACGGAGCTGTATATGAAAAATAAGGTTGTTGGTTTCTAAATTCTGGTAATGGTGGCCTTACGCTAAATCCGGCGCTATCTATAACCGTATATTCTCTTAACCTATCTCGTATATCTTCCTTGTTAAATTTAATACTAGCATCGATAACGTCTTTATTTTTTTTGGAGCTAGGTATGGTATAAGTTGATTTAAGTTGTGCGGTAGTTATAAGTGCATCTAGATTATTACGTCCATGATCTAGTTCACTTCCTATAGAGGTTGTAAAATCTACTTCTCCTAGATCACTTCCTCCTATATCTGTATTTGGGCGACCTATGCTATACCTTGCAAGAATGTCATAGTATTCCTGTTCTTGAGTGTGATAAACACTAGATATTAACCTTACATTCAAGTTGTCATTAACATCATAGCTAGCTTTTATTGCGCCAAAGTAGGTCTCGTACCTATCGTTTTCTTGACCGTCATAGTCAATAATTAAAGCTTGAGCATCGTTTACCGTACCAAAATTTGTTTGAGAGGTAAGTGGTTCAAATTCATAATCATTGATAGCAATGTTCCCCAGGAAGCTTAATTCAAATTTAGGAGACAACTGATAGGTGAGGTGTGTTTGAGCATCAAAAAACCTTGGAATGGTAATGGCTTCAGTTTCTCTAGAGTTCACAAATAAGCTATTGTCTCTATATCGTACTCCTAGAGTTGCTGTTAACGCTTTCGCGAAAGCGGTACCTTCTACATAACTATTAACACCTAATAGAGAAGCGTCGATTCCAGCAGCAAATTGGGTAGGGCGACGGTATTCAATATCCAAAACAGAGCTTAACTTATCACCGTATCGTGCTTGAAATCCACCAGCGCTAAATTTCACATCTCGTACCAAATCAGAATTGACAATACTCAGCCCTTCTTGTTGACCACTACGTATAAGAAAAGGTCTGTAAACTTCAATCTCATTTATATAAACTAGATTTTCATCAAAGTTTCCACCTCTTACATTGTATTGAGTGCTCAATTCATTGTTACTACTAATACTAGGTAAGGATTTAAGAAGATTTTCAACACCAGGTTGAGCACCTATCATATTTCTTATAATGGCAGGTTTAATTTTTGTAATCCCTCTAAGTTCATTGTCTCTTATCGCATCTATTTCGATAGGCTTAAATTCCTCAATAGTAGATTTAATAACCGGATTAAGTTCAAAAATCTGATTGTTTGCGAGTTTTAAATTTTTTATGATAATAGTTTCATAACCAATTGCAGAAAACTTTAATTCGAGTAATTCGTTTGCTGGCACTATGATTTTATAGAAACCGCTGTTGTCTGTTGCGTTACCAATTGAGGTGCCTGTAATGCTTACATTAATGTCACCTACTGGTAAGTTTTTTTCGTTTAGAATAACACCGGTAATTGTGGCATTTTGACTAAATGAAAGAAATGATAATAATAAAAAAACCGAGGTTAAAAGCTGTTTCAAAAATTAGTTTTTACGGTAAAAGACTGCATCAAATGTAGTGCTATTTCCCACATTATCCGTTACAATCACTTTTAGGTTGTTTTCTCCATCTTTAACGACTCCATCTTCAAAATCGTGTACCAGTAATTTTGTTTTATAGTCGTACTCCATTAAAATAAATTCTCCATTAACTGTTGCACGATATCCTTTGATACCAGTTTGTGCATCATCAATTTTAATTTTCAAAGTCTTATGATTGGATATCCATTGTTTGTTTTTAAAGCTAACTGGTGTGATGGTAGGTGGCGTGTAATCCTTGCTTACTGCATAGGTGCCAAAGTATCTAGTGCTACCTGTAAGAACTCCATTTTTAATTTTTGAAGAAGTGTAGTAAACGTTTCCCCAATCAGTAACTCGTCCTATATAATACTGTTTGAGATTTTCTTCCTTTTTAGACTTTAGGTTGTAATTGATATATATATTCTTGTGTAAGGGTATTTCATCCTGATGAATTTTTATTGTATCGCTATTTACTTTGATGTCTAATAAACTGTTCTGGTAAAGAGCTCCTTTGGGGATTGACACATTAAAAGCGCCGTCGTTGTAAGTAAAACTTTCTCTATGATTTACATAAGACAAATGCGAATTGTCTGGAATAATTCTTTCTCCTGGTGGTTGATCAGTGGTGATTTTTAAATGAATGTTGGTAGTGTTGTCTTTGAAGTCCATTATTTCAACTTTAAGTTGATTGGTTACACCGGCATCATAGCAACTTAAAACACCATAATCTATATGATCTTCATAAAGACTTAAAGGAGAACCTTCTGGAATAAACAATTTTGTAATTCGACTTTTAGTCTTTTTAAAATGGTTATAATCGATAAGACGGTTTAAATATCGAGTCTCATTAAAAGCATAGGTGTCAAAAGTGATTTGAAAATTTTTAGTGCCGTTAAGGTAGGATTTAATGCGGTAAACTCCATTTTGGTTAGCGGCTCCATTCTGTTGATCATTAGTGTTTACTCCTATACCTATTTGCCCATAGGCTTTGAAATTTTCCGTTTTAAAATCGCCATTTTTTAAAGGGATCAATCTTATCAATTCGGGTTGATTGCGACCGTTGATGGTGCTGTTTTCATCTAGAGGATAGGCCATAACCTGTTTAACAATAGGAGCCTTAGTGTCTGGAATTTCTATATCCATTAACATTGGATTGATCGGTTTTGCTGCACTATCCCTAATTTCAAAATGTAAGTGAGGACCACCGCTACCACCACTATTTCCGCTATAGGCGATTATATCTCCTTGGTCTACTCGTAACTCTAAGTCTGTTGGGAACAGTTGGATTTCAAAACTTTCTTTTTCATATTGCCTTTTTTTTACGTATTCCTCTATTCTGGGAGCAAATTTTTCTAGGTGCGCATAGACACTAGTATAGCCATTAGGATGCGTTACGTATAAAGCTTTACCATAACCGTATCTTTCAATTTTAATACGGCTCACATAACCATTTGCCACAGCATACACTTTAGCACCAGTTCTTTGATTTGTTTTTATGTCTAGACCACTATGAAAATGATTTGACCTTAACTCACCAAAAGTCCCGCTTAGTTTCATGTCTATATCTAAAGGATTGATAAAATATCCTTCAAGAATTTTTTTGTTGGTTTGGCTTTCGCCGAAATGGAACATGCACAGTATGAAAAAGGTAGAAATAAATAAACGTTGCATCATGGCACTAATATAGGTTTAGCAGGATTAATTTTACAAATAATGTCAAAGTTTGTTCCACTTTTGTTTGAAATCTCTAGGTATAATTTTAGATTTGTAAATACAGCAGAAAATAATGCCGTATGAATGATCTAACATCTCAACTTTCTTCTATAGAGTTAAAAGTAAAGACTTTATTACAAGAAAATGCTAGGTTGCGACAGGAGTTAATGGATGAAAAAACACTTACTTCAACATTGGAAAAAGACAATAATGAACTTTTACAATCGTTAAAAGCAACAGAGGATAAGATGGTAGCTCTCAAAACGGCAAACGCAATGCTGGGTAGTGACGAGTACAAAACAAAAACAAAGCTCAAGATAAATGCACTTGTTAAAGAAATTGATAAGTGTATAGCTCAACTTACGTAAACTATGAGTCAGAGGCAAAAAGTCAAAATTTCTATTGCAGATAGAGTTTATCCTCTTACCATAGAACCTTCTCGAGAAGAAGGTCTTCGTATAGCTGCAAAGAATATAGAAAAAATGATACAACAGCTGGAGAATAATTATGCCGTAAGGGATAAACAAGATGTTCTAGCTATGTGTGCTCTACAGTTTGCAGCTCAAGCAGAGCAAATTAAAATAGATAAGAATAGTGATGTTGAAAATGCTAAAAAAATGCTGGATAATATCGAGCATTTACTAGATAATCACCTTTCTTAAGACGTTCTTTTAAAATAATAAAGTTACTACCTGCACTGGTTCAATTTTTTGGTGAACTCAACACTATAATTCTTTAAAAAAGGTGAGTCGTGGTTGTAAAAGCATGCTGGTCATAATGCCAGACCCTTGATCAATCAGTTAGCCTTAAACTTTATTTAAGGAGTTCATTCAAAACCCAACTAGTGCAGGTTTTTTTATATATAGTCAACAACCATGGATACAACAGGTATAATAATCGCCATAGTGGCGCTAATAATAGGATTAGCAATAGGATTTTTAATTGCAAAATCTATAATTGAAAAAGGAAAAGCATCAAAAATTATTGCCGATGCAAAAAAGGAAGCAGATAGCCTTCTAAAAGATGCCGAAATTAAAGGCGAAAAGCTTTATAATGATAAAACCTATAAAGCAAAAGAAAAATTCATCGAGCTCAAATCAAAGCATGAGAAGGAAATCATGCAGCGAGAAAAGAAAATGAACGACGCCGAAAAGAGAACTCGAGATAAAGAGTCAAAGGCTTCAAGTGAATTATCAAAAAATAAAAAACTCAATCAAAGTTTAGAGGATAAACTTAAGGATGTTGAAAGTAAACGAGCAAGCGTTTATAAGCGTCTAGATGAGGTTGAAAAGCTACACGAATCTCAAGTCAAGCAGCTTGAAGTTATAAGTGGAATGTCTGGTGAAGATGCAAAGAAACAACTTGTAGAGTCACTTAAGGATAAGGCAAAGACAGAAGCCATGAGCATTATCCAGACAACTATTGAAGAAGCCAAAATGACTGCTCAACAAGAAGCCCGTAAAGTTATTATAAACACTATTCAGCGTATAGGGACAGAAGAAGCTGTAGAGAATTGTGTTTCCGTCTTTAACCTAGAAAGTGATGATGTTAAAGGTCGTATTATAGGTCGTGAAGGTCGTAATATCAGGGCGATTGAGGCGGCAACTGGAGTTGAAATAATAGTAGATGACACTCCAGATGCAATTATCTTATCTTGTTTTGATGCAGTAAGAAGAGAAGTGGCTAGACTTTCCTTGCATAAATTAGTAACTGATGGTAGAATTCACCCAGCTCGTATCGAAGAGGTAGTTCGTAAGACTCGTAAACAAATAGACCAAGAAATAGTAGAGGTAGGTAAACGAACCGTTATTGATTTAGGAATTCACGGTCTTCATCCTGAGCTAGTAAAAATGGTAGGTAGAATGAAGTATCGTTCTTCCTACGGTCAAAACTTATTACAGCACAGTAGAGAAGTAGCCAAATTGTGTGGAACCATGGCGAGTGAACTAGGACTTAATCCTAAACTAGCTAAACGTGCAGGTCTTCTGCACGATATAGGTAAGGTGCCTGAAACTGAAGATGAAACTCCTCACGCTATTCTCGGTATGAAACTTGCCGAAAAAAATGGTGAAAAACCTGAAGTTTGCAATGCTATTGGTGCTCACCACGATGAAATCGAGATGACATCTCTATTGTCACCTATAGTACAGGTTTGTGATGCCATAAGCGGTGCTAGACCAGGTGCACGTAGACAAGTTCTGGATTCTTATATTCAACGATTAAAAGACCTTGAAGATATAGCTTTTGGTTTTCCAGGAGTAGAAAAAGCTTATGCCATTCAAGCTGGTAGAGAATTACGAGTTATGGTAGAAAGTGAGAAAATTAATGATGAAAAAGCGGCACAGCTTTCTTTTGAGATTTCTCAAAAAATCCAAACGGACATGACTTATCCTGGTCAGGTAAAGGTTACTGTAATCCGAGAAACGAGAGCGGTAAATATTGCCAAGTAATTTTAAAAATTCTAACAAAAAATAAAACCGTTCTGATCTCTCAGAACGGTTTTTTAATTTGATTTAGAAAAATCCCCTACAACCTTCCTAAACCTCATAAGTTTTTTGGCTTATGATTTTGAGAATCAGCTCATTTTTTTGTGAAGTAAAAGTCCCCTAACTCTCTTACTCCATGAACTTGATTGCTTTCTCTTTGTCAAAGATGAGAAGAATATCTAATTCAAAAAATACCCCTTATAGGGTAAATTTTTATTCGTTATAAATATTGTCATAACCCTTTTCTGGAACTTCAAAGAATTTCCCTGTTACATATCTGTAATGACGATCTAGATTTGAAAGCTCCTTCAAATCTTCCTTGTCAAAATTTACAGCGGCAGCAGCTAGATTTTCTTTAATACGCCCTTCATTTGTTGATTTAGGAATAACCGCTGTACCACGATTTGCTGACCAGTTGATAAGCACTTGACCTTCACTAGCATTGTGTTTTTGAGCAATATTTTTGATCGCATCAAGTTCAAACATGTTGGGTTCATCAGCTTGTTTCATACCTTCGGATCTGTCACCACTACCCAATGGAGAATAAGCTGTTAAGTGAATTCCATTTTTACTACAGTATTCAAAAAGCTCATTTTGTTGTAGCAAAGGGTGTAACTCAACTTGATTCATTTCAGGAATCTCGTCAGTTTTACTCATTAAATCTTCAAGCTTTTTGATTGAGAAATTGGAAACACCTATATGTTTTGCCTTTCCTTTTTGCTTCAGTTCGGTCATAGCTTCCCACGTTTTATGGATAGGAGCTTCATCGGGTGTTAAGTAATCCTCAGGTTTTTCAGGGTTTTTTACATCGGGTTTAAATGCAACAGGCCAGTGAATTAGGTATAAATCTAGGTAATCCAGTTGCAAGTCTTTTAAGGTTTGATCTAGGGCAGGTTCAACATCTTCTGGTAAATGAGCGTTGTTCCATAGCTTTGATGTGATCCACACATCTTCCCTTTTTATTTCTCCCTTTGAGAAAACCTCATTGAAAGCCTCACCAATTTCTTTTTCATTTCCATAAATGGCAGCACAATCTATGTGTTTATACCCGTTTTCTAGTGCTGTGATTACGGCTTTTTTCACTTCACCTGGTGCAGATTTCCATGTACCTAAACCTATAGCCTGGAGTTCATCCCCATTTCTAAATTTTAATGTTTTCATTTTTGTTTTTTGTTAAAGTTAGCTTTCGCGAAAGCGATACCCAAAAATGAATGCTAGTTTATAAAAACTTTAATAGGTTACTGTTTTGCCCAAGGATGATATTGATGAATCACTTGTTCTAGGTGCTTGCGGTCAACGTGCATATAAATTTCGGTTGTGGTGATGCTTTCGTGCCCCATCATGGCCTGAATCGATCTTAAATCGGCGCCATTTTCTAGTAGATGAGTGGCAAAACTGTGCCTAAAGGTGTGTGGACTTATAGTTTTTTTAATACCTGCGAGTTGCGTTAATTGCTTTATTATATGAAAAATCATAGCCCTGGTAAGACCTTTTCCTCGACGATTAAGAAATAAAGTATCTTGATGTTTTAGGTCTATTTTTTGATGTACGCGTACTTCATCACGATATAAGTTGATAGCCTTAATAGTATATTCACTTACAGGGACAAACCGCTGCTTATTACCTTTACCTATAACTTTAATAAAACCTTCCTCAAAAAGTAGGTCACTTAATCTTAATGTAATTAATTCACTTACCCTAAGACCACAACCGTATAATGTTTCAATGATAGCGCGATTGCGTTCACCTTCTGGGGTAGATCTATCTATGGCAGCGAGTAGTTGATCAATTTCTTCAAGGGTAAGAGTATCTGGTAGCTTGCGTCCTATTTTTGGACTTTCAATCAAATCCATAGGTTGGTCTTTTCTATAATTCTCCAATATTAAATAGAGAAAAAAAGCTTTTAAACTACTTGTTATCCTTGCTTGTGAACGTGGCTTAACCTCTTTAGAAATATGATAGATAAACTCTTTAAGTTGTTCACTGGAGATGTTTTCTGGTTTAACAGTTTGCTCATTGTCAATAAGGTAATTCTTGAGTTTATTGAGATCCCTAGTGTATGCTTTTATAGTGTTTTCTGATAGTCCACGCTCGATTCTAGAGTAAGATTTAAAGCTTTTTATTATAGAATCCCAAGCGTTGTATTTCATTTATATTCAATTAATTATGATCTTAAAAGGCCTTTGTCATTAACTAGTTTTAACAGCCCTTAAAAATAATTTAAGTTATGTGTGTTTAAATTTCCAGTAATCTTGTGCAACAAAAATAAATAACTATGAAAAAATTACTTTTTACAATTGCTCTAGCGGTAAGTGCTATTACTGTTCAGGCACAAGAAATTGACTTTGGAGTTAAAGGTGGTGTAAACTTTGCAAAGTTGCAAGGAGACGCTGTTGAAGATACTGATGGTCGTACTGGTTTCCATGTAGGTTTAACAGGTGAATATATGTTCAATTCTTCTTTTGGGTTGCAAGCAGAGGCTGTTTACTCACAACAAGGTTTACAATCAGAAGCAAATGGGGTAGAGAGTAAATTAAAGTTGGATTATATCAATATTCCAATTTTGGCTAAATTTTACATTGCAGATTCTGGTTTTTCAATCGAAGCAGGACCACAATTTGGAATTCTAGTAAATGATGAGTTCACACAAGAAGGCGGACTAGTAGATGTAGAACAAGACGCAGATGCCGAAGAGTTAGACCTAAGCGCTGGTGGTGGATTTGCTTATAAATTCAAAGAGGGAACATCGCTTGAAGGATTTATGATAAGTGCTCGTTATATGATTGGTTTGAACAATGTGTTTGAAGATAACGATACGTTTGGAGATGATATCACAAACTCTAATCTTCAACTTTCAATTGGATATAAGTTCTAGAACGATAAGGAAAAAGAAAAATGAAAGGCCTGTTATTTACTAGATAACAGGCTTTTTTAATTTTACGCTTTCGCGAAAGCGTAACTACCGATATATTTACCATATGAAAGTACTTATACTTAATGGACCTAATTTAAACTTACTAGGGAAACGCGAGCCAGAAGTTTATGGAGCAGAAAGTTTTGATGATTATTTAAAAGCTTTAAGGGCAAAACTACCTCATATTACTATCGAATATTACCAAAGTAATGTAGAAGGTGAGTTGATCAATCAATTGCATAAAGCCGATGATCATGGATACGAGGTGATCTTATTTAATGCAGGCGCATATACGCATACATCGGTTGCGATAGGTGATGCTGTTGCAGGAATAACCACACCAGTTATTGAAGTTCATATATCAAATGTGATGAAAAGAGAAGAGTTTAGACATGTGTCCTATATATCTAAACATGCCGCAGGAGTGATAAGTGGTTTTGGATTATTAGGTTATGAATTAGGTATGCATTATCTATCCATAAGATAATAGTGCATTAATATTCTATTAACAATATATCTATTTCAAAAAAAACTTGGTGCTAGAAGCTATAATAATAACTTGAAAATAGTCTACAAGTTTAATTCATTTAATTTATCCAATTAAATAAAGCCCGTTGAGATTTCTCAATGAGCTTATTTGTGTTAACATAATTTTCACATTATGGGAGTATGATGGAAATTAGTTTTACTCCGTAATTTTAAATAATCAACCAAATGAAAAAAATTCTTTTAACCGCATTGTGCGTCGCTGGTTTTGCCTTTACAACAGATGCTCAAAATGATAAAGGTGACTTTACTCTTGCTCCTCAATTAGGATTAAACCTTTCCAACTACAGAAGTAATGTAGATTTAAACAATGATTTGAGAGTAGCTATGGTAGTTGGAGTAACTGGCGACTATTATTTTAGTGATCGATGGAGTTTTAGAACTGGATTACTGTATGATGCAAAGGGAACTGATGTTGAAAATAATATTGATAAGCTTAATTATTTATCTATTCCTTTGCAAGCAAACTTTCACTTTGGGGATAACAGAAACTGGTATGTGAATTTTGGTCCTTCTTTAAATATATTATTAAGCGCAAAAGGTGAGCTTTCTGATGGTAGTGAGATTGATTTAAAGGATCAAGTCTCTAGTCTAGATATAGGTTTAGGTTACGGGATAGGATATAAATTTGATGTTTCGGAGAATACAGAATTATTTTTCCAAGCCCAAAGTTTTTATGGACTAAGCCGAATTAATGAAAACAATAATGATTTTGGTCAGGATGTCAAGTTGTTTAACATCTCAACAGCTATCTCTGCTGGACTCATATTTGACTTGTAATTAAAAATAAGTGTAATAAAAAAAGCCCGTTGAGTCTTCTCAACGGGCTTTTTTTTGAATTTCAAATTTACAGTCCAGGATAACTTCCTGTAATAATCTCTATACCATCGATCACCCATCCTACAAAGAAGAATCCAAATGTGATAATGAAGAGAACATTCCAGTACCATGGGCTCTTTAAGAACCATCTGTGTGCTGCAAATCCTCCTAAGAAAAACCATAAAAGAATAGCAACTGTTTGATCCTCTGACCAAGCAACCGCAGCAGGAGAAGTTAATGTTGTTGTAGCTACTTCCATCGTTTCTGTATCGCTAATTGCTATAGTTTCAGAAACAACTTGTCTTTCAACTGGGAATGAGGCAAAGGCAAATTGACTCATTACCATGAATAAACCTACTAGTACTAAAGTAAATTTTGTTTTCATAAAATTTGTTTTATTGGTTACATTTACTCAAATATATACCTTTTTATGAAATCATATTTAATCGGTTTAATTTTAGTTTTATTCAGTTTACTATCTAGCGCTCAAAATTATGAATACATGGGACTGCTCAAATTACCAGATAGTTCTCTCATAACTTATAATCTTAGTTTTAAAGAAGAAAACGGAAAAATTAAAGGATTTTCTTACTCTGATATGAATGGTGAGCACGAGACAAAGTCGGCCGTAGTAGGAAAGTATGATAGTGAAGAGAATAAATTGGAATTTAGAGAAGTCGAGATTATTTACACTAAATCTAACATTAAGGAGATAGATTTTTGTAACGTTTATTTCACAGGTGATTTAAGAAAATTAAACGGGAAAGCAGAAATTAAAGGAACCTTTAAGGGATATTATGATGATCTTACTAGTTGTATAGATGGAGAACTTGTAATGCAAGCGGCAGAAAAGGTTAAAAAGCGAAATGAGAAATTTCAAAAAAGAGTGAATAGAACCAATAAAGTTCCTGATAGCATTAAACAGAAAATTAATATGAGTAAGATGTTCAATCGATTCTCTAAAAATCAATTAAAAGGTGGAGAAAATTTGAACATTATATTAAAAGACAAGAATATTAAATTAATAATTTGGGACGATCAAGAAGCAGATGGAGATAAAATAGAATTATCCATCAATGATCGCAAAATATTGAAGGACTTTGAACCTAGTACAACTAAAAAAATAATTCCTTTGGAATTTATAGATCCCGTGAACACTATTAAAATCAAAGCCTTAAATATTGGAAATAAACCACCCAATACTGCAAAAATTGCAATTGAAGCTAAGGATGGTCAAGTAATAGATGTGACCTCACAACTAAAGGTAGGTGAAGATGTAACTTTTACCTTTTTTAAAGAAAAACCAAAAATTCAAAAGTAACACCACTTAACAGTTTTTGTTATTTAGGGTTAAAGCCTGGTGGTCAATAGTGTAGCTGGTGGTTTTGTGTGTTTTATTTGTGGTCAAAACCAAAACACCAAACTATGAAACAGTTACTCATTACCTTGCTATTTTTGTCCGTGACACACGCTTTATGGTCACAAGAAACAGAAAGAAAATCAACTTCTATTCTATTTGATCCACCTGTTGAAAATAGGTGGGAATTAGGAGCTACTGCGAGAACGTTATTATCCTATCAAACCTATCAAAATACCAGATACAAATACGATGATAAATTTCTAGGTCTAGGACTAGGTATTTATGCAGATTATAAAGTAAACAATGTGTGGAGTTTAAGATGGGAAGCTGGCGTTGATGCTAATCTAGGTCTTACTCCTTATCTTTCCTTTCAAACTCATCATCGATTTGCAAATCGATGGCGCATTTATGCAGGTGCAGGTACATTATTCAATACAAATGCACAAACTCTTGTCCAGCGCGATAGATATGGTCGTGTGATTGTAAATCCTTATTTACAATTTGGATTACAATACGACTTATCAAAAAGATGGCGTATTGACTTAAGATATCAACAGAATTTATTTGATTACCAAAGAGCTACTTTTAGTAATAATCTTCGTAAGGAAGGTGAGGTAGGAACATTAAGCTTGGGTACGTCTTTCCGATTCTAATAAGCAGTCAATAAAAAAATCCTTGTTCTATAGATAAGAACAAGGATTCTTTATTAATTGTATAATTAATAAGGTCTTACAGGTGAATTACTTCATCATAAGCATCTGCTACGGCTTCCATCACAGCTTCACTCATAGTTGGGTGTGGATGAACTGCCTTTAAAATTTCATGACCAGTAGTTTCTAATTTACGTGCAACAACAGCCTCTGCAATCATATCAGTAACTCCAGCGCCTATCATGTGACAACCTAACCACTCTCCATACTTAGCATCAAATATTACTTTTACAAAACCATCGCTTGCGCCACTAGCTTTTGCTTTACCACTTGCGCTGAAAGGAAATTTACCAACCTTAAGCTCATAACCAGCTTCTTTAGCTTGTGCTTCAGTCATACCTACACTGGCAATTTCTGGAGTAGAATAGGTACAACCAGGTATGTTACCATAATCTAATGGTTCCACATGCATACCAGCAATTTTTTCAACACATAAGATTCCTTCTGCACTAGCAACGTGTGCAAGTGCTGGTCCAGCGGTGATGTCACCTATTGCATAGTATCCAGGAATATTAGTCTGGTAGTATTTGTTAACTAGCACCTTACCACGATCAGTAGAAATACCAACCTCTTCTAATCCTATATTTTTAAGGTTAGTTTCGATTCCTACGGCACTCAATACGATATCTGCTTCTAGAACCTCTTCACCTTTTTTAGTTTTAACGGTAGCTTTTACACCATCACCGCTTGTATCTACTTTTGTCACTTCGCTTGAAGTCATTACTTTAATTCCAGACTTCTTAAAGCTGCGTTCCATTTGTTTAGATACATCTACATCCTCTACAGGAACAATACGATCTAGGTATTCTACAATGGTAACCTCGGTTCCCATTGCGTTATAGAAATAAGCAAATTCAACACCTATAGCACCAGATCCTACTACGATTAACTTTTTAGGTTGTTCCTTTAAAGTCATAGCCTCACGGTATCCTATCACTTTTTTACCATCTTGTGGAAGCGATGGAAGAACTCTAGACTTAGCTCCAGTAGCTACAATTACGTGATTTCCTTCTATGGTTTGGGTAGAACCATCCTCGGCTTTTACCTCAACTTTTTTACCTTTTTTAAGTGTTCCATAACCCATGATGACATCGATTTTATTCTTTTTCATCAAGAATTGAACACCTTTACTCATGCCATTTGCAACATCGCGAGAGCGGTTTACAACGGCATCAAAATCTTTATCTACATTATCTGCTTTAAGACCATAATCTTCAGCATGTTTTAGGTAGTTAAAAACATCGGCACTTTTAATAAGTGCTTTAGTAGGAATACAACCCCAGTTTAAACAAACTCCACCTAGAGATTCTTTCTCTACTATGGCAGTTTTCATACCTAGTTGTGAAGCACGTATAGCTGTTACATATCCGCCTGGTCCACTTCCCAAAACGATTACATCATATTTACTCATGTCGATCTTTTTTTTAGAGTCACAAAAATATGCAATAAAGCAATACAGATTGTAAATTTGCCCAACCTTATTCCTATGTATAAAACTATAATACGACCACTGCTTTTTAACTTTGATCCAGAGGCAGTACATCATTTTTCATTCAAAAGTGTTAAGTTATTAAACAAGTTGCCTGGATTTAGTTCGCTTTCGCGAAAGCGCTACCACAACAATCCAAAGTCATTAGAAAGAGAATTATTTGGAATCAAATTTCCAAATCCTGTTGGAATGGCTGCTGGATTTGACAAAGATGCCAAGGCTTTTAAAGAATTTTCAAACCTAGGATTTGGGTTTATTGAAATAGGGACACTTACTCCTAAACCACAAGACGGAAATCCCAAACAACGACTTTTTAGGCTTAAGGATGATGCAGCAATTATTAATAGAATGGGCTTTAATAATGGTGGTGTTGATGCTGCAGTTGAACGATTGAAAAAAAATCCAAGACCTGGTGAAAAAGGGCATGTGATTATCGGTGGGAATATTGGAAAAAACAAGATCACTCCTAATGAGGAAGCTGTCAATGATTACATCATTTGCTTTGAAAAACTATTTGAGTATGTAGATTATTTTACTGTCAACGTGAGTTCACCAAATACGCCAGGTTTACGTGAATTACAAGATCGCAAACCGTTAACTCGTATTTTACAGACTTTACAGGATATTAATAATATGAAGCCAGTACGCAAACCCATATTATTGAAAATAGCCCCAGATCTTACTGATGATCAATTGATGGATATTATAGGGATTGTAGAAGATACAAAGATTGATGGTGTGATTGCTACCAATACAACTATAGAGAGAAACAAATTAAAATCTGCAGAGAGCTTGCAAAATGAAGTCGGTGGATTAAGTGGTGCGCCGCTTACTAATCGCGCAACCCAAGTCATAAGTTTTTTACATTCAAAGAGTAATGGTGCTTTTCCCATTATAGGAGTAGGTGGTATTATGAGTGAAAAGGATGCTCTAGATAAACTTAATGCTGGAGCAAGTCTCGTACAGTTGTATACCGGATTTATTTATGAAGGGCCTGGATTAATAAAAAGGATTAATAAGGCAATTATTGATCAAGGTTAATGATAGAATCTTTAGTTTCTTTTGCGCTTGCCACACTATTACTTGCATTAAGTCCTGGGCCAGATAACATTTTTGTCCTTACACAAAGTGTTGCTCGTGGTAGTAAAATAGGAATTGCCATTGCAACTGGATTAATAACAGGTTGTATTGCTCACACTTCTTTAGTAGCTTTTGGTTTTGCTATTGTAATAAGGGATAACGAGTGGTTATTGCTAGGAATAAAAATAGCCGGTGCCATTTACTTGCTTTATCTTGCTTTTCAAGTATTCAAATCTGACCCATCTATCTCATTGAAGGATTCTCAAACTTCTCAAGGTAATTGGTGGGACATGTTCAAAGTAGGAGTAACTATGAATATTTTGAATCCCAAGGTAAGTTTGTTTTTTCTTGCTTTGCTACCACAGTTTGTAGTTCAAAATGATACTCCTGAATGGATTCAAATTTATATTTTGGGAATAATTTTTATGTTAGTTTCCTTAGTTGTTTTTTACAGTATTGCATTATTAGCAGGTCGGGCAGCTATGTTTATAAAAAACTCCAACTGGTTTCCTTTTTTTATGAAATGGTTGCAAATAGTGGTGTTTGTAGGGATTGCTGTTTTAATACTAATACCTTAAGTTTTAATTGTTACATTATTACAATTAAAAAAAACTAAACATTAGAAACTGACCATTGACAACGCTTTCTCTTTCAATCTTTTCGTTACATTTTCTGGGTAAGTCTTAGTTCCAGCAAAAATACCTGCAACATAATCTGCAAATTCTTGACCATATTTGTTAAGAACAACATTCCTCAATTTAGGATGAGAGTAGAACCATTTGGCCAATTGTTGAGCGGTTTTTATTTGAGGTAGTAAATCGTCATTCAAAAGCTCCAAATAACGTTCACCAGCAATTGTGATGTTGTTAGCGTTTTCAATGATGGATTGTGCAGCTAGATTACCACTTCTTATGGCATTTGAAATACCTTCGGCTGTTAATGGATCGGCAAAACCTGCCGCATCACCTGTGAGAAATACGTTGTTTTTTACAAAACCATCTGTTCTTGGTGTTACAGGAACATTAAACCCATGCTTATCGATATGAGTTACTTCATTGATTCCTATGCGCTTCATGTAGTCCATACACAAGCTTTTCAAATCTGTTTTCTTTTTATCAACACCAAAGGCGCCTACACCTACTGATAAATGATCTTTTTTTGGAAAGCTCCATCCGTAACCACTTTTAATGGCATCAATATCGAATCGAACGATGTCTTTGTGCTTTTTAAACTCTGCATCAGTTACGTAAACCTCGTATTCTAATGCAGGAGCAAGATGTCTAGTCTCATTTTTCCAGCCAGACATCCTTGCCGTAGGACTGTAAACACCATCGGCCGCTATAATTGCTTCAACATTCCAACTTCCTTTATCCGTAACAACTTGAATCACCTGATTATCATGATTGATCGCTGTCAATTTTGTCTGATCTTGTAATTGTACGCCAGCTTCCTGAGCCTTTTTAGTAATTAAATGATCAAATGAATCTCTCATTATCATGGTTACCATAGGTTCTGTAGAGCTTGTTTTTATGGATTTACCATTCTTTAAGAAAATATCAATAGTGTCAAACTGCCTTTCAATAACCGATGAAATATCAAACGACATGGAGTTTAATCCTCGATATACCAGTCCGCCACCACAAACTTTGTAACGAGGTAGTTTTTGTTTTTCAATGAGAATGCATGAAATACCAGCTATTCCTAATTTATAAGCTGCACTTGCACCTGCTGGTCCTGCACCTATTACTGCTACTTGAAAGTCTACTGAACTCATAAGCTGAGAATTGATTGATTAGAAGTTTAAAATTCAAGTTTAAAAATAGATAATTAATCAAAAATCATTTACGCAATCGATTTCATAAAGCTGATGGAGCATCGTATCTTTACCGGTCGATGGAAAAGGTGAAACTTATTGAATGTCCTAGAGACGCCATGCAGGGAATAAAACCTTTTATTCCTACTGATAAAAAAATACAGTACATTCAATCACTGCTGCGTTGTGGCTTTGATACGATTGACTTTGGAAGCTTTGTTTCCCCAAGAGCAATTCCTCAAATGGTTGATACTGCTCAAGTTTTAGCAGGATTAGACTTAACTAAAACGGAAAGCAAATTACTCGCTATTGTTGCAAACATAAGAGGAGCTCAAGATGCTTGTCAACATCCTGAAATTGATTATTTAGGATTTCCTTTTTCAATTTCTGAGAATTTTCAAATGCGTAATACGCATAAGACAATAGAGCAATCTGTCGAAACTCTCAAGGAAATTCTAAACATTGCTCATACTTCGGGAAAACAAGTTGTAGTTTATATTTCAATGGGATTTGGTAACCCTTATGGTGATCCATGGAATGTAGACATAGTAGGTGACTGGGCAGAGAAATTAGCAACAATGGGAGTTCAAATCCTTTCATTGTCCGACACCGTTGGTACCAGCGATCCATCCACTATAGATTATCTATTCTCAAATTTGATACCTATGTATCCGCATGTGGAGTTTGGTGCACATTTACATACTACTCCTACCACATGGCATGAAAAAGTCGATGCTGCCTTTAAAGCAGGATGTCGCAGGTTTGATGGTGCTATTCAAGGATTTGGTGGCTGTCCTATGGCCAAAGATGATCTTACAGGAAACATGCCTACAGAAAAAATGGTGAGTTACTTTAATAACGTAAAGGCGCACTCAAATGTGAACGCAATGTCATTTGAAAGTAGTTATAATGAGGCAACTAAGTTATTTTCCGTATTTCATTAAAGAGTTAAAGATACCTTTTACATTTTATAAGCATAGTTAAACACTATCTTAACGAGATGCTGGTTGTACGGGTCTTACCTTTACAATAAACCTTATTTATATGGCATTCTTAGGTCCTTTGATTAAGACAGCACTCAGTATTCATGAAAATTTGACCTCGGTTACAGACCATGTAAAATCACAGGAAAAGGTCCTGCGTAACATGCTCATCACAGCTCAGGATACTTCGTTTGGTATTTACTATGATTTTGATTCCATTTTAGAAAGTGATGATATTAGGCACGCTTTCGCGAAAGCGATACCTTTCTACGACTATCATAAAATGAACGATCGTTGGTGGGAACAAATGAAACAAGGGAAACCGGATATTACATGGCCAGGTGTACCTAGTTTTTTAGCTAGATCAAGCGGTACAACCGGTAAAAAGTCAAAGATGATACCTGTAACTGATGAAATGATAACAGCCATTAAGGATGCTGGAACCTCACAGGTAAGCGCATTAAGTAATTTTAATTTAGATCCTTCAATTTTTGAAAAAGAGGTCCTCGCATTGGGAAGTTCTACTGATCTTGATCATAAAAATGGGTTTACTATAGGCGAGATTAGTGGAATATCGGCTAGTCAAATTCCAGAATTTTTGAGTTCCTTTTACAAGCCAGGAAAGGAAATTGCAAGTATAGATGATTGGGATGAACGGGTGCGTCAAATTGCAATTCAATCTGAAAATTGGGATATTGGAATGTTAAGCGGTATACCATCCTGGATTGAAATAATGCTTAAAAGAGTGATGGAATATCACAAGGTTGATTCTATCCATGATGTGTGGCCTAACTTGTCTGTATATACCTCTGGTGGAGTTGCCTTTGAGCCGTATCGCAGCAGTTTTGAAAAACTGTTTTCTAAACCTGTTCAAATTGTCGATACTTATCTAGCTAGTGAAGGTTTTATAGCAAGTCAACAAAGACCAGAAACTGACGCCATGCAACTTGTTACTGATGGTGGCATTTATTTTGAATTTGTTCCTTTTAAACCTGAATACATAAATCCAGATGGGAGTATTGTTGAAGATGCTCCAGTTTTGCATTTAGGCGCAGTGAAGGAAAATGTGGATTATGCATTAATAATTTCAACGGTATCTGGTGCCTGGCGTTATTTAATAGGTGATACGATTAAATTTACTAATGTTGATCGCGCTGAAATTAAAATCACAGGAAGGACAAAGTTCTTTCTAAATGTAGTAGGTAGTCAATTATCCGTACTTAAAATGGAAACAGCGATAACAGATCTGCAAAACAAATTTGATACAGCAATCAAGGAGTTTACGGTTTGTGCCAAAAAAATAAAGGTGAGTTTTATCACGTTTGGACGTTAGGAACAACCACTGAGGTAAGTGAGAAAGAACTAGCATCACATCTTGATGATTTACTTCAAAAAGCAAATAAAAATTATAAAGTTGCAAGATCAAAGGCCTTAAAGGGTGTGATAGTTAATAAAGTTGCACCAGAGATATTTTCAAAATGGAATGATTACAACAAGAAGAAAGGTGGTCAGGTAAAAATGGAAAAAGTTATGAAAGAAGATACTTTTAAGGAATGGGAGCAATTTTGTAAATCGACCATTACTTAGGCGCAAGCTCTTCTCTAGTAGGTTTTTCACAAGTATCACCATATCTATTAATCAATTCTAAAATTTCCTCGGGAGATAAATAAAATTTACGCATGTGATTTTTATAAGTCTCTGATAAACTAGTGTGGTTTAAAATAAAATTCTTGGTTTTGATTATATGTTCTCCCATGCCATGTCTTACAGCATATTCATCGGCAGTGCGTTCTACTTCTTGAATGTGTGCGGATGAATACAAATATTTAATCCCAAAAATTAACATTCCTAAACTGCTCCTTTTACGATAATCCATCACATGACCTAATTCATGACCTAACCATCCTACAAGTACATCATAAGGAATTTCATTCACCGTGAAAATTTCGTTTTCTACTCTAAACTCCTTACTTATTAGGATAATATAACTACGATGTTTTCTTCTTTTTAAAAAGCTTATCCATTTGGGTTGAGCTTGCATAAAATTTTTACGCACCATATTATTAAACTTAAATTCAATAGGTGTGTGATAAAGTTCAGGAAAATAACTAACAGCTTCATTTACTGCATCAATAATACTAGCTGGAGCCTTTATTTTAGAATATGACATATTTTCTAAATTAGTATTTAGCACAAAAATTGTCGTGAAAATCAGGTTAAAATAATTGATTTCAATACAGAACAAGTCTAATTAAAACAACATATTTGCATCACAAACTAACAAGTGTTAGTTTTGTTTTAAATCAACGACTTATTCAACGTGAATACATTTCATAACATAACATTATCTGAGGTCTATAAAGAAACTGATGATACGACGGTACTTGCTTTTGACGTACCCGAAGAACTTAAAAAAGAGTTTAATTATCGTCAGGGACAGTTTTTGACATTGCGAGCAACAATCGATGGCGAGGATGTTAGACGCAGTTACTCTTTATGCAGTAGTCCTCTTGATGATGAGTGGAAGGTAGCCGTGAAGGAAATTTACCAGGGTAAATTTTCAACTTTTGTAAATCGAAAGCTTAAAGCTGGTGACTCAATACAAGTAGCAGCGCCTAGCGGTGATTTTGGTATTGAATGTTACAGTGAGGCAGAAAGTAAGAATTATGTCGCTTTTGCTGCTGGTTCGGGTATTACACCTATGCTTAGTATAATTAAAACGCATTTGAAAAAAGAACCACTCGCTAAGTTCAAATTATTTTATTTGAATAGAACCGCGAGCTCAATCATTTTTAAGGAAGAAATAGAAGCTCTTAAAAATCAATATTTGAGCAGGTTTGAAGTGTTTTATTTTTTGAGTAGAGAGCACCGCGATATACCTTTATTTAACGGCCGCTTTGATAAGGAAAAGATGCAAACTCTTACTCAAACTTTGATTAATGCGCCGCACACTGATCATGCTTTTATTTGTGGACCTGAAGAGATGATTTTTTTAATTCGCGATGAATTAGTTGCTGCTGGTATGAAGGCTGAAAACGTTCATTACGAATTGTTTGTAAGTGGTTTAAGTGAAGAAGATAAAGCAAGAGCTGCAGCTGCCCTTGAACAAAAAGTGGATGGTGTTGAGGTCACAATTATTGATGGAAGCAAAGAATTCCATTTTGTTTTAGGTGATGATCATGATAATGTTTTAGACGGAGCGATTGCAGCAGGAGCTGATCTTCCCTACGCTTGTAAAGGTGGTGTATGTAGTACGTGTAAGTGTAAGGTTAAAGAAGGTAGTGTAGCTATGAAAGTTAATTATGCTCTTACTGAAGAAGAGGTCGCCAAAGGTTTGGTGCTTAGTTGCGTAAGTGTTCCGACTAGTAAAAAATTAGTAGTTGATTATGATGTTTAATTTAATAAGTACCTATCTTTAATAGGAACTATTGATAAAACATTTAAGTTTAATTCACATTACAGTACCTTATAGGTAATGAAGTGATAATATCGAGAAATTATGAGTGAAGCAGAAATTAAAAGTTTAGAAGCACAGTTTGAGGCTAAAATCGAAAATGATGAAAAAATTGAGCCGAAAGACTGGATGCCAGAGAAGTATCGTAAAACTCACATACGTCAGATTTCACAACATGCCCATTCTGAAATCGTAGGTATGTTACCCGAGGGAAATTGGATAACAAGAGCACCTTCACTCAGACGTAAGGCTGCGTTATTAGCCAAAGTTCAGGACGAGGCAGGTCATGGTTTGTATCTATATAGCGCTTGTGAAACCTTAGGAATTTCGAGAGAAGAATTATACAATCAATTACATACAGGAGCAGCCAAATACAGTTCTATTTTTAATTATCCTACTTTAACTTGGGCTGACATGGGAGCTATAGGTTGGTTAGTAGATGGTGCTGCTATCATCAATCAAGTGCCACTTTGTAGTACGTCTTACGGACCATATGCAAGAGCTATGGTGCGTGTTTGTAAGGAAGAAAGCTTTCACCAGAGACAAGGTTATGAAATTATGCTTTCCCTTTGTAACGGTACAGAAGAGCAAAAACAAATGGCTCAAGATGCATTAAATAGATGGTGGTGGCCATCCTTAATGATGCTTGGACCAGAAGATAAAGACAGTGTGCACACTGAGCAATCAATGAAATGGAAGCTTAAACGCAAAACTAATGATGAGCTTAGACAACAGTTCATTGACCAAACTGTTCCACAAGCCGATATTCTAGGACTTACTATACCAGATCCTGAATTAAAATGGAATGAAGAAAAAGGAGGTTATGATTTTGGTCCAATAGATTGGGATGAGTTTTGGCAAGTAGTAAAGGGTCATGGACCAATGAACAAAAAAAGACTGGATGATCGCAGAAATGCTTGGGAAAAAGGAAAATGGGTGAGAGATGCTGCGATGGCATACGCTCAGAAACAAAACGAGCGTAAAAATAAGCAAGCTATCTAATCAAGAACTTAATATATTATGAGTAAAGAAATTCCATTATGGGAAGTATTCATTAGATCTAAAAATGGTCTAGAACACAGGCACTGTGGTAGTTTACATGCCGAGGATGCAGAAATGGCACTCAATAATGCTCGAGATGTGTATACACGTAGAAATGAAGGTGTGAGTATTTGGGTGGTAGAAAGTAAACATATCACTGCAAGCAATCCACAAGATAGTGGAGAGTTATTTGAGCCTGCTGCCGATAAGGTGTATAGGCATCCTACTTTTTATGAGTTGCCAGACGAGTTGAAACATATGTAATATGCTAATACTATAAGAGATGTTTGGGGAAAATTGGACATATTAGTTCAGAAAGGAAATGGAAATAAGAATGTTAATTTTCACTTCATCTTAAATGAGAATTACGATTAGATATTCTTATAGTTATTAAAATATATAACTCTTTTGATAAGGCATCTTTTAAATTAGTAATGACGCCATTAATTGAGATTAAGATAAAATAAGTCTATACCTAAAACTAGACTTTAATTACAACTAGCGAAAATGAAACCGATAAGAGAATTAAACCCACAATTCCTAGAGTCCAAGGAAAATAAACAACACCTGATCGACTATCTTTTAGGTGTTGCCGATAATTATTTAATCTTAGCTCAACGACTAGGTGAATTATGTGGTCATGGACCTAATCTAGAACCTGATATCGCTATTACAAACATTTCGCTCGATCTTTTAGGTCAAGTTCGCAGTTTTTATCAGTATATATCTCAATTAAAAGGTGACGGAAGTACCGAGGACGATATTGCCTTTTTAAGAAAAGAGCGTGAGTATAGAAGTGTATTACTGGTACAACAACCCAATACAGATTTTGCCTATGTAATTGCAAGACAGTTTTTCTTTGACGTTTACAATAAAATGTTTTTGAATGCCTTGCAACAAAGCGCCGATGAAACACTGAGAGCACTTGCATTTAAAGGTATTAAAGAGGCGAGTTATCACGAACGTTTCTCAGGAGATTGGTTAAAGAGATTAGGTGATGGAACAGAGGAAAGTCATGATAAAGCTCAAAAAGCGGTTAATGATCTTTGGGTGTTTACAGATGAACTTTTTCAAGTAAATGAATCTGATTCAGCGATGATTGATGCTGGTGTAGCTCCAGATATGCTACAATTAAGAGAGTACTATTATGAAAAAGTAGAAAACTTGCTGACAGAGGCAACTCTGGAAGTTCCAGAAGTACCTTACTTTCAAAAAGGAGGGAAAAACGGACTTCACAGTGAGTACATGGGATACATCCTTGCAGAAATGCAATATATGCAGCGTACCTACCCGAATAGCAAATGGTAGTATTGATTGAATCCTCTACAGTGAGTTATAGTGGCGGTTAAATACTTTTTTGATAGCACTGTCGTTTTAAATGACTTGCAGTGAGGCTTTTAAAATTAAGAACATCTAAAGATTTAATTGTTTTACCAGTACTTTATTCTACTGGAGCATTCAAACTTTGAGTTTAACCCAATTTAAATTGAAGCAAAGATTATTTTCATTGTATTGGCTAACTAAAGAAATAAAATATTTACAGACATAGAGATGAGTAGTGATTCTAAAACAAATTCTTATGAATTAAATTCTGAACAATTTTTGGACTTACCCAAAGATGTTTTAGATATTTTAGAGTCTGTTTCTGATCCAGAGATTCCAGTCTTGAGTGTTATTGATTTAGGTGTAATCAGAAGTGTGCAGTTAGATGAAAATCATGTAACCATTAAACTTACACCTACATATAGTGGATGTCCGGCAATGGATGTTATAGGAGATGATTTAGATCGCGCTTTCGCGAAAGCGGGCTACACAACCACCGTACAACTTATCATGTCACCGCCATGGACAACCGATTGGATTACAGAGCGTGGTCGTAAAGCTATGGAAGAATATGGTATAGCTGCTCCTCTAGAACCAACTGCCGATAAAGATGTTCTACTTAATAATAAAAAGTTGGTCAAATGTACTAACTGTGGTTCGACTAATACAAAACTAGTCAGTCAATTTGGTTCAACAGCTTGTAAAGCCATGTTTCAATGTGATGATTGTCTAGAGCCCTTTGACTATTTCAAGTGTTTGAAGTAAGAAGAGGTTTATTCTTTAATCAATTTAATAACGGCAGACCTACCGTTACCGACAACTTTCAAAAAAAAGATTCCTGGAGAAAGGTTATTTAGTTTTATGACACCTTCGTGGTACTCGCCACTATATAATCGTATGCCTGTTACCCCAAATAATTCAAATTTTCCATTTTCTAATTGTGAAATGTGTAATTCATTATGGTTATTTATAGGATTGGGATATACAGTAACATTTTCTTTAGAATCATTAATCGACGCTGAAGAATCAAATGTGCTGGTCCATTCTTCAGTAAAAACAGCGGGATTATAATCAAAGAAAATTCTTGCTTGGGCACTAATAACATCACCTACTGAAAAACCAGCACGAGGTTTAATACGGTATTTTACATAGCCTTGACTAGCTTGTTCATCTAGCGATTGTGGAACTAGTTGAATATTATCAAAATACCAGTCTAATTCGTTACCAGTTATGGTATAAGTATAACTATGACTACTAGAAAGCATTTCTAGTGTCGTTAAATCAAGCATAGCATCTAGTGAGGACAAAATTCGTACAAATTGGGCATTTGCAGTTCCTTCATTTTGAAACCGTATGGTGTATTCTAAAAAATCAGTGGTAGAAAATAAATTTATAGGAATTGAAGGACCTCTTATTTCAGTAATATCATTAGGATCATATGAAGCAATTATACTAACATCAATGTTTTGAGTGTTGTTACCCGTGTCTATATCTATAGATGTAGGTAGTATAGTAGTATTATGAGAGAAAACATCTCCCATTTGTACACCAGTGATTGGCGTGTCCATAACTACATCTATCTCTTTTTGAGAAAAATAGGGTATAGAGTAATTCATAATAAACCCAGAAGTTGTTGCCGTAGCAACTCCATTGACCAATAAGTCATTGCCATTTTGATCAAACACATTTAGAATACTTGCGTTTGGATCTGCGGTGAATTGTAAATTACCTGTGCTTATTCCAGGGCTGCGGTTGTCAATTGTAATTCTACATCTACTGGCAAATCCTGGATTTGGTGATGCCAGATTTGTTAGGTATACAGCAGTGTCTCTATTTGAACTAGAATTTTCTGTTAGGGCAAATGGAGCGTAAAATGTTTGATTGATCGTCGTGGTAACATCGTCGTAATCTGGTGTTGTTATAGTGTAAAAACTTGAACTATTAGTTAGTATTGCTTTGACATCGTTCAATTGAATCCCTGGATTACTATCGAAGCGTCTTACAATACCATCATTACCAGAGTTAATTATCAAGGCACTAGCTGGATCATTATCTTTAATAAATTCAAAATCGACATATGGGACATTGACTTCGTTTGTGTCACGCATACCATTGTTATTTTCATCTAAAAAAGCACTTGCCTCTATGGTACCAAAATCTGATGATACAAAACCGTGACTCATATTAAAATTAAAGGCAAGAGTACCGTTAGGAATAAAGGGATTATCACCATCTGTAAGTTGATAGTTACGTGTACCATTTGCAGGAAGTGTATTAACATCTATGATGGCACCATAAGTGAAATTACCTGGACTATTATTCTGTAGAAAACTATTATCAAAATACCACCATCCAGTTTCATTTGTCATCAAAAAATCTGTATTACCAGCACTATCATATAAATTTATCCTTACCTGTGGTAAGAATGTATCTATTCCTGCATCGTATTGACCGTTCAAATTGTCGTCAATATAAATGACACCATAACTAGGTGATTCTAAAACAAAATAATCAGTTGGACCATCGTTAATACTGTTTCCTTGAAAATCTCTACCGTCAGAAAGTTCTGTAATGGTAGCAGTACCATCACTAGCAGTAAGAGTAGCTTGAGTGTTGCGCAATCCTATTCCTGCATAATTGTCTCCAGACAACGGTATACGACCTGTTATATATACCTGAATTCCAGGTGGCAAGGTAGATGGAGTGACCACTACATTCTGTAAAACTGCATCGGGATGATTGATCGTGACATTAGTATAGGTTGCTGTAGGAGATAAATTTGATATAAAGTAAGTAACATCTGCATATCCACCCATCGGCCCATTACTCACCACTAATTCAAAATCTATATCGCCTTGTTGGGAAAATCCTAAAGCACTCCATAGCACTATTATGACAGAGAAGTATTTCATGGCTGGTAGTTTGTTTGAAAATATAAAAGATTTTGAACTCTTCGATTAACATAGAGTTAAATCTACATCGATTTTAATTCCGCTTTCGCGAAAGCGTACTAACCATTAACTTTACATAAATTAATAATCCTTTATTCATCAACCCAGGTATAGCCTAGGTAGAAATACGTAAATCATATGTCAAACAGTATTTTGCTTCAAATTGAAAATAATATCGCCACTATAACTCTTAATAGACCCAAGGTTTTTAATTCTTTTAATAAAGAAATGGCCCATGCGATGCAAGATGCTTTGGATCGTTGTAAAGAAGATGATGTGCGTGCTGTAATGATTGTTGGAGAAGGTAAAGCTTTTTGTGCTGGTCAAGACATTCAAGAGATTACTGATCCAGAACTTAATCCTGGTTTTAAGGCTATACTAGACGACCATTACAATCCTATAGTGATCAAGATACGTGACCTAGAAAAACCTGTTGTAGCTGCAGTAAATGGTGTTGCTGCTGGTGCTGGAGCAAACATCGCATTGTGTTGTGATGTGGTAATTGCAGCAGAAAGTGCTGCGTTTATTCAAGCATTTAGTAAAATAGGGTTAATTCCAGATAGTGCTGGGACTTGGTTCTTACCACGATTAATTGGTTTTGGTAAGGCGAGTGCTATCGCTATGCTAGCCGATAAAATTACCGCAAACGAGGCTGAACAAATGGGTATGATTTATAAAGCTATAAAAGATGATGAGTTTTTAGCTTTCGCGAAAGCTAAAACAGAAAAACTAGCAAACCTACCTACCATTGCCCTGGCTAATACAAAAAAAGCATTCAACGCAAGTTATTCAAACAACGTTGAACAACAATTAGCCTTAGAAAGTAAACTTCAAATTGAAAGCGCACAAACCGAGGATTACAAAGAAGGTGTTGCAGCTTTTATGGAAAAACGCAGTCCAAAGTTCAAAGGGAATTAATATAAAAACGAACCTATTAGTCTGTAAAATAGCGCTTTAAGATAGTTTAATAAAATTTTAACAAAACCACTTTTCATAAGCTGACGTAAATAGAATTGAGAGCCGATTAACTTTTAATTCTCACACTTATGAAAAAAAATAAATTTTACTTACTATTTGCCGCTATGGCAATCGTAGGGCTGGTCGTGATCGCAGCAGATCATATTGACGCGCCTGCAGTACAAGGTGGTACAAGTGATATCACCGATTTTTATGCCTTCCAAGGTGAAAACTCTAATAACATTGCATTTGTTGCAAATGTGCAAGGGTTGTTATCGCCAAATGCAACTGGAGCAGCATCTTTTGATGAAAACGTGCTAGTTGAATTCAACATTGATACCGATGGTGATAATGTTGAAGATCTAGTAATACAAGCTATTCCAAAGGATGGGCAAATGTATGTTTTTGGTCCAGATGCTCCTATGGGAACTGGTCTTAACAGTAGTATTCTTACCAATTCAAATAATCAACTAGTAGTGGATATTACGCCGTATGGTCAAAATGCTATTGTTGAAAGTTCAAATGGAATGATGGCGTTTGCAGGTCCTAGAGATGATCCTTTTTTCATGGATTTTGCTCAATATGGCGAGATCATTGCCGGAAATGCTACAAGTTTTAATAATCCTGGTACTGACACTTTTGCTGGTACTAATGTAATGTCGATTGTAGTTGAGGTGCCTAAGTCTATGATAGGTGGATCAGGAACTATCAATACTTGGGTAGAGACTAAAAGAAAACAATAACCTTAAAACGAATTAATATGAAATCTAATATTTTTAAGATATCGATTCTAGTTGTCTCTTTAGCTTTTACAGCTGTTAGTTGTAGTGACGACGACGATATAAATACAACTCCACAAGGACCAGATTTTTCTGGAACATTTGTACAACAAGATCAAATGGGAAGACCAGCAGTTAATACTGTCTTTGTGTCTTCTGGAATGAAAGATAATTTTAATACTACAATTCCATCTAATCAAAATACAATGTTTCAAACGATGTTTGAAAACAATCTTACTGGATTGAGTCCGGCCTTTGCAAATCCTGGTGATCAAAATGCTTTAGGACAAGATGCGGCTGCCTTTACAGGTTTACTTGCTACAGATGTCCTTAATGTATCACTAGATGGGACTACAACCTTTTTTGATGGGACTAATGTGTTAACGGGTCGTGCTTTAACTGATGATGTTATTACAGTAGAACTTTTATTGATTTTTGGAGGTGAAGATTTTTCTGAAAATCCTGGTTTATCAAATGACAATGTTGATGCTAATGATAAACAATTTGATAGTTCTTTCCCTTACCTAGCTTCACCTTGGTAGGTGAGTAGCTAGTTGATATCTATTCCCCATTTACTTAGAGGCGAGTTTTTTAAAGGTTCTCTTAATGAAAAGCTCGTCTCTTAATATTTAAAAACCTTAAAAACCTAAAAATGAAAACTGCTATTTACTCATTGCTCGCAATGTTACTCGCCATGTCTATAAGTTGTGAAAACAGCTTCAAAACTGGTGACGAATATACAGAGTATCTTAACCATACACCAGATTTAAAGTCGCAACTTGAAGATGCACTATTCTGGACTAACAAAATAAACAAAACACCTAATCAACATCCTTATTACGTAAAAAGAGCAAATGTCTATTCTAGTCTATTTGATCTCACAGCAAAAATTGAATATCTAAAATTAGCAGAGGCTGATTTAAATAAAGCTGTTGAATTAACACAAAATAGAGAACCGGGCTACTTAAGATCCCTAGCTTCAAATTACATATCTCAACATCGTTTTAAAGAAGCTCTAAAGTTATTGGAAGATGCGGAAAATATAGGAGATGGTCTTTTAGCTACTCAAAAAATGTTATTTGATGTCCATTTAGAGCTAGGAAACTATTCTCTAGCAGAAAAACAGTTAGATGCCATAAGAAACGATGGTGGATTTGATTACTTTATAAGAGTAGCAAAATGGGAAGATCATAAGGGTAATTTGGATAATGCCATTTTTAATATGGAAAAGGCTACAAAAATTGCAGAATCCTCAAACTTGTCTTCTCTCAAATATTGGTCCTATACAAATCTTGCGGACTTTTATGGTCATGCTGGCGAAATAGAAAAAAGTTATAATCATTACTTAAAAGCATTAGATTTAAAGCCAGAGGATGCCTATGCTAAAAAAGGTATCGCATGGATATTATATTCCCATGAAAATAAAGTGTCCGATGCAAATGATATTATAGATCATTGTTTGTCCTACTATAAGTCTCCGGATTTGTATCTATTAAAAGCCGAAATTTCTGAATACTCAGGTAATGCAGTTGAAAAGGAAACAGCATTAAACCAATATAAATTATTATCTAAAGATGAGAATTACGGTGATATGTATAATGCTTACGACATTGCAATTTTTATTGATGAGATTAAACAACCAGAGATTGCTCTAGAAATAGCAAAAGTTGAAGTAGAAAACAGACCAACTCCTATGGCGTATGATTTACTTGCCTGGAGTTATTTTAATCTTGGAGAAACAGAAAAAGCTATTGAAATAATAGATGATAAGGTGTATGGTAAAACTTTTGAACCAGTGGCCTTATTTCACATGGCTAACATTTATAAAAATGTTAATCGTGCAGAAATTGTTCAGGAAATGAAAAAAGAATTACTTGCAAGCTCATATGAATTAGGACCTGTGACAACTTCTAAGATTAAAACTTTATAATGAGAAACGCCTTTTTTTTAGCTACATTTTTAATAAGCTCCTTATTGCATGCACAGCAGTTTTCAGGAACAGTTGTATCAGAATTTAATCAACCATTACAGGATGTTTTTATAGAAAACCAACGCACCCAAGAACACACTCATAGTAATGAATTAGGTAGGTTTGAATTATTGAATACAAAAATTGGAGATACTGTCATGTATAGGTCTTTAGGTTATTCTACCCAACTATTAGAAGTTGAAACTATGTTGGACAATAAAATTGTTTTGAAGTTAAAACCAGTAGAGCTTAAGGAACTGGTTGTAGCCTCTCAAAAGAATCTTACTTCAACAGTTTCCAAAATAGATCTAGAAATTTCACCTGTAACATCATCACAAGAAATTTTAAGGAAAGTACCAGGTCTTTTCATTGGTCAACACGCTGGTGGTGGTAAAGCTGAACAAATTTTCTTACGTGGATTTGATATTGACCATGGAACTGATGTAGCAATCGATGTGGATGGCATGCCGGTGAATATGGTATCACATGCTCATGGACAAGGTTATAGCGACCTTCATTTTTTAATCCCAGAAACGATAGATGTTATCGACTTTGGTAAAGGCGCGTATTATGCTGATAAAGGAGATTTCAATACAGCTGGATATGTAAGTTTTAAAACCAAAGATTATTTACAAAAGAATAGTTTGAGCCTGAGTCTTGGGCAATTTAATACATTGAGAACAGTCGGTATGTTTAACCTCTTAGATAAAAAGAGCACTGATAATGCTTATCTAGCTGTAGAATACCTAGAGAGTGATGGTCCATTCGAATCTCCACAAAATTTTAATAGAATCAATTTATTTACAAAGTATATAAAGAACCTAGCTTCAGGAGATCGAGTAGAACTTACGGCTTCTCATTTCACAAGCCGTTGGGATGCATCTGGTCAAATTCCTCAACGAGCAGTTGATAGAGGACTTATTACACGTTTTGGGGCAATAGATGATACGGAAGGTGGTGCTACTTCAAGAACTAATTTCAATATAAGTTTCCAGTCAATTCTTTCGGAAAACACAACCTTAACCGCAAATGCTTTTTATTCTAATTATACTTTTGAACTTTTCTCAAACTTTACTTTCTTTTTAGAGGACCCTATTAATGGTGATCAGATTAAACAACGTGAGAATCGTGATATATATGGTATAAATACAAAGTTTAACTACAACCAGAATTTCTCAAACTTTGATCTTGATTTGAGTTATGGTTTTAGTTTAAGGCACGATGTTAATAATGATGTTGAGTTATCCAGAACAGCAAACAGAAAAACAACTCTTGAGGTGTTACAGTTAGGTGATATTAATCAAACCAATACTAGTGCCTATGTAGAAGCAATGTTGGATTTTGGTAAGTTTAAAATTCAGCCAGGTGTGCGATTGGATAATTTCAATTTCTTATATAACGATCAGTTACAAGAAAATTATGAAACCCAATCTGAAACTGAAACCCTTCTTAATCCAAAACTAAATTTATACTATACTATAAACAATGATTTTCAAGTTTACGCTAAATCTGGTTTAGGATTTCATTCTAATGATGCTCGAGTAGTTGTAGCTAATCAAGGTGAAGAAATATTACCAAGATCCTACAACGCGGATTTAGGATTGACCTGGAAACCTGCACCTAGGTTATTAGTAGAAGGTGCTTTGTGGTATTTGTTTTTAGAACAAGAGTTTGTGTATGTTGGTGATGCCGGGATAGTTGAGCCTAGTGGAAAAACAAGAAGATACGGGATTGATTTAAGTGCTAGATACCAATTAACCGATTGGCTTTTTCTAAATGCAGATGCAACTTATACTAAAGCAAGAACTATTGATGAACTTGATGGAGAGGATTTTATTCCTTTGGCTCCTGACTTTACATTGGTCTCTGGTTTATACTTTAAGAATATTAAAAATTTCTCAGGTGGTCTGCAAATGAGATACATCGATGATAGGCCAGCAAACGAAGATAATACTATAACAGCCGAAGGTTATACAGTGTTTGATTTAAATGTATCATATGAGTTTAATAAGCTCACCCTTGGAGTTAGAGTAGAAAATCTATTTGATATTGATTGGAATGAGGCGCAGTTTGCTACTGAATCTCGTTTATTAAATGAATCTGCAAGTACCGAAGAATTACACTTTACTCCAGGAACACCTTTTTACATAAGAGGTATTGCTACATACACATTTTAAAACCTTTATATGTTTAGAATATACTGATTACTAGCCGATGGTTTGATTGAGATAATTTTAAGGTTTTTATTTTCTAATTGTAATAGTTAATTGGTTAGTTAGTTGGTTGAAAAAGCGCTCGTATATTGAATACGGGCGTTTTTGATTTCAATTAATGTTGATTAAAAAGAAGTCACTGAACTAGTTTAAACGGAATCTTCAATTTTAACATAAGAAAGTTCAATAGCTGGACAAGCCAATTAATGAATTAGCCTGTAAATGATGGAGAAAATTTACTTTAAGAAGGATTATAGAATTAATGAAAAATGAACCCTTTAAGGATTTGAATTTACTACACCTAGAGTATGTAGTTGATCCATAGTAGGAGATTCACTTCCGCCTGTTGGTTCTAGAGTTATCCCAAAAGCTTCACTACTATATTCATTTTCAAACTTAAATAGTTTGTCTTCATCTTCATTGAAACCGTCAATAGTTCCTAAACTAGTCGGAGTAAGCGGATTTAAAGTTAAAGACCATATTTGCCATACTTTACCAGTTGGAGTTTCTGGTAGGCCAGACCCGTCAATATAAATAGAATTATCTTTCTTATTCCAGTATACCTTAGCATAAGAGTCGGCAAAATTACCTTGACCTCCTAAGGGTATAGTAATAACGTCTTTACTTCTTATAGCATCTAAGGTGTTTTGTGTTTGAACTAGAGCTTCCTGAGAGTCTTCAAACTTAATTTCAAGAATTCGATTTTCTCTCTCTGTTAGTTCTAATTCGCTTTGTAAATCAACTTTGGACTGATAATTATAAATTAAGCCAGCTGCTAATAATATACTTGCTGCCCAACCGGTATAGGTAACCCAATTATATCTAGTTTTTAACGGTATTACTCTTTTATCGTTTGAGTTTAGATGATTTAAAATATTGTTGAAGGAAACTGTTCCTGGAGCTACTGATGCCGTTAATAGCAAAATCGCTTTTTCAATTTCCTCAACTTCTTTTTTAATTTCAGGATGTTCATACATCATCTCATGAACCTCTTGATTTTCCTGTTCACTAAGTTTTCCAGCTACATATAGCTCAAGAATTCCAGATTCTATGTATTCTTTAACATCCTTCATTATAATACCATATCGCGTAATTGTTTGATGCAATTACGATTTCTAGTTTTAATCGTTCCTATAGGATTACCTAATTCCTCAGCGGCTTCTTTATGAGTGAAACCTTTAAAATAAAGTAATTCTATAAGTTGTTTACAAGTTTCACCAAGGGCTTTTACATAATTTTTGATGCCTATAGCGTCTGTCTTGTTATCCAGATTTTCATGGTCCGGTATAATATCTACGAATAAACTAGAGTCTAGGTTTTTACGTGATTGTTTAAAAGCTTTGGATCTTGTTTTATCAATTGCGCTATTACGCGCTATATTAAGCATCCAGGTAAAAAACCTTCCTTTTTTAGAATTGTAAGTTTCTGCGTTGTTCCAGGCTTTTAAGAATGAATCCTGTAAAAGCTCGGTCGCCATTTCTTCATTTCTCACGATATTCATGATGACACCATAGATACTATCGCTATACATTTCGTATAGCTTTTCAAAAGCATCAACCTCTTTGTTTTTAAATCTTGTTATAAGATTATCTAGTGATGTCATTAATTCAATTTACCGGTAATGTGTAAAAATAGAAAAACTTAGTGGTATTGCATATTTGGATACTCAATAAGTTTATTTTTCTAAGTTATTTCTTAACAAGTATGATTTATTCCCAATTCTTATTGGTGCGGTAAACTACTCCTTTAAATAACGCAACTAAAGTTTTGCCCTTGTAAATCTCAACAATATTGAAGCCTACTTTATTTCTTGTCTCATTAAGAGTGCAAGTTGCTATCAAATAATCACCTGCTTCTAGTGCTTCAATATGATTGATACTAGTTTCAATAGAGACCGCATATTTGCCATGTGTATTTGCAGTAAAACCAAAACAACTATCTGCCAAGGAGTAGGTAATGCCACCGTGAGCTTTACCCATGCTATTAAGCATTTCGGGTCTTACAGTCATTCCTAATGTAACTTTACCTACCTCACATTCTAAAATCTCGATACCTAACCATTGTGAAAATGGATCTAGGCTAAGCATTTTTTTAGGTATTTCTTTTCCGTCCATATTCTACAATGTTGATAATTTCAAAGTGGTATTATAGTTTCTCATAGTTGAAGAAACTTTGAGTTTCTTCTCCATAAAATGGTTAGTCAATTTTGTTTTACCAAACCCGATAGTGCAGTAAAAAAATAGGATATTTTCTGTTATTTTGATGAACTCCTTTTCATTGGAAAAAGACTCCATTAATTCACAATTTTCCTTACTGGGGTATTCATCAAGAAATCCAAAAGACATGAATTTTTTCTCTACCTCACATAGCTTTTTAAATGGATTAGAATCTAATATTTCTATAATATTAGTTTGTTCAAAAACTACTACAGGAATGTTCAGGTTAAAATTTTGAGATATTGTGTTTGATATGAGAGTAGAACATTCTGTACTGCTAAAATCAGAATCAAAGACAATATTTCCAGATTGTATGTATGTCACTAAATTATCAAAAGGAAGAAAGCTTAAAGCTTTCCTCAATTCAGCCATTGGAAGTTTGTTTTTGCCGCCTACATTAACACCTCTTAATAAACCTACGTATCTCATTAAATATCAAATTGCTTACCGTGCTCATTCAATCTTCTTAATAGAGGTGAACAACGGTAACGGTCCTCACGATACAGATCGTATAATGAGTCTAATTGGTCTACACACCATGAAATTCCTTTTTCATTAGCCCATGAAAGTAGTCCTTTAGGGTAATTAACACCTTTAGTCATGGCGGTATCAATATCAGTAGCGTTTGCTATATTTAAAAACAAAGCATCGGCAGCTTCATTAATAAGCATAACAAGGATTCTGTCTTGAATTTTCTCGATAAGTTTAGTCTCTTTATTTGGTTCTTGTTTTCCATAGAAATTAGTGGCTTCATCATTTTTATAATCATAAAAACCTCTACCACTTTTTCGGCCTAACCATCCAGCTTCAACTAACCTTTTTTGAGAAAAGTTAGGTTTGTATCTCGGGTCGTAATAGAAAGCCTTAAATACAGTCTCAGTCACTACATAATTTACATCATGGCCTATGAAATCTGTAAGCTCAAAAGGTCCCATTTTAAAACCTAAACCCTTTAAAGCGTAATCTATGGTAGGAATATCGGCAATGCCTTCTTCAAAAATTCTTATAGCTTCTCCATAAAAAGGACGTGCTACGCGGTTAACGATAAAACCTGGTGTGTCTTTTGCTACTGCCACAACCTTACCCCATTCTTTAATAGTAGCAACACTGGTGTTTAAAGTTATTTCACTAGTTTGTACAGCTGGTATAACTTCTACCAATTTCATTAATGGAGCAGGATTGAAAAAATGAATACCTACACAACGATCGGGTTTGTCTAGTGATGCAGCAATACTCGCGATACTTAAACTACTGGTATTTGACGCGACGATACATGATTCAGAAACAGTTTTTTCAATAGTTTGAAAAACCTTTTTCTTAATGTCAATATTCTCTATAATAGCTTCTATGATGAGGTCTGCTTTCGCGAAAGCGGAGACAGCATCCACATACGTGATATTACTTAGAATTCGGTTTTTCTCATCTTCATCGATACGACCTTTTTCTACCAATCGATTCATGATTTTTTCATGAGATGCGCGGGCATTATCTAGAGCTTCTTGATTCGTATCAAAAAGTGCAACCGTGCATCCAGCGGTAGCTGCAACTTGTGCAATACCACGACCCATTGTTCCAGCACCTATTATTCCTACTGTCTTAATTTTCATAGATTAATTTTGATCTTCAAATTTAAGAGTTTGAGGATACATCTACCGAGTTTCTTATTTGTATTTTTGATGAAAATCATTTTACTTTTCCGCTTTCGCGAAAGCGTAATTTATATACTTTATGAAAAAAACATATATCATCGATGGTGTACGAACGCCAGTAGGAAATTACAAAGGAACGCTGTCTAAAGTACGTCCAGATGACATGGCGGCTCTTGTTATAAAAACTGTCGTTGACAGGAATTCTAGTATTCCAAAAGAAGCCTATGCCGATGTTATTATGGGATGTGCTAATCAAGCTGGTGAGGATAATCGTAACGTAGCACGCATGGCTGGATTACTTGCTGGATTGCCATGGAGCGTTCCAGGAGAAACAGTTAATAGGTTATGTAGCTCTGGTTTAAGTAGTGTGGTACACGCTCATCGTGCTATTCAGACTGGTGATGGCGATGTGTTTGTATGCGGTGGTGTAGAAAATATGACACGCGGTCCTTACGTCATAGCAAAACCTAGTAGTGCTTTTGGTAATGACAGTAAGATGTATGATAGTAGTTTTGGCTGGAGATTTGTAAACCACAAAATGGCCGAAATATATGGAGTAGATGGAATGGGGAATACAGCCGAAAATCTTGTAGAGAAATTTGGTATATCTCGTGAAGATCAAGATGCCTTTGCAGCATGGTCACAGCATAAAGCTACTGCTGCACAACAAAATGGAAGACTTGCTAAAGAAATTGTAGCTGTTGAAATACCGCAACGTAAAAAAGACCCAATTGTCTTTGATCAAGACGAATTTATAAAACCTACTACTTCCAAAGAAATACTTGCAAAGTTACGTCCAGCTTTCAAGAAAGAAGGTGGATCAGTGACTGCTGGAAATTCTAGCGGACTTAATGATGGTGCTGCTGCATTAGTTATTGCTAGTGAAGATGCTGTCAAGAAGTATGATTTAAAGCCTAGAGCTCAAGTACTGAGTAGTGCTGTAGTAGGAGTAGAACCTCGTATAATGGGAATAGGACCTGTAGAAGCTAGTAATCGTGCGCTTGAAAAAGCAGGTCTAACCATGGACAATATGGATGTTATAGAATTAAATGAAGCATTTGCATCACAAGCATTAGCATGCACTCGTTCATGGGGACTGGCAGATGATGATCCTAGAATTAATCCTAACGGTGGAAGCATCGCTATCGGTCATCCACTTGGAATGACAGGAGCTAGGCTTGCAAATACCGCGGCGTTGGAATTACAACTTACCGGTAAACGCTATGCGCTTATTACCATGTGTGTAGGTGTAGGTCAAGGTTATGCGATGGTGATTGAGAATGCTAGTTTGTAAGATAGCTTTCTAGTTATCAAACCCCAGTTAAATTTTAAACTGGGGTTTGATAATTAATCTAATCTTTCAATAAAGATGCTCGAGGACCTTTCAGAGCGTAAATAAACTGTACCAGTATCTTGAGTACGTCTGGTAGCTACAGTAATTTTATCCATAGCATTTAATTCAATAATTTCGGTGATACTAATGCTGCTATAATCAGGTGTAGAGCTATTTGCAGAAATCATTTCTTGACTGCGATAGATACCACCAGTTTGAGTGCCATTTATACGTAATGTAGATTCTACAGCTAGCAATGCTTGATTGTTATTACCAGAAAAGCCTTCTAACGATATATTGACAATAACCTTATACCTACCAGTTTGACCTACAGTCAATGTGGTATTGCCAGATTCTTGATATACGGTTGCGTTGTCATTAAAATAAGTGCTAGTACATAATTGAGTAGTTGTCCAGCCTCCTGTATTTAAATTATTGGAACTTGTGGAAAATAGAAGGTTCGTGAATTTTGCCATAGAGCCTACAACCCCAAAAATGGGTTCCCATTTACCATCCTTGAAATAGTAGTAACCTTCACCAGTAGTAAGATTTGTATTGTAGACTATGGTCCCGTTTTCCGTACCTGTGGGAAGTGGATCTACCGTTTGTAAATCTAGGATATTTACTTTGGGGAAAAGTACACCGCTTGTTCCTGTAGAATCTTCTATATGCAGGCTAGTTCCTGTGGCAGGATGACTGGTTCCTATACCTACTTGAGCATGAATTGGTAGGGATAATAGGATTACTAATAAAACTGTAATTGTTTTCAAAAGAATAGGGATTAAGTTGTAAGTTTTATCTGATTTTTTCTATTATAAATGCAGAGCCTTTTTTGTCTCGTTGATAAACAGCTGCAGTACCTTCTAGATTGGAACAATTAATAGAGATTTCATCATTTTCATCAAGATTTAAAATTTCTGAAAATGAAAGTGTTCCATCATCATCACCGGTTCCATTTCGATCCATCTCAGAACTTCGGTGAGAACTACCTTCAAACCTCAATGAATTCATCGAATCTTTTATTCGAATTCTTCCTTGGATGGATGAAGATCCTGCTGTAGCATCATCTTGTTCTAAACCTATAAAAACGGTGATTTTGTATCTGCCAGATTTTTTTACTTTAATTCTAGTTACACGATTATTAGCATCAGTTACTTGTTCAAAAAGATCTAGATTATCATTAAACACAACGCCATCCATAATTTCCACATCTACACCAGCAGTAGTATTAAGGTTAACATCGTTAGTCGTCTCTATATTTTTAAAATTCTGAAATTTCGCAGCTCTTTCAGAGAACAACTGTAAAGGAGCCCATACAAGGCCAGTCCAATAAAAAAATCCTTGACCTGTGAAGGTGTTAATGTTATAAACCATGGTTCCTACTTGTGTACCTATCGGTAAAGGATCGATGGTATTGAGGTCAATGAGGTTAGCATCGGGTAGTTTTACACCTTTAGTTCCGCTGGAATCATCTATGTGAAGAATAGTCCCAATTGCAGGATTAGTAGTGCCTATTCCTACTTGAGCCTGACCAAAATAAGACAGTATGGAACTCATTAATAATAACCACAGTAATTTCATTTCTCATTTTTTTGCAAACGTATTGTATAGTGTAGGTTTACGAGTAAATGGATCATGCGGTTTTATTTAAATCTATAATCGGTATTATTCTTGGTTTAACAGTTTTATTTTCAATTAATAGTGAATCCAATTTCTTACAAAATATTTTAAGAATTTAAATTAACTAACAAATGTTAGTCTTGTACTGTTATCATTTATTATTTTCGTAACAATCAATCATGCGAATTTAAATTAAGGGCTTTATCATCTTTAAAAGCCTGATAACAACACGATATTATGATTTTACCTTCTTATATAAATGGACAATGGTTAACAGGAGATGATAGAAATGCTCGTAATATGTACGACGCTATTACAGGTGACGTAATAGGCTTAACAAGTACAGAAGGGTTGGATATCGCTAGTGCCTTGCAATATGGTAGAGATAATGGTAAAATCCTTAGAGATATGACCTTCCAACAGCGAGGTAATATGATAAAGAAATTAGCACTTTATCTTACCAAGCGCAAGGAACAGTTTTACGAGATTAGTTACCGCACCGGTGCAACGAGAGTAGATAGCTGGATAGATATAGAAGGAGGATTTGGTAATCTATTTGCAAATGCCAGTTTACGTAAACTCTTTCCAGACCAAAGTTATGCGGTAGAAGGTGAGCCTATAGATTTGTCTCGTGGTGGACGCTTTATGGCACACCACCTTTTAGTACCTAAAAAAGGAGTAGCAGTTCACATCAATGCGTTTAATTTTCCAGTTTGGGGAATGTTAGAGAAATGTGCCGTAAACTGGATGGCAGGAATGCCAGCAGTGGTTCTGCCAGCACCTCAAACAGCTTTCTTAACAGAGGCTGTAGTGCGTGAGATTATCAATAGCGGTATTTTACCAGAAGGGTCACTGCAATTGTTATCTGGGCTTACTACAAGTATTTTGGACACTGTACAATCTCAAGATGTCGTGACCTTCACAGGTAGTGCTGCCACAGGTCGTAAACTTAAAAATCACAGCCAGATTCTAGAAGAAAGTGTTCCATTTACAATGGAAGCAGATAGTTTAAATGCTTGTGTTTTGGGAGAAGATGCGGTTCCTGGAACGGCAGAATTTGATCTGTTTATTAAGGAAGTACGTAAAGAGATGACCGTAAAATGCGGCCAGAAATGTACTGCTATACGTCGCATTATCGTTCCAGAAAATCTGGTTGAAGATGTTCAGATCGCTTTAGGAAAGCAATTAAGTCGTACTGTTATAGGTGATCCTAAACTAAAGGAAACACGCATGGGTGCGTTAATTAATAATGACCAGCGAGACACTACGATTAACCAAATCAAAAAGCTAACCGAGACAGCAAATATCGTTTATGGTGATTTAGAGAATGTTGAGGTTCATGGCGCCGATGCCCAAAAAGGCTCGTTCATGTCACCTATTTTATTGCGTGAAGACAACCCATTTAAAAACACAGCCGTTCACGAGATTGAGGCTTTTGGTCCTGTGAGTACGATCATGCCTTACAATGGGATTGAAGAGGCAATCGAATTGGCTCAAATGGGGAGAGGTTCTCTGGTGAGCAGTGTGGTTACTGGTGATGACGCTTTCGCGAAAGCGTACACCGTAGAAGCCGCATCGCATCATGGAAGAATACTATGTTTAAATGCCGAAAGTGCAAAACAATCCACCGGACACGGATCACCGCTACCGTTATTAGTGCATGGTGGACCAGGACGTGCCGGCGGCGGCGAGGAAATGGGCGGACTGCGCGGTATCAAACACTACATGCAGCGTTGTGCGGTTCAAGGTAGCCCGACCACGTTGACCGAGGTGACAGGAATATACCAACCTAATGGTGCGTATAAAGAAGCCGAAAAGCATCCTTTTGCCTATCATTATGAAGATATCAAACCTGGTATGAGTCTGCAAACACACAAGCGTACTCTTACCGATACGGATATTCAAAACTTTGCTAATCTTACTTGGGACCATTTTTATGCCCATACAGACATCACCAGTTTAGATGGTAGCATTTTTAAAAAGCGTACAGCACATGGTTACTTTATCATCAGTGCGGCGGCTGGTTTGTTCGTCTATCCTAATAAAGGACCAGTAAGTGCCAATTATGGACTTGAAGATATTCGTTTTTTAAGACCGTTATACCACAACGATACAATTTATGTGCGATTAACTTGTAAAGAAAAACGCGAGCGCGATGTAAGCGGTCGTGAGCATCCTAGTGGTATCGTAAAATGGTATGTTGAGGTTTTTGACGCAGAGCCAGTCGATTATGAAAACGGTAAAACGGACGAAGAAGCACAAGCTCTCGTTGCAGTTGCGACTATTCTTACGATGGTAGAGAAAAAACAAACAACATTTCCAGAAATCAATGAACGTTTTATGCGTTTCGCTTTCGAGAAAGCGAGCCCAGAAACAAAACCATTATGGGGTAACATGACCATGCAGCACATGGTCGAGCATCTAGAGCATGGTTACAGAATTGCTAGTGGTGAGATTCAAGATTTTGAAGTAACAACACCAGAGAAATATCTAGAAAAAGTGGCAGCAACCTTATGGAATTATGAGAAAATGCCGCGCGATTTTAAGATGCCGTTAATGAAACAAGATGGAAGCCTAGAGGAGTTACAGCATGAAGACCTGGCAACCGCTATTGCTAAACTTTTTGAGGCTCGTAATGAATACCTAGACTATTTCAAACGCAACCCTAAAGCAACCACAAAGAATGCTGTTTTCGGACCGCTTTCTAAATACGAGTGGAGCTTGCTGGAGCGTAAACATGTAACACATCATTTGGAACAATTTGGACTGTTATAAAGACTAAGTGATTCTTAAGTAACTCTTAATTTATATAATTAATTAACAATTGCACTAAATCAATGTGTTGATTATAAATAACTGTAAATCAATACATTGATTGGTGTTTATAAATTGTTTAACGACACTTTAAGCTTTTCTATATACTATTCGTTTGATCATCACATTATGTTGCTATCAAATAAATAAGTTATGATCAAGAAAATTTTTATTGCTACAGGAGTAGTTCTGTTAACAACGAGCTGTGTTTCAAAAAAGAAATACACCGAGCTAGAATCACAGTACAACACCACTGTATCTCAACTTCAAAAAACACGAGTTGAAAAAGAACAATTAGAAAATCGCATGAATGAAATAGAAATGCGAGTGGATCGATACAATGCCAAGATTGCTTCTCTCAAAACAGAGAAGGATGGGATGTTAGTTTCACAGGATAACGGTGATCTAGTTATGTCTGAAAACAACAAAAAAGCGATGAGGGCAACTTTGAAAGATGTGCCAGCGGCAAAACTAGCCGGAGCAACCACTTTAAAAGATTCTCTTAATGTCGCTATTGCTCACAATATGTCCAAAAAGCTTTCTGGTCTGCCAGAAAATTCAGATTTAAATGTATCGGTTGATGAAACAGTTGTAATGATAGATATTGATGACGACATGTTGTTCAAAGACAGTAGTTACAGAATAGGAAAAGATGCAGATGGTATTTTAAATCGTATTGCACAAGTAGTAAATAGTGAGCCATCGTTAGAAGTTCTTATAGTTGGTCATACAGATAGTAGAACAGTAAAAGAAGGAAGTTATATTAAAGACAATTGGGACCTGAGTACCGAGCGTAGCGCATCAATTGTAAGAAGATTAGAAAACAAATTTAATGTTTCGCCAGATCAATTAATTGTTGCAGGTCGAGGAAGTTATGATCCAGTAGTAGCAAATGATAGTAGAGAAAACATGGCTAAAAATAGACGTACACAAATCGTAATTATGCCTAATCTAGACAAATTTTTTGCTTTATTAGAAGGTGAAGTAGCGGCAGTAAATAGAACTAACGACTAATCGTTTAACAATAACAGGAAATGTTATGCCTCTTGTGTAAACAAGAGGCTTTTTTATGGTTATATCTTTATAAAAACGCCAAAGAAATCTTAGATTTGAACTACAAATAAAGTATTGAAAATTATGACCGCACCTTACGTAACATCTCAAACTGATAATGGGATTACAACTATTGAGTTTTTTCACCCAGCACACAATTCATTACCTAGTGATGTGCTTGCAAATCTTGCACAATCAATAGAAGACGCAGGTAAAGATGAAGAAACTAAAGTGATTATTTTGAAGTCTGGTGGAGCGAGAACGTTTTGTGCAGGTGCTAGTTTTAAAGAATTGGTTGCAATTGAAAATAAGGAGCAAGGTCTGGAATTTTTTAGTGGTTTTGCTAATGTAATTAACGCCATGCGTAAATGTCCCAAATTTATCATCGGGCGTGTACAAGGAAAAACTGTTGGTGGTGGAGTAGGAGTAGCTGCTGCTACCGATTATTGTTTTGCCACTCAATATGCTGCTATAAAACTAAGTGAACTTAATATAGGTATAGGTCCTTTTGTAGTGGGGCCAGCAGTAGAGCGTAAATTAGGTTTAACCGGTATGAGCCAGATTGCTATTAATGCTAATGAATTCTATTCACCGCAATGGGCAAAAGATAACGGTTTATTTGCTCATGTTTATGAATCTACTGAAGAGATGGATGAGGCAGTTCTACAATTTGCGCAACATCTAGCGACTTATAATCCAGATGCCATGGCCGAAATGAAAAAAATGTTTTGGACAGGTTGTGAAGACTGGGATACTTTATTGATCGATAGAGCTAAAATCTCTGGGCGATTGGTATTGAGTGAATTTACAAAAGAAACATTAAAAAGGTTCAAGTAAGTTCTTTTAATACTCCTCGATAATTCTATTGGTGGTTATTTTTGTTTTTGAGCGTCTTATCATAAATTTAAATGACAAGATTATACAATTTATATTCCGATTTTTAGTTACTTTTAAACAATAGTTAATAAATGCTAAAAATTTTGATATGAAGAAGTTTCTTATTTTTATGACAATTTGCTGTCTCTTTAGTTGTAATACTGATCTGGATGACTGCTGTGAAGAAGAGATTGGCGATGAAATAATAGATTCTAATCCTGCTAATGATCCTTTGTCATTGGGAATATTAAATTGTAGCTGGGATTCAGGAGTATCAGGAAGTAGTATTGATTATCCTCTAAAAACCAACTATCCTGCTATTTACGATCTCGGTAGGTTTATGCCTACTCCTAGATCTCAAGGTGAACAAGGTAGCTGTGCGGCTTGGGCAACTCATTTTTACCTAGGGACTTACTTGCGTAATGTAGCAACTGATAGCATAATCGCAAATGAGTCAGAAATTATGAGTCCAGCTTTTTCATTTAATCAATTATCTTCAGCTTCTAGTAACTGCTGGGGAAGTACTGTTAACGGGAATCTTGACATAATGCTTCAACAAGGAGTTTTAGATATCAGAACATTTCCCTATGATCAAACTGATTGTGATAGATCGCCTAATGAAAGTCAACGTGCAAATATTATATCGCCGGTAATCTCATCTTATGAAACTATAGGTCCTGTAAATACAAGTGGGGTTATTGGTGAGACTGAATTTATAGTTAAATCGGCATTGTTAGATAATAGACCTGTTGTAATCAGTATGAAAGTTGACTCTGCTTTTGGAGTTGCTAGAAAAGATGATGTATTTTATGTCAATGAGGTTAGAGAAGATATCTTTAGAGGTTGTCACGCGATGGTGATTGTAGGTTATAATGATGATTTAAATGCTTTTAGATTGATTAATTCTTGGGGAGAATACTGGGCAAATGATGGTTATATATATGTGAGTTATGATTTTTTCAAATCATCTGACATGCCAGAGTATAAAACTGGTGTAACGGAATTAACTGTTGCTTTTACTGATTAGGAAATAACATTGCTAGTTCTTAAACCTAATAAATGAATGCTAAAAAAATAAGTTTATTAGTAATTTTCGCATCAGTAAATATGTATGCACAAAATTGTGAATGCGAGAAATCTCTCAATGAGTTTGCTTTAAAATATCAACAAACTATTTCCTATAAGCAACAAGCAAAAGACAAGAAGGTTGAGGCGGCATATTTAAATAAACTAGACAAATTAGTTTCAGAAGTTAAGGAAAGCACTACTCACTGGGAATGTTTCATAAAAATTACAGATTTAAAAGATGTAATAAGAGATGAACATAGTAGGGTGCGTGGTACCGGAATTTCTGATACAATAAATATTAAGGATTCTAAGTTTTTTAAAAATCTACCACGTTACAAGGGTGATTTAAATCTTTTACAGTCAGAGCTAAGCAAGAAATCATTTCAGGATATTGAAGGGATTTATTATAGTGAAGGTTCCACCTTTGGAGTAGTGAAAGATCAAGATAAATACCTAGGAATATTATTAAAAACCCAAATGGACCATTGGGAACCAGGTATGCAATTTTTTGAATTAATTCCTGCTCTGGGTGATAAGTTTAGGATATCCTTTATAAAATCCGATTTTTCACTGTTTGCAAGCTCTAGAGCAGAAAGAGTAGTTAACGGGAGATTCGTTTTCTACGGTATTTATAAAGATAAAACACAGCCATACCATTATAATGCACCAGAAAGTGATAGCCTTTTTTATTACAAACCGTTAAATAAAAAGGTTGGTTATATGCGTATAGCTACGTTCAGTTGGGCCAATGATAACGTAGCAGTAGCAAATAAGTTTATAAATGATATTTTTCCAAATCTAGAAGTAAATCACCTTATCATCGATTTGCGCAATAATGGTGGTGGTACAGATCAAATAGGTAAACCATTGAGAAAGGCAATCAAAAAGTATGCAAAACGCAACAATATATATGTTCTTGTAAATGGTAAGTCTGGAAGCAATGCAGAACAAACAACTCATTTCATAGGTGAATTAAAAAATGGTACCGTACTAGGTGATAGGTCCATGGGAGTAATTGCCTATGGATTAAATTATGGCGAGAAAATTACGATTGGTAAGGATTGTTTTTCATTTTACTTATCAGATCTTAAATTCAACGAATTTTTTGAATTTGAAAGTAGAGGAGTACCTGTTGACGTATTACTCAATAATAACGAGGACTGGATAGAACAGACCTTAAAGTATATAGAAAATCAATGATTTATTCTTTTAAAGGTCATATCCCAGTAGTTCACGAAAGTAGCTTTATTCATCCTCAAGCAACTGTCATAGGCAATGTTATCATAGGTAAAAATTGTTACGTAGGTCCTAGTGCGGTAATACGTGGTGATTGGGGAGAAATCATTTTAGAAGATGGTGTTAACGTACAAGAAAATTGTACGGTGCACATGTTTCCTGGTAAAAGTATCCGCTTTCGCGAAAGCGCACATGTAGGACACGGCGCGGTCATTCATGGAGCTAATTTAGGTCGCAATTGCTTAATTGGAATGAATAGTGTCATCATGGATGATGCTGTCATAGGCGATGAATGTATAGTAGGAGCTATGAGTTTTGTAAAGGCAGAATCTATTTTTGAACCGCGTAGTTTGATTGTCGGTAATCCTGCAAAAAAAATCAAAGACGTTAGTGATCAAATGATAGATTGGAAAACCGCAGGAACTAGATTATACCAGCAATTGCCAAATGATTGTCACGATACGATGCTACAAGTGGAACCTTTAAGAGAATTACCTAAAAATAGACCTGTTCAAGAGGACTTTTATAAAACACTCCAAGAGATTAAAAAATCATAAAGCTAAATCAGCCGTACAGGCTATTCTATAATTCCTAAAAAGAAGCACTTATTAACTCTATATACTTGTGTAACTTTGCATTTACCAATTAGCTACTAATGAGTTTTTTCAAAAAGATATTCAATAAAGAAAAAAAAGAAACTTTAGACAAAGGTCTTGAGAAATCAAAATCCAGTTTCTTTGATAAATTAGGTAAAGCCGTTGCAGGTAAATCAAAGGTAGATGAGGATGTTCTAGATGATCTAGAAGATGTACTTATATCTAGCGATGTAGGCGTGGCGACTACGGTAAAAATAATTGATCGTATTGAAGAACGAGTAGCTAGAGATAAGTACCTCGGCACCTCAGAACTTAATTCAATCCTACGAGAAGAAATCGCTGGATTAATGAGCGAGGTCAATTATGGTGATGCCACAGACTTCACAATCCCAAGCACTGATGGTCCATATGTTATCATGATTGTTGGAGTTAATGGTGTAGGAAAAACCACTACAATTGGAAAACTGGCACACCAGTTTAAACAAAAAGGTAAAAAGGTCGTACTAGGAGCAGGAGATACATTTAGAGCTGCTGCAGTCGATCAATTAGATATTTGGGCAAATAGAGTAGGAGTAGAGATTGTAAAACAAGCGATGGGTAGTGATCCTGCCAGTGTTGCTTTTGATACCCTGCAAAGTGCCGTAGCTCAAAATGCTGATGTGGTTTTACTAGATACCGCTGGACGACTGCACAATAAGGTCAACCTTATGAACGAGCTCAGTAAAATTAAACGTGTTATGCAAAAGGTGCTGCCTAATGCGCCTCACGACGTCATGCTCGTCTTAGACGGATCAACTGGTCAAAATGCTTTTGAGCAGGCAAAACAATTCACCGCTGCTACCGAGGTTACTTCACTTGCTGTTACTAAGTTAGATGGTACTGCAAAAGGTGGTGTGGTAATAGGTATTTCAGATCAATTTCAAATACCCGTGCGCTATATAGGTGTAGGTGAAGGCATGGATGATTTACAAGTCTTCAATAAAGTTGAGTTCGTAGATAGCTTCTTTAAACAGTAACTACATTCAAAACATCTTGTTTATCGATAGTTTGCTATTTTTAAGCAAATTTTCAAAGATGAGGTATTTTTCAATTTTCTTTTTGGCTGTGCTTGCAGCGTGTCAATCCACTGATGTAAGCAAGAAAAAAGATGATTTCAGAGAATTCAAAGTAATTGATAGCCAGTATATTTCAAAACAAGACGTATTTGAAGGTGTGCTTGATGAGGTATTACGCTTTCGCGAAAGCGAGATAGGAAAGAAGTCCTCAACATTAATAGGTCCATACGTCCTTGAAAAATCAATTCCTGAAATTCATACTGCCATTGCAGAAGGAAAGTTTACCTATGAACAACTTACACTGTATTATTTAAGCCGTATTTACGAGTACGACCGTCTTAATAAGAAAGCGATCAATTCCGTAATCCGAATTAATCCTGAGGCTATCGAGCAAGCAAAAAAGGCAGACTCTCAATTAAAGGATAGAGGAACCGCGCTAGATATTCAATATAGTATGTGGGGTATTCCTGTTCTAGTTAAGGATAACATCAATGTCTCGGGAATTGCCACTACAGCTGGTGCAGTTGCATTGCTTGAAAATGATGCACGAGATGCAAAAATTATTACAAGACTTAAGGAAGAAGGTGCGGTTATTCTAGGTAAAGCAAACCTGAGTGAATGGGCCTATTACTTTTGCGGTGATTGTCCTAGTGGTTGGAGCGCTGTTGGTGGACAAACATTAAATCCATATGGGCCTAGAAAATTTGATACAGGTGGATCAAGTAGTGGTAGTGGCGCTAGCGTTGCTGCAAATTTTGCAGCGGTTGCAATAGGCTCTGAAACTGCAGGAAGCATATTATCACCATCCTCACAACACGCGCTCGTGGGATACAAACCTACAGTAGGAACATTAAGCGGAAGCGGTATTGTACCTATTTCTAGTTATTTAGATACTGCTGGTCCTATGGCCAAGAATGTCATGGACAATGCAATCCTACTTAATGCTATGACTCAAAATTTAGAAGTAATATCTAAAAAGGAAATCGCTGGATTATATGACTCTAGTTTAAAAGGAAAACGTTTTGGTGTTTTTGCTGGCTTTCAAGAAAACTCATTGTTTTCACAGGCTATTAAAGATATAGAGAGTTTAGGGGCAACTGTAGTGGTTCTAGAAGAAAAGGATGTTTCATTAGACGGTTTTATAAGCTTACTTGATCAGGATATGAAAAGGGATTTGCCTAACTATTTTATGGGATATGCAAACCAATCGTATCGTGGATATGATTTACAACGCTTAGTGAATTTTAATAAAATCGACTCGGTGAAAACCATGCCTTATGGTCAACGTTTATTTGATAATATGATCAAAAAAGACTTAATGAGTGAGGAAGAATTACAAAGCCTTAAAAGAAAGCTTACCACGGCAACTCAAGATTATTTTTATTATTATACAAGAAAAAACAACCTCGATGGTTTCCTTTCCATTAATAATTACACTGCGGCACAAGCAGCTGTAGCATTTTTTCCTGCCATGACAGTTTCTATGGGATATGACGACTCAGGACAACCATACGGTTTAACATTTATTGCACCTACCGAAGAGGATGCCTTGTTGTTCAAGTGGGCAGCAGCTTATGAAAAAGCAACCAACCATAGACAAGCGCCCAAAGGTTATTAATTGAAATATATGAGTCAAGAAAATCAATCTGTTTTATTTACTCCAAAAGGATTGAATATAACTACCAAAATAGTAGCTTTTTACGCTGCATTTTATATAATTACTTCCATAGTTCCTTTTTTAACGGGCGAAAGAGAGTCCAACGTACTCATGCCAGATAACTTATACACACCAGTGTATTTTATAGCTGCAATTCACGCTGTTGTTTTACTTATTAGTGTAGCAACTTTATGGCTTAAGAAACAATCTTGGGTGGTTACGTTATTTCTTATCGCGGTAATTCTTGCTTGTAGATTTGCGTATCAAGAAATTGCAAATTGGGTTTACGCCACTTTTTGATTAATTCTATGAAACACATATTTATATTTATAGGATTCCTATGTCTGTTTTCTCAATCACCTGATTATAGACAACAAACTATTGAATTTAGAAAAAAGCAAAATGCAATTTTTAAATCTGGTGATAAATCACCATTATCACAGGATGATAAAAAGGAATTTGTTGCGTTGAAATACTACCCTTACGACCCGGAATATGTAGTTGAGGCAAATTTCACTCCTGTTGACGACGATTCCACCATTCAAGTAACCACAACAATGAATCAAGTAAGTGATTATGAAAAGTACGGTTATTTAGATTTTAATTTAAAAGGAGAGAGTTATAGGTTGCTAGTCATGTATGGGCCACAGTATCGCAATCATCCTGAATATCACAATTTTTTGTCTCTTTATTTTACTGATCAAACTAATGGTGATGAAACCTATGAGGTTGGAAGGTACTTGGAATTAAGAGCTCCATTAAAGAAAAAGGTTGTTCTCAATTTTAACAATACGTACAATCCTTATTGCGCTTATAGGTATGGATATTCTTGTCCTATTCCGCCTAAAGAAAACCATTTAAACACCAAACTACAGGCAGGAGTGAAAAAGGGAATTTTGAAAAAGAAAAGGTTTTAAAAATGATATCCTAGACCAATTGTAAACTCCTCAAATCGTTCCAGGTGCTGGTAATTAATGCTTGTATTAAACTGTCGGTTTCCTATATAAAAGTCTTTGGTTAATCGAGTTGAAAAAACGTTGACACTTTTAAAGTAATCGAAACTTGTACGATGAGAAATGCCTAAAGCAAGACTGCTTGTAACGGTCGCACCTATACCTATTTCATTAAAATTGCTATAAACATCTTGATAGTATAAATGTGAAGCCTTTAAAAATAAACTGATTTTATCTTGTTTAGCTATTGTGTTAAAGATCTCAAAGACCAGTGCTTCTTGGTTGAAACTTATATTTTGTAACGAGTAAAGTTTCATATCAAAACCTATGAAATTATATTTGTTAAATTTTAAATCTGTTCCTAGAGTAAAATTTAGGTATAAGTCGGAATTAAAGCTAGAACCTATACCCAGACTAGTGTTGAGTAAATTAAATAAAGAGTGATTTAGTTTTAATCCATAGGTATGGTAGTTTACGCCATTGGCAAAACCTATTTGGTCAGGCTCGAGATAATTCGTAAGAATTTGAAGGTCACAGCTCATGGAGCCAATGAGTGTAACATGAATAGATTTTTGATTGAGTACTTTAACCTCTTGACTCTCATAACCTACATAACTAAAAACCAAAACATCGCCATCTTTGACCATGATGGAGTAAAATCCATCAAAATTTGTCGTACTATATCTTTCAGTTCCTTTTACAGTTATGATTGCACCACCTATCGGGCCATCAGGATCACTAATTACACCGGTGACAGTTCGATTTTGTGCGGTTGTTATACCAGTGAAAATTAGCAATAGAAAAGTGAGAAGAAGATGCTGCATATATTTTTAAAGATAACTAAATAACAACAATTTTATCCTGTAATTTACTTTAACAACATATCCATTACTTCATCGTATTTTTGCAGCCGATATGAGAACAAAGTCAAGAAAGAAAAATAGGATTAATGTTGTAACATTAGGATGTTCCAAAAACGTTTACGATAGTGAGGTTTTAATGGGGCAACTTAAAGCGAGTGGAAAGGATGTCGTTCACGAAGAAGAAGGTAATGTAGTGGTAATTAATACTTGTGGTTTTATTGATAATGCCAAAGAAGAATCTGTTAATACCATACTTGATTTTGTTGAGCGTAAAAATCGTGGTGAGGTCGATCAGGTATTTGTCTCTGGATGTTTGTCTGAAAGATATAAGCCAGATCTAGAAAAGGAAATACCAGATGTTGATCAATATTTTGGAACAACCGAGCTTCCATCACTTCTCAAAGCACTTGGTGCAGACTATAAACACGAGCTTATAGGAGAGCGAGTGACTACTACACCAAAAAACTACGCCTATTTTAAAATTGCCGAAGGTTGTGATAGACCATGTTCTTTTTGTGCTATTCCTTTAATGAGAGGTAAGCATAGAAGTACGCCAATTGAGAATTTGGTAATCGAGGCAGAAAAGCTAGCTGCATCGGGTGTTAAAGAGCTTATTCTAATTGCTCAAGATCTAACTTATTACGGCCTTGATTTATACAAAGAGCGCAAACTGGCAGACCTTTTACGCGCTTTGGTAAAAGTAGAAGGTATAGAGTGGATTCGCCTTCATTACGCCTTTCCTACAGGTTTTCCTATGGATGTTCTTGACGTCATGAATCAAGAACCTAAAGTTTGTTTTTATTTAGACATTCCACTTCAACACATTTCTACAAAGCTGTTGAAATCCATGCGTCGTGGTACTACTTATGAGAAGACTAATGCGTTGTTGTCACGCTTTCGCGAAAGCGTACCCAATATGGCAATTAGAACTACTTTAATAGTAGGTTATCCAGGAGAGACAGAAGAGGATTTTCAGTTGTTGAAGGATTGGGTAAAAGAACAAAGATTTGAACGACTAGGCTGTTTTACCTATTCTCATGAAGAAAATACACATGCTTATCAATTAGAGGATGATGTACCTGAAGAGGTTAAACAAGAAAGAGCCAATGAAATTATGGAAATTCAATCTCAAATTTCGTGGGAACTTAATCAAGAAAAGATAGGTCAAGTTTTTAAGGTAATGATTGATCGTAAACGAGGTAATTATTTTGTGGGTCGTACCGAGTTTGATAGTCCAGATGTTGATAATGAGGTACTCATTGAGGCTGCAGATCATTATTTGTCTGTAGGTAGTTTTGTCAATGTGAAAATTACGGCTGCTCAAGACTTTGACCTTTATGGAGAGCCTGTGTCTTCAAAATAAATCATGGAACTTAAATTTGTAACAGCTCAATCATCTGACTTTCCAGTTGTGGTCGAATTGTTACAAATAGCGGCACGTCACCTTAAAGAATCAGGTGTTGATCAATGGAGCTATTGGTTACAACCACCAGAGGATAAACTTCAATGGGTGCTAGAAGGAGTTAATGCTCCCGAGTTTACCTTAGTTTATTCTCATTCAAATCTAGTAGGGATGTACCGATTAATGAATGAGGACATTCCTTATTGGGGAAAACAAGATATTGCCGCATTCTATATTCATTCGTTGGTGATTCATCCAGATTATACGGGAAATCGTATAGGTGTTAAATTGATGAAAGCTATAGAAAAAAAGGCTGCTAGTCATAGAATAGGTATACTTAGGTTGGATTGTCTAGCAAACAATGAAAAATTATGTTCTTATTATAAAGGTATGGGATTTAAGCCAGTAGGAACAGTCCATATGCCACATTCTACTAATCAATTGTTTGAAAAACACCTTTAATTGCCTTTACAATAAAAATCATGAACTTTTTCCTGTTCACAATATTTTAAACGGTTAAGAACTTTAGAGCCGATTGTTTTATTTTGAGTAAAGAATTTAATTAATCTGAAAATTGAAGTCTCATTGAATTTCATAATGTTTTTGTTTTTTAAATACATTACAAAGTTCTATTATGATCTACCTTAATTATTGGTTATTATTTCCTGATTTCAGGTATAAAAGACCTATGATTTGATTTCAAGACTGTAGTATTTACTTGTAGTATCTGTACACAATCCATCACCTTCATACGATTCGTCCCAAAACTCAGGTTCTACGTATAGTTCAACCTCAATAGAATAGCGTCCAGGTTGTGATGGAGTGCCAAAAAGGACCAGCTCTCTTCCGTAAACTTCGTAATCCATTCCAGCAGGTAAATGATGAACAGTAAAATAGTAGTAATAGCCGTTGTCGTTAGGGTTATTATCAATTTCGGCATTCAAACTGTCTTCGTAATATGAATCTACAATGCCTGTTGAAAGTTTAGTGTCATTTAGTTGCGGTTTTGCACCCCAAATGTCGCAATCGTTTATGATGTTACACGAGACTGTAGTAATAGCTAAAATTAAAATTAACAGCAGCTTTTTCATATTCTTATTTGATATCGTGAAATGACATCAAATTTTAGACCAAACTCTAATAAATACTACCGTCTGGATTTACTAATTCACCCGAATTATTTTTCAAAATAAGAATGGAGTTTTTTAATTGCCATTTAATAGGCTGGCCTTTAATGTTTATAGAACCAGAATGCGAATTTTTTGTAATACCTTTTTCTAGTGATAAGATTACCTTACCCAATGAGTTATAAATGTCGGTTCGGTTTTTATAACTGCGATAAAAGCTTTGATCGCCATTAATGATTAGTGTGCCTTCGGAAAGTGCTATTTTATTTTCATCAACTTTTTGAGTTACAACCTCATCCTTATTTTCTACAACTAGTTCTTGTAGTTTTTCTAGACCAACCATTCTTTCTTCATAGCTTTTGTCAATCTCCATAAGGGCTTGCTCGCTTAGGTCTCTTTCTCGTTGAATTCTTTCTAACTCTTTTTTAAGTTCTTGTTCTTTTAATTTGTTTTGTATGGCTTGTGCTTTTCTTTTTTCTTCTTCAATTAATGCTAGTTTTTCTTCTTGAGTAAGTTTAAGTTGGGCAATTTGGTCTCGTTGAATTGCGGCACTGTCTTGCTTTATTTGAACCAGTTCTCTACGCATTTCTTCTTCTTTTTGTAACCTTTCTTTTTCGGTTCTGAAAGCTTCTTTTCTACTTTCTTTAATAGCGGCAATTGTTTCTTTAGTTTCTTTAATCTTTTGATCTCTTAATTCGCTTTGTTGTTGTAGTTTTTCTCTTTCTTTTCTTATAGAATCCAATCTTCTTTGCTCGATTAAGTTTTTATTTTTTATTGCCTCAATTTGCTGTTTTAGAAGTTCTTTATCGTTATTGATTTTATCTAGTCTTGCTGCTTCCAGTTCTTTTTTACGTTCTAGTTTTTCGGTTTCAACCTTTTTAAGGCGATTCATTTTTTTTGCTGCAGCAATTGAATCTAATTCGTTCTTTTTAATTCTTTGCTCTTGTAAACGCTCTTGCATTTCCTCTTGCCTTTTAAGGATAGCTGCTTTCTTTTTCTCTCTTGCAATACTTGCTCGGTCTCGTGCTGCTTGTTGTTTAAGTTCTTGTTTAGTTCTTATACTTGTTGACTCAGTAGATGTAGGGTTTGAAGCTGTTGAGGTGTTTTGGTCTATTTGGGTTGTAGGTTCTTTTATTGGTGGATTGCAAGTTCCTGCAGTTAACAACTCATCCTTTTTACTGTCTATCTTAATACATATGTCTGCTATACCGTTTTGACTTGATAAATTGAATGATTTTTCATTATTCAATTTATCACTAAAATATAGGCCTAGTTCAGTAGTTGTTCCACTTGTACGCTTGTAGGATGTGATTCTTGTAGAGATATTGTGTTCTTTCTTAAGTTTTTTGATTAACTCAAATAAGGTTACACGATCAGTACTTTTATCTATTTTATAGATTAATTCAGAAACGTTTTTTGATTCATTGCTCGCAGAATAAAGGTTGCAATGAAATAAGAAACATGATAAAAAAAGTGCCCACTTACATTTCCCTAATAATGCTTTCATGAGAGGTTGATTATAAGTGGTTAAAGTTACATAAAAAATGACAGGCTTTCCAATAGCTAATTTGTTGTAGTTGAGAAAGTTTGTCTAATAAAAATGACTTTTATCTAATAGATTTAAATCTCCGGAGTTATAAATGGTTGTTCATAAACTTTCAAATCAATAATAATCTGTTTTTCCAACTTCTTAATTAACCATAAGTTTAATCCATGTATGCTTTGTTAATAGGCTTAAAAGATTACTTTTGTTTATTCATATTTTGTACTTATGATTAATATTACATTACCAGACGGTAGTATCAAACAAATGGAGAGCGGCTCAACACCTATGGATGTCGCAATGAGTATTTCTCAAGGATTAGCGCGCAATGTTATTAGTGCTAGCTACAATGGGAAAAAAGTAGAAACAAAAACACAGCTTACCGAAGATGGAGATCTAATTCTTTACACTTTTAAAGATAAGGAAGGTAAAGAAGCCTTTTGGCATTCAACCTCACATGTTATGGCTCAGGCTATTGAAGAACTGTTTCCTGGAGTGAGTTTGACAATAGGACCAGCTATAGATAATGGATTTTACTACGATATAGACTTTAAAGAGCACAGTATTTCTGAAAGTGATATTCCAAAAATTGAGGCTAAAATGTTGGAAATCGCTCGAGGTAAACATGAGTTTGAAATGCGCAGTGTTTCAAAAGAAGATGCGCTAGATTTCTACAAAAAACAAAATAACGAGTATAAGGTAGAACTTATAGAAAACCTTGAGGATGGGACGATTACCTTTTGTGATCACGATTCATTTACTGATTTGTGTCGCGGTGGTCACATTCCTAATACGGGAATAATTAAAGCTGTTAAAGTCATGTCTATTGCTGGTGCTTACTGGCGTGGTGATGAAAATAATACACAGCTTACTAGAGTTTATGGTATTTCTTTTCCTAAACAAAAGGACCTTAAAGAATATCTAGAATTGCTTGAAGAAGCAAAAAAACGCGACCATAGAAAATTAGGTAAGGAATTACAGTTATTTACTTTTTCACAGCGAGTAGGTCAAGGTCTTCCTTTATGGTTGCCAAAAGGTGCTGCATTACGTGAGCGACTAGAGAACTTCCTAAAAGCAGCTCAAAAGAAAGCTGGTTATGAAATGGTGGTAAGTCCTCATATAGGCTCAAAAGAATTATACGTAACGTCAGGACATTATGCTAAATATGGTGAAGATAGTTTTCAACCTATTACTACACCAGCTGATGATGAAGAGTTTCTTCTTAAGCCGATGAACTGCCCTCATCATTGTGAGATTTATAAAAGTACACAATGGTCATACCGAGATTTACCAAAACGCTTTGCTGAGTTTGGGACTGTTTATCGTTATGAGCAAAGTGGTGAGCTACATGGTCTTACTCGAGTACGTGGATTTACTCAAGATGATGCTCACATCTTTTGTATGCCAGAACAACTAGATGAAGAGTTTAAAGCAGTTATAGATTTAGTATTATACGTTTTTGGTTCATTAGGATTTGAAAATTTCACCGCGCAAGTGAGTGTAAGAGATCCGCAAAAACCAGAAAAATATATAGGCGACGTTAATAACTGGGAAATTGCAGAAAACGCGATCATCAGCGCGGCACGAGATAAAGGTTTAGATTATGTCATTGAAGAAGGTGAAGCTGCTTTCTATGGCCCAAAACTTGATTTTATGGTAAAAGATGCTCTAGGTCGTAGCTGGCAGTTAGGAACTATACAAGTTGATTACAATTTGCCAGAAAGATTTGATCTGTCTTATAAAGGAGCTGACAATGAGTCACATCGACCGGTTATGATCCACCGTGCGCCGTTTGGATCAATGGAACGCTTTATCGCAATTTTACTAGAGCACACAGGTGGTAACTTCCCATTATGGCTCATGCCGGAGCAATGTACTATACTGTCTCTCAGTGAGAAATATGAAAATTATGCAAAAAAGGTAGCAGATTCTCTAGGAAATTACGAAATTCGCACTATTGTTGATAATCGTGCAGAAACCATGGGTAAAAAAATCCGTGAGGCCGAAATGAATAAAATCCCTTACATGATCATTGTTGGGGAACAAGAAGAAAAGAATGGCACTATTTCTGTACGTAAACATGGTGGAGACGATTTAGGTAGTATGGATGTTTCCGCTTTCGCGAAAGCGATACAAGAAGAAATCGATGCTACCATGAAAAAATTTGAAGTTTAATTAAAATTATATAGCCATAGCAATACGTAGACGCAGAAGCCGCGGACCGGCTCGAATTATTAAAGAAGATAAGCACGCAATTAATGAGAAAATTCGTGCAAGAAAAGTTAGATTAGTAGGTCAAGGTGAACCTAGAGTAATGGACACCCGTGACGCATTGAAAGAAGCGCGCGAGCAAGAACTAGATCTTGTTGAGATTTCTCCTAACGCAGAACCGCCAGTAGTTAAAATTCTTGACTACAAGAAATTTGTTTATGAACAAAAGAAGCGTGAAAAAGCCATGAAGGCAAACGCAAGTAAGGTGGTTATTAAGGAAATACGTTTCGGTCCTAATACAGATGATCACGATTATGAGTTCAAGAAAAAACACGCCGAGAAGTTTTTGAAAGAAGGAGCTAAATTAAAGGCCTATGTTTTCTTTAAAGGACGTTCTATAATTTATAAAGATCAAGGTGAAATATTGTTGCTTAGACTTGCTCAAGATCTTGAAGATCTAGGTAAAGTAGAACAAATGCCTAAAATGGAAGGTAAACGTATGAATATGTTTATCGCTCCTAAGAAAAAATAAGACGAACTTTTTGCTTGATCGCATTAATAATTCAAGGAAAAATAATATTTTTGCAGTCCTCTTAAAAGAGGGCTGTTTTTTTATGGTCGTTTTTTAAGTGGAAATGCGAGAAATTAAAAAAGGAAATTATGCCTAAAATGAAAACTAAATCTAGTGCAAAGAAGCGTTTTAAGCTTACTGGTACTGGAAAGATCAAAAGAAAGCACGCTTTTAAAAGTCACATCCTGACAAAGAAAAGCAAGAAAAGAAAGTTAGCTCTTACTCACGATACACTTGTGCACAAGAGTGATGAAAACAATATCAAGTTACAACTTAATCTTAAGTAAGCTGTAAACCTTGATGGTTTATTAATTAATAAAAACCCAATAGTTAGGCTTTTAAAAGTGCTGTTCAAACAGTCGCCTACTATTAAAAAATTAAAATTATGCCTAGATCAGTAAATGCTGTAGCTCGTAGAGCTCGTAGAAAAAAAGTCCTTAAGCAGGCAAAAGGTTACTTCGGACGTCGTAAAAACGTTTGGACAGTAGCAAAGAATGCGGTTGAGAAAGCAATGTCTTATTCTTACCGTGATAGAAGAAATAAAAAGAGAACTTTCCGTCGTTTATGGATCACTCGTATCAATGCAGGTGCTCGTTTACATGGAATGAGTTATTCTCAGTTTATGGGTGCTGTAAAGAAAAACGATATAGAACTTAATCGTAAAGTTCTTGCAGACCTAGCAATGAATAATCCAGAGGCTTTTAAAGCTATCGTGGAAAAAGTAAAATAAGGTGTAACCACCTCTCGCATCAATTTAAATCCCGATCTGATATAAGATCGGGATTTTTTTTATCGCGTTTTAATTTACTTGTTCTAGCGTTTTTGTGAAGATCCTTATTTATGTTCTTTTCTTCATAAATGATACACTCATTTACGCAACCTTTTAAGGAAATGTGTATCTATTCTAAAAATGCAACCATGAAAAAATTACTATCACTTTTAATTATTACACTATATTTTGTGATTTCTTGTGAGGATCAAGGAATGTTTTACAATGACTCCTCATACCCAGAACCATTTTCAGGCGATCAGTATAATGAAGTTACAGAAAATCCTTTTCTTGACGTTACTGAATTTCCAATTTCTACATTCTCAATAGATGCCGACGGTGGATCTTATTCTAATGTAAGGCGCTTTTTACAGCAGGAAGCGGTTTTGCCACCTGTTAATGCTGTGCGTACTGAAGAAATCATTAATTATTTTGATATGAATTATGATGATGATTTTTCAACCAGTCCTATTACTATAAATGGAGAGATTACAAGCTGTCCATGGACAAATGGACATAAGCTTGCTAGAATAGGTATAAAAGGAAAGGATATTGATCTTACAACCGTTGCAGGTAGTAATTATGTTTTTTTAATGGATGTCTCAGGAAGTATGTCTTCACCTGATAAACTTGGTTTGCTTAAATCTGGGTTTAAATTTTTGGTGGATGAACTCAATGATGATGATATTGTTTCAATTGTTACTTATGCTGGTGCAGATAGGGTGGTTTTAGATGGCGCTCCAGGAAGTGATAAAATAAGAATAAAACAAGCTATTGACGATTTAGGTTTTGGTGGTGGAACAGCAGGTGCAAGAGGTATCGTAACGGCTTATGAAATAGCACAATCCTATTATATAAATAATGGAAATAATAGAGTCATTCTAGGTACCGATGGTGATTTTAATATCGGAGTATCTGATCAAGAAGGTCTTATTGAACTTATTGAAGATAAAAAAGAATCAGGTGTCTTTCTAACAGCTTTAGGTGTAGGTAGAGGAAACTTAAATGAAGGAACCTTAGAGCAATTGGCTAATAAAGGAAATGGGACCTATGAATATATTGACAAAACAGAACAGTTATTGAAAGTTTTTGTTCACGAACGAAATAAATTTTTTACCGCTGCTCAGGATGTAAAAATTCAAGTAGAATTTTCTCCAACTGAAGTGCAAAGTTATCGACTTATTGGATATGCTAACAGGTTGCTACAAGATGATCAGTTTGAGGATGACGAGGAAGATGCTGGGGAAATAGGTCGCGGGCAATCCATTACCGCCTTTTATGAGATTGTACCTGCATCAACAGCAGGAAATGCTAATCAACCTAGTCTCAAGGTAAATCTAAGATATAAAGAGCCAGTTAACTCAACCAGCAATTTGCTAGTGGAAGAGCTATTAGATGCTAATCTTGATTTTACTGTGAGCTCATCACAGCAAAAATTAGGTGCTGCTGCAGCTAGTTTTGGAATGAACCTTAGAAACTCTAGCTATAAAGGCAGTTTCAATTACGGTGATATAGAACAGGTTTTACAGTCGGTACAATTGAGTGATCCGCATGGATATATTCAAGAGTTTAAAGAGCTTGTTCAACTTGCTGATAGACTTTAACGGTAAAGAATTTATATTAGGTTATCAATGAAAAAGGGATGCAAGCACAGCATCCCTTTTTTTGTACAATAATTACTACTTAATTATATTCTTAGATGATGTAAAATTATAGGATAGAGTAGGATAGAAGTGCTAATTAAACAGTAATCTCGTAATAAAGTTGTGTGAATTTTTAAGAGTTTAATAAGTTAACTAAACTTATTTCTAGAACAAATAAGCATAACTTATTTGAAATCCTGAACTGTTGTGACCGCTATTAGGGAATTTTAAACCTGCATTTGAGGTATGTCTTAAGCTATAAGTTATAATAAATTCATGCTCATCTACTTGATATTGTGTTCCAATACTCAAAACATCTGAAAAAGAAAAACCTCGTTTCAGTCTTTCGGTAGTTTGTGTGCCATACATAGGGCCTATACGAATTTGAATAAATGGTTTTATTTCAAAATCCCAGTTGTAAACTGTTTTCAGTCCTGCATGTGCTACGTATTCGTTAAATGATCTTGCCTGTGTGAATCGATCACGTCTTTCTTGAAAGTTTTCTTGATCTGGTGTAATAAAATAAAAATTAAGCAATTGATGATCTACCTGATATAGTGCCGTCTCAATTGAGGTGTGAAAGGTCCATTTGCCACTTTGCCATTGCTGCCATTCATAAAATATGTGAGCCGACTTTGTTTCATAAATATAATCGTTGCTCGTTCCAGGAAAAGATTGCTGTGTGTGCCAGCCATATCCGATACCGATTTTCCTGTTTCTAGCCGATTTTTCTGATGAAGTTTCTTGTGCTTGAACCGATATACTTACTATTGAAATAAGTAAGAAAATGAAACTATTAATTAATCTTGTAAACACCACCTAAACTTAAATTAGCATAATGAGCCACACTTAATTGAGATGTGACACTCCATTTATTCCAGTTGTAAGTGGCACCTAGATCAAATCGATAAGACTGTTTAGTTTCACCAAGAGCTACGAGGACCTCGTTAAATAAGTTCAGAAACGTACCTTCACTTCCTGTAAGTCGATAATCAATCCAACTATTTGTATAACCTACACCACTAGAAAATGTCCAATTATTATATTCCTTACTTGCAATTAATTGGACAATAACAGCATGTGAGTCAATTAAAGCACCATCAATGGTTGTAAGCGCTGTTCCTTGATTTGATTCTATAGTATAAGGGTCAAATATTAAATTAAAATCAAAAAGAGAATAATTGGCTAGAACTGCTAGCTCAAAATCACGATGTGAACCAAAGAAATATTGGCTTAGATTATGTTTAAGCCCAATACCGTATAAACTAAAATTAGATTTATCCAAGGTGATTTTTGGCGCAAATCTTACAAGCAATTCAGTTTCGGCCCATAAGCCTACGTTAGCTTGTAAAAATGGATGTCCTAGTACTTCAGATGATATGCCTTCAAAAACTTGAAGTTCATACTCTTCACCTTCCACGGTAAAATCGAAAAAGGTTCGTTGTTCTGGACCTAAGGCTGTAGGAATTTTAGCCTCTGTGCCGCCTCGTATTCTCAAATTGTTGAATTGATCGTTATTTACTGTGAAGAATTGTTTTTTCTCAGGAGCAACTAGCGCATTAGCATGTAGGCCTATGCTCGTCTTAAATTTGGGTAGTGCTTTAGCACTGTAATACCAAGCTGCTCCTGCTTGAGTAACACTGGCTTCGGCTGCTGGTTCAATATACCCATCCAGATAGACAAGTAAATCTTCTAAAACAACTTCAATATCATTTTGAGCTCGTAGTGTTTCCGCTTTCGCGAAAGCGAGAAAAACAATAACTAACGGGACATATTTTTTCATAGATTGAATTTTAAGGAATTCACCTTATTTTACGTAGGTACTATTAAAACTCCTGACAGACTTCTCTTCAATACGCCATAATAAAAACGGTAAAGAGGTTAAACCACCATAAATGAAATAAACTGCCTTACCTAGTGCCAAATATTTACCTATAAAGAAAAATGTACTTAAGAACGCCACAGCTCCTATTATAAATCCTATCGAGATGATTAGCTGATTTGTTTCGGCTTTAATCTTTTTAATAGGTGTTGATTGTTGTGTGTGGCAATGACTGCACTGTGATGCAATTGAATCACCGTATTTCATTTTGATTTCAACACGGTCTTTTCCCTTAATCTTTAAATTGAAATGGTTGCCACAACTGGTACACCTTGTGTATAAGTTCATGAAGTTCTTGGTTAACTGGTTTTCAAATATAAATAACTTATTCAAGGTTTTATAAACCTTAAAAAGCGATTACCTTTGCGCCCTTTAAAATACAGCAGTTCACAAGCATGGCTAAAATTTTCAACAACTTTACAAAATCTCCAAAAAACGATATTCTTGCGGGAATTACGGTATCGCTAGCTATGATTCCAGAGGTAGTGGCCTTTGCTTTTGTGGCTGGTATTGATCCATTAGTAGCACTTTCAGGAGCATTTATAATAGGATTAATAACCGCTTTATTTGGTGGTCGTCCTGGTTTAATATCGGGTGCTGCTGGTGCCGTTGCAGTGATATTTGTTGATCTTATTATTAAAGGTCATGAAAAGGGTATGGCCTTTGAAAATCCAGTAGAAAATATGGGTTTTTACTACCTATTTGCCACGGTAATCTTAATGGGGATTATTCAAATAGGAGCAGGTGTTTTTAAGATAGGTAAATTCGTTAGGTTAATACCACATCCAGTAATGATGGGATTTGTGAATGGTCTTGCGGTAGTGATTTTCATCGCGCAAGTAAAGATGTTTTCACATAAAAATCCAGTTGTGGGAGAAGATGGAGTTACGCGATATGTATCCACCTACATGCAAGGAACTGAATTGTGGACGATGATTGCGCTTGTGTTATTAACCATGGGAATTATATGGTTATTACCTAAACTTACTAAAAAGATACCAGCGGCATTAACCGCAATCATAGTTACAACTGCTGTTGTTGTGATAAGCGGTATGGAAGTAAGCACAGTAGGTTCCTACATAATTGAAGGTGGTGGGACAGGTTTAAAGGGTGAATTACCTACTTTTAACACTGATCTTTGGAGCAACTTACCAATCAATTTTAAAACTTTTCAATTCATCCTTCCTTATGCTTTTCTTGCCGCTGCGGTTGGTTTAATTGAATCCTTGATGACCATGAATTTAGTCGATGAACTTACCGAGACACGTGGTAGTGGTAATCGTGAATGTGTGGCGCAAGGTGCAGGTAATATTGTGAGCGGACTTTTCGGAGGAACAGGTGGTTGTGGAATGATTGGTCAAACAGTAATTAATATTAATGCCGGTGGTCGTGGTAGACTTTCTGGGGTTATGATGGCAATTACCTTGTTAACTTTTTTATTGTTTACAGATAAACTAATAGAGCAAGTTCCTATCGCAGCGTTGATAGGTGTAATGTTTATGATGGTTATTGACACCTTTGCTTGGTCAAGTTTCAGGATACTTAATAAAATTCCAAAATCTGATGCTGCTGTTCTGATAACAGTATCAGTAGTTACAGTAATTTTTGATCTTGCAATTGCTGTTTTTGTAGGTGTTATTATAAGTGCTCTTGTTTTTGCTTGGGAAAGCGCCAAAAGAATTAGAGCGAGAAAACGTATTGAAGATGATGGGACCAAGGTGTATGAAATTTGGGGCCCATTATTTTTTGGATCAGTGACTGATTTTAATAAGAAATTTGATCCTAAAAATGATCCGCAAAAAATTAAAATAGATTTTATTGAATCTAGGGTTCAGGATCATTCAGGAATTGAAGCATTACGAGAGGTCGTAAATAAATATCAAGCACAAGGAAAAGAAGTGAAGCTGACCCATTTAAGTCCTGAGTGTAAAGAATTACTCATGCGTCGTAATCCTGAATTTGATACTATTATTGAAAGCAGTGTTGAGGATCCACGGTACCATATTGCTACCGATTTATTAGATGCAGAGGTTTAAGGAAGAATATTTTAATCTTCCTCTTTAAAACTTCTCAGGTAGATTTATTTTAATTATTGATTAACACAAAATGCGTGCAATGTATGGCATTGTTGCATGGATTTTCACGTAATAATAATTTGGATAATGCTACGAGAAGTGATTTAAATCAATTGTGTTGAACTCTCATTAACATAATTTTAAGTTTTTAGACTTGAGGCTTACGTTTTAATTCATTGATTAATAAGGGCTTTTGAATTCATTTTAAATCTTGTTTAAACCAGTTATATTCTGCGTTTCAGGTTGAGATTTGCTATTTTTGGGAAAACTACGCAATCGATGGATATCAACTTTAATAAAAACGAAGATCACAATAAATTACTATTAAGTACTCTCAAAAAAAGATTCGCTCAAGTTTCATTAGGCGGTGGGCAAAAACGCATAGATAAGCTTCATGCTAAAGGTAAGCTTACTGCAAGAGAAAGAATCGATTATTTATTGGACGATCCATCCAATGCTATTGAAATAGGAGCCTTTGCTGGTGAAGGAATGTATGAGGAACATGGTGGTTGTCCTAGCGGTGGAGTAGTAGTTAAAATTGGTCATGTTCAAGGTAAACAAGTCATCGTAGTCGCAAATGACGCTACGGTTAAAGCAGGAGCCTGGTTTCCTATTACGGGTAAGAAGAATCTAAGAGCCCAAGAAATTTCGATTGAAAATAAATTACCGATTATCTATTTAGTAGATAGTGCAGGAGTGTACTTGCCTATGCAAGATGAAATATTCCCAGACAAGGAACATTTTGGTCGCATCTTTCGTAATAACGCAGTTATGAGTAGTATGGGAATCACTCAAATTGCTGCTGTTATGGGTAGCTGTGTTGCTGGTGGTGCTTACTTACCTATAATGAGTGATGAGGCTCTTATAGTTGATAAAACAGGTAGTATCTTTTTAGCAGGAAGTTATTTGGTTAAAGCAGCCATTGGAGAAAGTATCGATAATGAAACCTTAGGTGGTGCAACTACTCACTGTGAAATAAGCGGTGTGACTGATTATAAGGCTAGCGACGATAAAGATGCCTTAGATAAAATCAAGAATATTTTTGACAAAATTGGAGACTTTGAAAAGGCTGGTTTTAATAGAAAGGAATCCGTAGCGCCTTCTTTGGATCCAGAAGAGTTATTTGGTACGCTTCCGCGAAAGCGTAGTGATCAATATGATATGATGGATATCATCAATCGTATGATCGATGCCGATACATTTGAAGAATATAAATCTGGCTATGGCCAAACCATCGTAACTGGATATGCTAGAATTGATGGATGGGCAGTCGGTATAGTGGCTAACCAAAGGAAAATTGTAAAAACCAAAAAAGGTGAAATGCAATTTGGTGGTGTAATCTATAGTGATAGCGCAGATAAGGCAACCCGTTTTATTGCCAACTGTAACCAAAAGAAAATACCTTTAGTGTTCTTACAAGACGTGACTGGCTTTATGGTAGGTTCCAAGTCAGAACACGGCGGAATTATAAAAGACGGTGCTAAGATGGTAAATGCTGTTTCAAATAGTGTGGTGCCTAAATTTACTGTAGTAGTAGGAAACAGTTATGGTGCTGGTAATTATGCTATGTGCGGTAAAGCCTATGATCCTAGATTAATCGTAGCATGGCCTAGCGCAGAGCTTGCAGTAATGTCTGGAAATAGCGCTGCCAAAGTACTCATGCAAATTGAAAAAGCATCGCTAGAAAAATCGGGTGAGAAACTAAGTGAAGCAGATGAAAAAGCCTTGTTTGACAAAATCAAAAATAGATATGACGATCAGGTTTCTCCTTATTACGCAGCTGCAAGGTTATGGACTGATGCTATCATAGATCCGCGCGATACACGCAAGTGGATTTCTATGGGAATAGAAGCCGCAAATCATGCACCTATTGAAAAGGATTTTAATCTTGGGGTGATACAGACTTAATTATAATATTAATACATGATCTGTAGTTATTATCTTGATCTAAAGGTTAAATCCTACAATGACCATAAAGAGGTATTATAAAATTGCGCTATTTGCCCTTTTAGCTTTTATAGTCTACAAGGTCGCGAGTTGGTTTGTTTTTGAACCAGATCGTATAAACGCTTTTCATCTTGTACCTCATGATGCAATGTTTATCATTGAAACGCGCGAACCTATTAGTAATTTAGAAATTCTTTCTCAAAGTGAATTATGGGATCATTTGCAATCGAATGAGCAAATTGCATTGATGAGTGAGAAGTTAAACTCATTGGATTCTCTTTTTCAGTCAGAAAGAAATTTATTTAATAAAATAGGAGATAGAGATCTTATTATAAGTGCTCATAAAATCAGTTTTGATGATTACGGGTTTTTATACGTAGCCGATTTAAGGCAGTATTCAAAAATTGATTTGATTAAAAATAACATTAGCCAGTTGGTTAATGAGAATTACAGTGTTTCTAAAAGAGAATTTAAAGGACATGTAATTCAAGAAATATTGGATACAAATACAAATGAGGTTCTTAGAATAACCTTTATAGAAAATCAATTAGTAGCAAGTTATACACCTCGATTGGTTGAAAGAAGTATTACCACAAGCAAAAATCCTAAATTAAGTACCGACTTGAATTTCATAAAAGTGAAAAACGAGATTCAAGATGATGGCTTATTCAGGTTTTACTTGAATCACAATCAGCTCAGTAATTACTATGGTCTTTTTGTTAATGAATCCAGTGATATTATTGATATTCTTGAAAGAAATTTTTATTACAGCGGTTTTCAAATAGAAGAAGAAAGTGATCGATGGTTAAAAGCAACTGGTTATATAAGCGGTAATTCGACTGCACAAGCCTTTATTAAAGCATTAGACAATTCTGGAACAGGTAGCTTAGATGCCACTACTATTTTACCAAATGATACCGCGCTTTATATAAGTTTTGGGTTTGATGATTTTCAATCTCTACATCAGGATTTTATTTCAATTTTAAAGAAACAGGAAAATAAAACAGTTGAAGAATATGAAAATGGTAAAAAGAAGATAGAGGAATTTCTGGATATAGATCTAGATCGTGATATGTATTCTTGGTGGGATGATGAATTTGCTTTTGCTACATTAGATAATAGCAATAATTCTAATTATAAGAGTAACCAGGAAAGTATAATAGCTGCCATAAAATATAAGGACGAGGATGTAATGCAGGAGCGGCTACGATTTGTTCAAGAACAAATTCGTAAAAAATCTCCTGTCAAGTTCAAGACGGTTAATTATAAACAACATGCCATAAATTTTCTTGATATAAAAGGGTTTTTTAAATGGGTGTTAGGAGGAATGTTTGAACGAATTGAAAAGCCATATTATACAGTTATTGATGACTATATAGTCTTTTCTAACAGTCCAGTAACACTCAAAAGGATGATTGATGATTACGAGGGCAAAAACACATTGATTTACAGCGATTATTACATGGATTTTATTGATGAATTCAGTACCCAAAGCAACGTGTTTTTTTATATAGATACTAATAAACTAGCTCATGTAGGAAGTGAATACTTAAATAAAGAAACTCAACTATTGCTTAATAATCAACACGATTTTTACTCTCAATTTACCCAACTAGGTTTTGAGTTAAAGGCAAAGGATGATTTATTTAAAACAAAAGCAGTAATGAGATATGATCCTGATTATGATAATCAGGTGCAAGAATTAGAGCAACAAGTTTCACCAGGAATTGAGTTGGTGCGCAATGTGGTAAATCTAGATAAAGAAACAATATTTCAGCTAGACCTATTTCCTTCAGATTTTACGGCTAGTGATTATGAGCAATTCTACTCAAATGGTCAGCTTAAATTCAAAGTTCCTTTGAGTGATGGTTTACCTAACGGTAGGTATAGAGAATATTATATCACTGGTGAGTTGAAAATTTCTGGACGCTTTAGACGAGGTAAGCAAATTGGCAAATGGAAAGCCTTCTATCCTAATGGAAAACGCTTTCACCAAAAAAGCTTTTAGCCCCATTTCCTAGATTAAATAATAAATGCCGTAAAGTAAAATTTGAGGCTTACTACTTACCAGTAAACCAGCATTGAATCAAAAATGATTAAAAAAGCTTTTGGATTTTTTAGTCTATTTCATACCTAAAAATATTACTACTTTAAGAATTATAAGTAAGCTAACAACCGTTAGTTTTCTTATTTTTATCCCATGGCAAAAATGGAAGATTTTGTTTTACCCAAAATGGGTGAAAGTATAACCGAAGGAACTGTACTCAATTGGATGGTACAACCAGGAGAATCCTTTGAAGAAGGAGATATTCTTGTTGAAGTAGGTACTGATAAAGTTGATAATGAAGTACCTGCGACTGCTAGTGGTATCATGCAGGAGCATTTATTCAATTCGGGAGACGTGGTTGAAATAGGCGCAGTGATTGCTCGATTTGAGCCAGTAGAAGGAGCAGTAAGTACAACAAAAAGAACAGAAAATTCCGCACAAAAGGCAACTCAAAAAACGAGTTCTGAGAAACCAAAACAAACACCTCTCAAGCCTAAAAAGGCCGTAACCAGTTCAATTAGTAATACTCAAACCTCATTCGTCAATGTTGATAGGTTCATAAGCCCGTTAGTAGAAAGTATAGCAAGAGAGCATCACATTTCGTATGAGGAATTAGCTCGTATTCCCGGCACTGGTAAAGATAATCGTCTACGCAAGAGTGATGTAATACAATATTTGAATGAAGGCAGGCCTTATCAATTTGCACAATCAGTAACGCCAGAACCAGACCCAACGGCATATAGAATTCCCCAACTCAATTTAGACAAAGGAACTGGTCGTATTGTAGAGATGGATCGCATGCGCAGCATGATTGCAGATCACATGGTGTACAGTAAACACACTAGTCCACATGTTACTGCCTATGTTGAAGCAGATTTGACTGATGTAGTACGCTTTCGCGAAAGCGTGAAAAACGAATTCCAAGAAAAACACGGCAACAAACTGACCTTTACGCCATTATTCGTTAAAGCTGTTGCTAGCGCTATCAAAGAATTTCCAATGATTAATAGTAGTCTAGATGGCAAAAATATTATCGTAAAAGAGGAAATAAATGTTGGGATGGCAACGGCGTTACCTTCCGGTAATTTAATAGTGCCTGTAGTTAAAAATGCTGATCAGAAAACATTACCTGAACTTGCTGCCGATGTAAATCGACTTGCTGGGCTAGCTAGGGATAATAAACTAGGTGGTGACGATATAAAAGGAAGCACCTTTACAATTAGTAATGTAGGGACCTTTGGTTCCTTAATGGGAACACCCATTATCAATCAACCGGAAGTCGCAATATTGGCAACTGGGATTATTAAAAAACGTGCCGAAGTAATCACAGAAAATGGAGAAGATCGCATCGAGATTCGCAGTATGATGATGTTAAGCTTAAGTTTTGATCACCGTGTTGTTGACGGTTATTTAGGCGGTAGCTTTTTGAAAAAGGTAGCCGATAATATGGCTCTTGTTCCCGATCTTAAAGATTTATAACACTATAAAATCACTGTCTACATTGATAATGTGATGTGGACAGGTAAAACATTTAATATGAGTAATTTTATAAATGATACTCAATTTAAGGAAAACCTTAAAAAGGCCTATCGTAATCTAGTTACTGCCAAAGCAATGGCAGAGCATTACGAAGACAATTTTAAGTTGGTTTCAAAATATGTACATGCCACTAGCCGTGGTCATGAGGTGATACAAACTGCAATTGGAATGCAATTGCTACCTCAAGATTTTGCATTTCCCTACTATCGCGACGATGCCATGCTGCTGGCAATAGGTATGAAGCCTTATGATTTAATGCTACAGTTATTAGCTAAAAAAGATGATCCCTTCAGTGGTGGTCGTACCTACTACTCACACCCATCATTGAACGACGAGGACAAGCCTAAAATTCCTCATCAAAGTAGCGCAACAGGAATGCAGGCAATTCCTGCAACAGGTGTGGCAATGGGAATGTGGTACAAGGAAAGTCTTGACGAATTGAAGCAAGAAGACGATGTTAACATGCCTATCGTTGTTTGTTCACTAGGTGATGCCAGTGTAACCGAAGGTGAAATAGCGGAAGCCTGGCAAATGGCAGCCCTTAAGCAATTACCTATTTTATATCTAGTACAGGATAATGGCTGGGATATAAGTGCCAATGAAGCAGAAACACGCGCACAAAATGCTGCTCAATATGCATCAGGGTTTCATGGCTTAGAGTCGGTAAGTATTGATGGGACAGACTTTGAGGAATCATATAAAACCCTTGAAAAAGTTATTGAAACTATCAGGACAGAACGCAGACCATTTGTAGTTCATGCCAAGGTGCCATTACTTAATCATCATACAAGCGGTGTTCGCATGGAGTTTTATAGAGATGATCTTGAAGAGGCACGTAGTCGTGACCCTTATCCACGTATGCGTGAGCTTATGGGTAAATATGGATTTAGCGAGCTGGAACTGGATGAGATGGACGCTTTCGCGAAAGCAGAAGTAGAGCAATCTCTCAAAAATGCAATAGAACAACCAGACCCAGAACCAGCAGATTTGTTTACGCACGATTTTGCACCTACACCGATTACTGAGGAAAAAGGAGAACGATCGCCAAAGGGCGCAGAGAAAGTAGTCATGGTGGACTGTGCCTTGTTTGCAGTTGAAGAATTGATGCGCAAGCATCCTGAATGCTTACTTTATGGGCAAGATGTAGGAGGAAGATTAGGTGGTGTTTTTAGAGAAGCAGCTACACTAGCTCAAAAGTTTGGTGATAATCGAGTTTTTAACACTCCTATTCAAGAAGCCTTCATCGTAGGTAGTACAGTAGGAATGAGTGCGGTAGGATTAAAACCAATAGTTGAAGTTCAGTTTGCAGATTATATATGGCCAGGTTTGAATCAACTATTTACCGAGGTTTCAAGGTCATGTTACTTGAGTAATGGTAAATGGCCGGTATCAATGATTTTAAGAGTGCCTATAGGTGCCTATGGTAGCGGTGGTCCTTATCACTCATCATCTGTAGAAAGTGTTATAACCAATATACGAGGTCTTAAAATAGCATATCCTTCTAATGGTGCCGATTTAAAAGGACTGATGAAAGCAGCCTATTACGATCCTAATCCTGTTGTGATTTTTGAACACAAAGGTTTGTATTGGTCCAAAGTGCCAGGGACAAAAGGAGCAACTAGCATAGAGCCTAGCGAAGATTACGTCCTGCCATTTGGTAAAGCATGGGTTCTACAAGAAATATGGAAACAAGAGGAAGAGGAAACCTTGTCGATAATTACCTATGGAATGGGTGTTCACTGGGCTATGAATGCCACTCAAGAATTAGGAGTTCAGGATAGAGTAGAGGTGGTCGATCTACGTACTCTACATCCGTTGGACTATCAGACCGTATTTACCAGTGTAAAGAAATGCGGTAAATGTTTAATTGTAACCGAAGAACCTAGTGATAATGGGTTTTCACGAGGATTGCAAGGTCGTATTCAAGAAGAATGTTTTAAAGAGTTAGACGCACCAGTAATGCTTATAGGAAGTGAGAATATGCCTGCGATACCTTTAAATAGTACGCTAGAGCAAACCATGATTCCTAGTACTGAAAAGGTAAAGAATAAGATTGAAGAGGTATTGAATTATTAAGTGATGAAAATTCAAATTGAACGTAAGAATGATGATTTTTTGATGGAAGCAACAGGCTCCTCAGGAAATACAGTAATGATCGATCATAGTGGCGCAACTCCTGTACAAGGAGTAAGTCCAATGGAACTTGTTTTAATGGGAGTAGGTAGCTGTAGCGCAATTGATATTATTGATATTCTAAAAAAGCAACGTCAATCTATCAATAGTTACAAAGTTGAGGTGGAAGGAGATCGATTTGAATTAGATAATGCAAAACCATTTAAGTCAATCACTTGTGCTATTCATCTGGAAGGAGATATAGATGATAAAAAGGCTGCTCGTGCAGCGGCTTTAAGTTTTGAGAAATACTGTAGTGTTTCTAAAACTTTTGATACTGTAGTTGCGATTAACTATAAAGTAATTGTAAACGGCACCGAGATTGAGTAATTTTCATATTAAAAAGCCCTTAAAAAATTAATTTTTTAAGGGCTTTTATTCTAATTCCAAAAAAGTTATCTAGCTGGCTCTGGAGGAAATTGCTCCAATATTTCTTTAACCATTTCATTGGTTCGTTCTATTTTGTCTTGTGGTGTGGTCTTTAACGGCGCTGTTCCTATACCTTGCCAAATAAGTTCTTTTTTATTGGTGTCTATAAAATCTATATAAAGAACGCCTTCGGTAACTCGATTTACACTATTGCCCCATGGGCCACCCCAAAAGCCGCCCAGCCCCAGCCCCAGCCGACATTCCAACCCCAGTTGTTATATACATCAACACGCTCCTTGGCATCAGTGAAGATATTAATCATGAAATCAGGATTTTGAGATTTGGTAAATCCTTTTGCTTGCATATTCGCATCAATAGCTCTAAGAATACGTTTTTTATCAAGTTCGCTTACATCGGCTTCGTCAATACCTTGTTTGTAGTAGGCGTACGTTTGATACTTATTAAAATCTGCATTTACATCATAATCTTGAGTTACTCGTACTGTCTGACAACTAGCAGCTACTATTGTTATTAATAAAAGGGTAAAAAATCGTTTCATAGCTATTGGGTTTTGCGCTTTCGCGAAAGCGATAACAACTTTCACGATTTGCTAATTAATATTTTTAATTAAGTTACTGTCTACTTTATTAGGTAACGTGACTTTCAAATCTGGATTAAGTTCCATTGCTCGTTTAATCGCAAATGTTGCATTTTCATTACGAGCCCAGTTTCTTCTTGCTATTCCATTATTAACGTCCCAGAAAAGCATGCTCTCCAAATTAATTTGAGCTTCTTTACTACCATCAATAACCATACCGAATCCACCATTAACTACTTCGCCCCAGCCTACACCACCGCCATTATGAATGGAAACCCATGTTGCACCTCTGAAGCTATCGCCTATTACATTATGTATAGCCATATCTGCTGTAAATCTAGAACCGTCATAAATGTTTGATGTTTCACGGTATGGTGAATCTGTTCCTGATACATCATGATGATCTCGGCCTAAAATTACAGGGCCTATTTCTTTTTGCGCTATGGCTTGATTAAAAGCTTTGGCTATTTCTATTCTTCCTAAAGCATCTGCATATAAAATACGTGCTTGTGACCCTACTACAAGTTGATTTTGTTGTGCGCCCTTAATCCATTGGATATTGTCTTGCATTTGTTGTTTAATCTCTTGCGGAGAGTTTGCTGCTAGTTTTTCTAAAACTTGAGTAGCAATTTCATCTGTTTTTTTAAGATCTGTAGGATCGTTACTAGCACAAACCCATCTAAATGGACCAAACCCGAAGTCAAAACACATAGGTCCCATTATGTCTTGTACGTATGATGGGTATTTGAATTCTGTAGTTTCTCCTTTGATGTTAGCTCCTGCACGACTGGACTCTAATAAAAAGGCATTACCATAATCAAAGAAATAGGTTCCTTGATCAGTATGTTTATTCACAGCAGCAACGTGTCTTCTTAAAGAATTTTGAACCTGACTTTTAAATTCTTCAGGTTGTTCACTCATCATTTTATTTGCCTGTTCAAAAGATAGATCTACTGGGTAGTAACCGCCAGCCCATGGGTTATGTAAGCTAGTTTGATCGCTACCTATCGCAATTTCTATTCCTGATTCATAGAAGGCTTCCCATACATGAACGACGTTTCCTAGATAGGCAATTGATAAAGGTTCCTTGTGTTGTTGGGCAAGTTTTACTCGTTCTACTAACTCATGTGTGTTGTCAATTACAATATCCACCCATCCTTGTGAATGTCGAGTTTGTACCGCCTTTGGATTCATTTCGGCACAAACGGTGATACAACCTGCAATATTTCCAGCCTTTGGTTGAGCTCCACTCATTCCTCCTAATCCAGAAGTAACAAATACATTACCTAATGGAGATTTTCCAATTTTTCTAAAGGCGTTTAATACAGTTATAGTGGTACCATGAACGATTCCTTGAGGACCTATATACATGTAGGATCCTGCTGTCATTTGACCGTATTGGGTGACACCTAGTGCATTAAATTTTTCCCAATCATCAGGTTTAGAATAATTAGGTATCATCATTCCATTTGTAACAACACAGCGAGGAGCCTTTTTATGTGAAGGGAATAACCCCATTGGGTGACCGCTGTACATGACTAAAGTTTGTTCATCGGTCATTTCGCTCAAATATTGCATAGTGAGTAAATATTGAGCCCAGTTTTGAAAAACAGCACCATTACCACCGTAAGTGATAAGTTCATGAGGATGCTGTGCGACCGCGTGATCAAGATTATTTTGAATCATGAGCATTATTCCTGCAGCCTGTTTAGAACGAGCTGGATAATCGTCGATAGATCTAGCTTTTATTTCTTCCTTAGGCATGAAACGATACATATAAATACGTCCATACTCGTCTAATTCCTGTTTAAACTCTGGTAATAAAATGGAGTGAAATTCAGGTTTAAAATATCGGAGTGCGTTGCGCAATGCAAGTTGTTCTTCTTCTTTATTGAGAATTTTTTTCTTTTAGGAGCGTGGTTTACTGAGTTGTCATAGACATATGGGTCTGGTAAAGATTCAGGAATACCCTGTTTTATACTCTGTTGAAATATGACTAAATCAAACTGACTGTTGTTATTGATAGTTTCGTTCATTATTTCTGGCTGTTTGTTTTTTTATTGTAACCGTATGGGCAGTGTCTGCATCCACTTTCACAACAATAACCTCTTTTTAAATGGTATTGTTCAGTGAAACAACGATACCCTTCTGGTGTTAAGTAGTAATCTCCTTCCTCAATGGGAACATGTTTTTTCATGGCTTAAAAATACTATTTTACGGTGGTATGACCGTAAGGATAATAGGCTTTTGACTTAATAAATACTACCTTTATCACTATGATAGTGGTCGAAATTTCATTTCTTAAAAATTATAACGGTATAACGCTATATCCATTTTTATTGGTCAAATCCAAAGCGCTTAAAAATGATCCGGTTTTTATGAATCATGAAAGAATTCACGCCAGGCAACAGCTGGAGCTTTTAATCGTCTTTTTCTATTTATGGTACCTGTTGGAATATCTAATATTAAGAGTTAGTAAGTCACATGATCTAGCCTATAGATCAATAAGATTTGAAAAAGAAGCTTATTGTATGGAAACGGAGCTACAATACTTAAAAAAGCGAAAACCCTATGCTTTTTTACAATATTAGCTTGCTACCTTTGTTCTATGCAAGATTATGGAGTAATACGGTCTGAAAATCAGTTTTTTAAAACACTTAATAACGTTTTAATAGATATTAAGCGAGAAGACTTATTGCATCCTGAAGTATCTGGTAATAAGCTTAGGAAATTAAAATATAACATATTACATGCACAAGAAGAATCCATCAATACCCTAGTTACATATGGAGGAGCTTTTTCAAATCATATAGCAGCCACAAGCGCCGCTGCAAAAATTGCTGGTTTATCTAGTATAGGAATTATAAGAGGAGAGGAATTGGGTTTAAATCTAAAAAAACCTTGGCAAGTAATAATACCTTACTCACAGCTCACAACAATGGAATGAAATTTCACTTTGTAACTAGAGAATCCTACAAGCAAAAGGATGATCAATACTATCTAGAACTTTTTAAGGAACACGGTAAACTTATGATTATCCCAGAAGGTGGTACTAACCAACTGGCAATTCAAGGAACCAAAGAAATATTAACCGACCTAGATAAATCTCAATACGATTTTATTGCCGTGGCTGGCGGAACAGGTGGAACGGCAGCAGGTATTATTGAAAGCAGCGCACCTAACCAAAAGGTTTTGGTGTTTTCTGCCTTAAAGGGAGGTTATTTAAAGGAGGAAATAAACAAGCTTACTCTTCGTTCTAATTTTCAAGTGTTTTCTGAGGATAGATTTGGAGGATACGCAAGGTCTGATAATGAACTAATTAAATATATGAATTCACGCTTTCGCGAAAGCGGAGTACCACTTGATCCCATATACACTTCAAAAATGATGTTCCATTTAGAAGACCTTATTTTAAAAGGTGTTTTTCCTAAAGATTCTCGTATTTTAGCAATTCATACAGGAGGATTACAGGCGATCGCTGGTTACAATCAAATGTTGAAAAGAAAAAGAAGAGAAGAAATTACTTATGAGTTTGAAATTTAAAAATTTGCTGATCATTTTCTTTGGAGTGATGCTGTTAACATCGTGCGGTGGTAGTAAAAAAGTAGTGACTACAAAGAAGAAAAAGACAACTCAAACAGTCACTCAACCAGATTCAACACCTCAAACCGTAGGTCAACAAGAAGAGGATAAGGTTACTAAAACTACAAAGCCTGATAGTAAAGATAAGGTTTCCACTTACATAGATTTATTTGCTAATACCGCCATGCGAGAGATGAAACTTTATAAGATACCAGCTAGTATCACGCTAGCTCAAGGTATTCTAGAAAGTGGATCTGGTGAAGGTCGTCTAGCTGTAGAGGCTAACAACCACTTTGGAATAAAATGTCATAAAGGATGGACTGGTGGACGTATATATCATGATGATGATAAAGCGCAAGAATGTTTTAGGACCTATAATGATCCAGACTATTCTTATCGTGATCATTCACTATTTTTGAGAGATAGGAAAAGATATGCTGGTTTATTCAAGTTACAACCAGATGATTACCAAGGTTGGGCCAAAGGTTTAAGAGCTGCCGGATATGCCACAGATAGACGTTACCCTCAAAAACTCATAAGTCTAATTGAGCGTTATGAACTATACAAGTACGATAATATGGTACTAGGAAACCCTACGGATTCTAAAACCAGAACTATCGCCGATGTAAGACCAAGTGTACAAGCATCGCATAAGGTTGTAGCCGGCGACACACTTTATAGTATTTCAAGAAAATATAATATTACAGTAGATCAATTGAAAGCCTTTAATGGTTTAAAAGACAACACTATTAGTGTAGGTCAAGAACTATTTGTAGAACCTCTTCCTAAAGATTTTTAATGTCATTTATTTATCAACGTAGTAGTGCCTTGTTTAATGAGGCAAAAAAATATATTCCTGGTGGTGTAAACTCACCAGTAAGAGCATTTAACGCAGTAGGCGGTGATCCCGTATATGTAAAAAGCGCCAAAGGAGCTTATCTTCAAACTGAGGATGGACATGAAATTATAGATTATATAGCTTCATGGGGTCCAATGATATTAGGTCATGCCTTTGAGCCCGTAGTGAATTCGGTTAAGGAGGCTGTTGATCGTGGTACTTCCTATGGAATGCCTACTGAATTGGAGACCAAAATTGCTGCTCTTGCAATTGAAATGGCTCCTAATATTGATCAAATAAGAATGGTAAACTCTGGTACCGAGGCTTGTATGAGTGCAGTTAGGTTAGCTAGAGGTTACACAGGTCGAGATAAAATCATCAAATTTGCAGGTTGCTACCACGGGCATAGTGATTCCTTTTTAATTCAAGCTGGTAGTGGTGCAGTGACTTTTGGTAGTCCAAATAGTCCCGGAGTAACAAAAGGAACAGCTCAAGATACTTTACTTGCCCAGTACAACAATCTTGATCAGGTTGCACAGCTATTTGAGCATAATAAGGATCAAATTGCCTGTATCATTCTAGAGCCTATTGCTGGTAATATGGGTTGTATAATACCACAGGAAGGATTTCTACAAGGCTTAAGAGAATTGTGTGATAAAAATAATACACTACTCATTTTTGATGAGGTGATGACTGGTTTTAGACTAGCTCGTGGTGGTGCACAAGAGGTAACAGGTGTAAATGCAGACATTGTTACCTATGGTAAAGTCATAGGTGGCGGATTACCTGTAGGAGCATTTGCAGCACGTCAAGAAATTATGAATTTTTTAGCGCCACTAGGTCCAGTTTATCAAGCTGGTACATTAAGTGGTAATCCACTAGCGATGAGTGCCGGATATGCAATGTTAGATCATTTGAATAAACATCCAGAAGTGTTTGATAGTCTTTCTCAAAAAACGGAATATTTACATAAGGGAATTCAAGAAGTTCTAGAGAGTAAGGGAATCGAGTATCAGATTAATAGATTTGGATCGATGATGTCAGTTCATTTTACTCCAGATCCAGTAGTGGATTTTGAAAGCGCAGCCAAAGGAAACAATGAGTGGTTTAAAAAATATTTTCATGGATTGCTAGAACGAGGTATTTATTTGCCACCTAGTGCATTTGAAAGCTATTTCTTAAATGATGCTCTTTCTTATCAAGATCTAGACAGAACTATTGAGGCTACTCAGGAAGTAGTTAATAGCTGGTAACATAACTTTTGCTACTTTAGTGAGATGGAAGCATTTTTAAAATTCTTTGAAACAATGCCCATCTACTATAAATTGGTGTGGCTGATAGGTTTGATTACCCTTTTCTGGATTCTTGAAGGATACTATAGTTTTTTAAAATCACCTTATGATAAATGGAAGCATGCTCAAACGAATCTTGCCTTGCTTTCATTCACTATGATTATAAATGTAGCATTTGGTTTACTGACTGCTGGTGTTTTTATTTTTCTAGAGCAAAATAGTTTAGGTGTATTAAATTATCTGAGTTTGCCTATCTGGTTAGAACTAGTCATAAGTTTATTAGTACTAGATCTTGTTGCTCAATATGGCATTCATTTTTTACTACATAAAAGTAGAGTTTTATGGAGGCTTCACACGGTACACCACAGTGATACTTTTTTAGATGTAACTAGTGGAACTAGACATCACCCTTTGGACTTTATGTTAAGGGAATTTGCAGCTTTAATAGCAGTAGTGATTACAGGTATGCCTATAGGTTTTTATCTTATATATAGGATCATTACAGTATTTTTCACTTATTGGAGTCATGCGAATATTAGATTGCCTAAAAAACTGGATAAAACATTAAGCTACCTAATAGTAACACCTGGTATGCATAAATTTCACCATCATGATAGTATGCCTATAACAGATACAAATTTTGGAAATATTCTGAGTATTTGGGATCACATATTTGGAACCTATTACTATGGTGATAGCCAAAATATCAAATACGGATTGGACATTGTCGATAGTAAGCGCTCAAACGATTTGAAGTATCAGTTAGGTTTACCTTTTAACAAAAGCATCCCGTATAAAAACAAAGAAGGCTCTCAAAATTGAGAACCTTCTTTTAATCGACCAATCTATATTATTATTTAGGAGATTGTTTGCTTTTTAATAAGTTGTACTTTTCTGTTCCCAGTACTTCTTTAAGGCGCTTTTCATAATTGCTTTGTACATCATTTAAAGTGCCTTGTAAATCATTTGTTTCTCCTCTTTGCGCTTCTCTTTCTATACGAATAACCATTGATTCGCGATCTCTAACTATTTCTCGTAGCTCGCTTACCTTTTTCTCATCCAATTTAACAGCATCAACAATCAATTGAACTTTAGTTTCTATTTTCTTATTGAATTCTTTAACTCTGATATGAGTTTGCGCAGAAACTTCCTGTTGTTCTGCCGTAATAGTTTGTTGTGAATATGCACTTACTGAACACACAATGGCTAATAAGAATATGATCTTTTTCATTTGATGGTATTTGTTGAGTTTAAAAATAAACAAATAATATAAACTAGCCTTATCAACAATTAAAACTTAGATTAATTACTCATTTCTTCTACGTTTATGTTTCTTTCTGCCTTCAGTTCTCTTTCTTTTATGCATTTTCTGCCACTTTTCGTATTGATCGGCTGTTAGAATTGATTTCATTTTTCTTTTAAAATCAAGTTTTTTATCCAATCTAGTGCTTAAACGATTGAACTTTTCGTCATTACTCAAATTTTTCATTTCCTCGCGATTTTCTCTCAAGCTTTGACGTTCCAATTCTTGATTTGCGATTAATGGTTGAATACTATTGATTTGCTTGTCCGACAAATCTAGTGCTACAGCCATTTTTTTAACTTTAAGTTCTGCACGTTGTTGTGGTGTAAAATCATTTCCTTTTTTTGGAAGTGGACGTTGTGCTACGGTTATCGCTGTTACAAAAAATGTAGCGATTAGAATGATGTTTTTCATATTTAAAATTTTATTTGTCCTTATGACTGGCTTATAGTTGAAAAGTTTAATCAAAGAAAAACCGCTAGTATTTACTAGCGGTTTTTATAATCTTAATATCGTACCAGTTCAGGCTACACTAAATCGATAAAAAGTCCATCATCTGTTTTCTCAACTTTGGCTACCTTTTTACCAGTCAATCCTTTTACTGTTTTATCCCATTTCTTATTAGATAATCCACTGTCAGATTTAAGCGCATTCAACTCTACTTTGCCTGATTTTTTTAATAGTTCATATACCATTTTTTCATCATCATTGAGGTCGACGTTTAATTTTTTCTCCGGTCTCATCTGTGGGAAAAATAAAACTTCTTGAATGGATGGGTTGTTGGTTAAAAACATAATTAGTCGATCCATTCCTATTCCTAATCCAGACGTAGGTGGCATACCGTATTCTAGAGCTCTTAAAAAGTCTTGATCTATAAACATCGCCTCGTCATCACCACGATCGGCTAGAGCTAGTTGAGCTTCAAATCGCTCGCGTTGATCTATAGGATCGTTAAGCTCACTATAAGCATTGGCTATTTCTTTACCACAAACCATCAATTCAAAACGTTCCGTAAGTTCTGGATGATCACGGTGTTCCTTGGTTAATGGCGACATTTCTTTAGGATAATCAGTAATGAAGGTAGGTTGAATGAAGTTTCCTTCACATTTTTCACCAAATATTTCGTCGATGAGCTTTCCTTTACCCATTGTGTTGTCTACTTCTATTCCTTCCGCTTTCGCGAAAGCGTACAACTCTTCCTCGCTCTTACCTGTAATATCAAAACCGGTGAACTGTTTAATAGCATCAGTCATGGTGACTCTAGGGTATGGAGCTTTCCATTCAATGGTATGATCGCCAAATGTACTTTGAGTAGTGCCATTTACTGCAACCGCGCAATGTTCTAATAATTGCTCGGTAAAATCCATCATCCAGTTATAATCTTTGTAAGCCACATAGATTTCCATGGCTGTAAATTCTGGATTGTGTGTGCGATCCATCCCTTCATTCCTGAAGTTTTTACTGAATTCATATACACCGTCAAATCCTCCTACAATCAATCTCTTAAGATATAGCTCATTTGCAATACGCATATAGAGAGGAATGTCAAGAGAGTTGTGATGTGTGATAAAAGGCTTTGCAGCCGCACCACCAGGAATAGGTTGTAAAATTGGAGTCTCTACTTCAAAATATTCACGCGAATTGAAAAATTCACGCATGGCATTAAAAAGTTTTGTTCTTTTGACAAATACATTTTTAACATCTGGATTAACTACTAAGTCCACATATCGTTGACGATAACGTTGTTCTGCATCATCAAATTTGTCATAAACCTTTCCATCAGCATCCGTTTTTGCAAAGGGTAGTGGACGCAAGGTTTTCGTAAGTAATGTGAAATTAGTGACTTTTACAGTCATTTCACCTACCTGTGTTTTAAAAAGCTCGCCTTCTATACCTATAATGTCACCTATATCTAATAATTTTTTATAGACTTCATTATAAAGCGTTTTGTCATCACCGGTACAAATTTCATCACGATTAAAGTAAACTTGTATGCGACCTTCTGAGTCTTGAATTTCGGCAAAACTAGCCTTACCTTGTATACGTCTAGAGGTTAATCTACCGGCGATGTTTACCTGTTTACCTTCTTTAAAATCGGCTTTAATTTGTTTAGTAGAATGGTCTACGGGATAAAGCGCTGCTGGATAAGGATCTATTCCCATCTCACGCAGTTTTGCCAATTTTTCACGGCGTACGATTTCTTGTTCAGAAAGTTGCATAAATAGGTGTTTTTATAAGCCTGCAAAGGTAAATTAAAACAGAAAAGTAACTTTAATAAGAATGTGAAAAATGAAAAGAACATTATTAAGAGTACTTTGATTGTCTAATAGTCTGTTGTTAAATAAAAAACATGTGCTTTTTAACGAGTTCTTTTTAATTTTAAAAAAAAACTGATTATAAAGCAGTTAACCTAAGAGTATTTAGAGGTGTATAAGTCACTACTAAAAACTGATCGTTGTGAATTCATCTAAATTCAATAAGCTGAAGAAAAAAATGTAACATTTGTCATTTTATACAGTCATATTACTGCAATCACATCACCTTTAAATTATAATATATGAGCGTTTGGCGAGTAATTTTGGCCATTATTTTTCCTCCACTTGCAGTAATTGGTAAAGGCTGTGGTTCTATTTTGATTGTATTGATATTAACCTTGTTAGGATGGGTTCCTGGTGTTATTGCTGCGTTGATTATACTAAATAATCCTGACAGATAATATAAATATTTAGCGATTTAGTATAAGTTTAACCAAAGTTAATACTACCTTTGCAAAATGAATAAAAAGGTCTTCTTTCAGGATTTAGGGGTCGGTGACTATAAACAGACCTGGGTTTATCAAGAACAACTCTTCAAAGAAATTCTTGATATTAAAATTGAAAATAGGAAAGAAGATTCCAAGAATCCTACACCTAATCACCTATTATTTGTAGAACATAATCACGTTTACACGCTGGGTAAAAGTGGTGATCTGGATAACCTTCTTGCCAATGAAGCCGTTCTTAAACAAATCAATGCCGATTTTTATAAAATTAATCGTGGCGGAGACATCACCTATCACGGTCCTGGACAGATTACAGGTTACCCAATTCTTGACCTAGAAAATTTCTTTACTGACATTCATGAGTATTTACGTTTACTAGAAGAAATATTTATTAAAATTTTGGCCGATTACGGACTTAAAGGTGAACGTAGCGATGGTGAAACTGGGGTATGGCTGGATGTAGGAACACCATTTGCACGTAAAATTTGTGCTCTAGGAGTACGTGCTAGTCGTTGGGTTACCATGCATGGTTTTGCTTTTAATGTAAATACAGATCTAGGTTATTTTGACCATATCATTCCATGTGGAATAGAAGATAAAGCAGTAACATCTCTAGCAGCAGAGCTAAAAAGACCTGTAGATCAAGAAGAGATCAAGCAAAAAATTAAAACCTATTTTATTGAGCTTTTTGAAGCAGATCTTATAGAAAAGTAATTCTCGTCTTCTGGCCGATCATGTAAATTGAATTAACATTCTTTACACATGAATTACAATATCCTTAAGTAGTCTCAATGATGTACTAGACTACTTTTATAGGTATGACCTTATCAATTGAAGATATACGTGCTTGTATTGAAGAGCCTGAATATGCTGCACAGCTGGCAGATTTGGTTTATGTAACAGACCAACATTTAAATATTCATAGGAAAAAATACGGTCGCGGATATACTTACCTAATTGATAATGAATCTAGATTAACCGATAAGGTTCAACTTAAAAGGATTAAATCGTTAGTGATACCACCAGCTTGGCAACAAGTGCGAATAAGTGCTATCGATAATGGTCACTTACAAGTAGTTGGACGCGATGCAAAAAACCGTAAAGTATATCTCTATCATGACCTCTGGAATTTAGTTCGTAATCAAACTAAGTTTTTTAAAATGTCCGCTTTCGCGAAAGCGTTACCAAAAATTAGAAAGCAACTAGTAAACAGTCTTCAATTGGCAGGAATGACGAGAGAAAAATGTCTTGCGCTAGTTATAAAAATAATGGATGAAACTTATGTGCGCATAGGCAGTTCTGGATATGCTAAGCGCAATGGGACATATGGATTGTCTACGATGCGCATGCGTCATTTAACTGATACAGGATCAAAAATTATCTTTGATTTTAAAGGAAAACATCAAATTGATCAACATGTTGAAATTGATGACGTACAGCTGGTAAAAGCGATACAGCAATGTGAGGAAATTCCTGGTTGGGAACTTTTTCAGTATTACGATGATGACGGGAACCATCAATCTATTGAAAGTCATGACGTCAACGATTATCTACATACCATCGCAGGAGATATTTTCTCGGCAAAGGATTTTAGAACATGGGGTGCAACTAGAGAATTCTATACTTTTTTACTACAATCAACTGATTTGAATACTGAAAAAGATAGAGACGCTAATCTATTGCAAGCCTATGATGCTGCTGCCGAAGCTTTAGGTAACACGCGAAGTGTATGTAGAGAATATTATGTACATCCTCATATCGCTGATGTTTATTTGCAATCTGGTTTTGTAGATGAGAGGAAAAAAATTAAAGAATTAAAAGATCGTACCTATTTTACGGCTATTGAAACTAGAATTCAACAGCTTATAGATGATTTTGAAATTGAATTTAAACCTTCAATTTAAGAGCGTTACCACTTATATAGTAGGATATCATCACCATCTAAAGTGACTAGGTAATGCCATTTACCAGCAGTTTTTACAGACGCCGTAGTATTACCGTAAACAGGAAGTCCATTAAGTAAATCACCTTTTTTGGAGAATATGTAAACCTTATTTTCTGCGTTATCAACTAGTGATATGAAGCTTTTGTTCTTGTTCTCATAAATCGAAATGTGCTCATAGCTACCATAAGGTATTTCAACTTTATTCTTATTGATAAACAAATTATTATCGTTGTAACTCACTCTTTGGGACTTTGAGCTATCAAAAGAGTTACCATACTTATTGAAATTTTCAAATGCTACTTCTCCATTAAGAGGATTAATTGAGAAGAATTTACCGTCTTGATCTAGTCCAACCAATTTATTTTTAAACTGTTTGAGTTTACCTTTTAAGGCAATAGGAACTGTAACCTTAGTTCTGATTTTTCCAGTACGACTGATTAGGGCTATTTTATTTTCTGCTTTGGCAAACGCGATAAAATCTTTGTTGTTTACCCTTATATGTTGTGGCGATGTTAGAATTTCTCCATCAGGTTGATAATTAAAGCCTTTAACAGCATTACCATTTATATCATACATGAATAATCTTGAACCCTGAGTTACAACAAATCGGTAATTACGGCTGTTGTCATAATCAAAAACACTTACCGGTTGATCTATACCGTTTTTAAATTCTAATGGATATTTATTTACGTCCTTGCCATTGCGATCTAGATAGTAAATTGCTTTTTCAGTTGTGAAAACTAATTGTTTGCGACCATTTTTATAGCCGTCAACAACTTGTATCTCGCCTAATATTTTTCCTTTCAACTGTTTAGACCAGTGTCGTTTACCCTTGTCTGATACTAAGTGAAGTTTTAATTCGGCGTCTTGAAAAGCAATATCATATCCTTTAGTTAAATGATTGGGGAATAGGAATGGTCCTGCAATAATACTCGAGCCTGATTTATAAGTCATACTTTGTTGAACGCTACCACTGTTTAAATCATCGTTTACTACTGGAATATGGAAATTATAATGAGCGTATTCGTTTTCATGAACGTATTGGGATATAATAAATGGATAAGTTTTACTTGACAGTTGCTTTAAAATCTTGCTGTCGTTTTTACTTAGCGTAGAGTTTTGCTTATAAAATTCTATACTACTAATTGAAGTGTAGCTACTTGAGCTATTTATCGAACTGTTTAGGCCTTGCCACCAAATTTGATCGGCCAAAGTGCTTTTGTTTGTAATTGCAGCAATGATTTGCTCGGGTGTAGTTGCTTTTTCAGACAATATAAAGTGAGATCCTAAAACAGTAATATATGAATAGTTTTTTTGAGGTAAAATAGGAGATAAGCTACTCGTATTAATAGGTTCTCTTAATTCGTAAATGGTTGTGTTACGATACTCAAACTTAGCTGTGGATAAACTATCCAGGTTGAGAAAGAAAGTTTCGTAAGGTTCTAGTCCAAAAGCTACAACGTGCTCCTTATCCCAGCTTATTTTACTTAACTCATAACAGTTGTCTAAAATATTTTTAACAGTTGCAGTAACCTCGTGATTGATTGATTTTTGCCTGGACAAATTGGATATGATTTCTTGATGGTTCTTATAAGTAGTAGTTTCTACATTGGTTAAATTAAGAGGTAATATTTCAGCTATGTGGTTAGTTCTAGCAGTCAAGCCGTCATAAAGTGCATGACGCATTGATGTACTGTCTGAATAGGTGAGAATACCAGAGAATTGTATTGCAAGATCGTTGTTTTCTGGTTCTACTTGATACCAATGAGCATAGTTTCCCTTATCATTTATATTACGACCATAGATAAATTCTTTAAGCCAATTTCTATCACTGGCTTTTACATATAAGGATACCGAATTACCACTAGTTTTTTCATATAAAGATTTGAACTCGTCATTAAACACATAATCATCAAGCTCTCGTCTTATTTGACTTTCAATTATAAGTTTTGAACTACTAGCGAGATGCAATCCTTTATGATTAAGAAAATAAAAATCAGTACTATCTGTTTTTGATTGATAGTATTTTGTTTCATTGTAATTAAAGGTTGATGTAGTATCCCTATATTTTGGTAGGTCCGAAGAGATTAAAGAAATGACCACTTCATTTTTACCTTCAATGCTTACTGTGATTAGATTGTTATCACTTTCTTTATATAATTCTAAAAAGCTACCTGCATTTTTAATTTCTTGTAGTCTATCTAGATTTTTTATTTGGTTATATAGAGCGTTATTTTCTATAAAACTAAATACATCCTCCATGTTATTTGCGTCAATAATGATCTTAGAATCATGTGGTATACGATGGAGGAGATTTAAATCTATTTGGGAGTCTTTTTCACAGCTAGTAATAAGCAGAACCAAAACAAAGATTCTCAAAAAGTTTTTCATAGACCTAGTTTTATACAAAGGTAAAAGTTATAAGAAATAACACACAGTTCAAACAAAACTATTATAAATCCAGACTTAATTGATCCGGTAAAAGTTTAAAGCTTTTTCTATGGTATTTTGTACTCCCATATTGTTTAATAGCGTGGCGATGTGCAACTGTGGGATAACCTTGATTTTTATGCCAATCATAATTAGGGAATTCCCTAGATATTTTTTCCATAAAATCATCTCTATATGTTTTGGCTAGTATGGAAGCAGCTGCGATGTTGAGGTATTTACCATCACCTTTAATCACTGTTGTGTAAGGTATTTCGTTGCATGGTTTAAAACGATTGCCATCAACGGCTATATGTTCAGGTTTACTTTCAAGACCCTTTATTGATTGATGCATTGCAAGAATACTTGCATTCAATATATTAATCTCATCGATTTTCCCCATCATTACATGCGATACATGAAATGATATTGCTTCTTTTTCTATAATAGGTCTAAGTTCATACCTACGCTTTCGCGAAAGCTTTTTACTATCATTCAATTCAGGACATTTAAAATCTGGTGGTAAAATAACAGCAGCAGCAGTGACGGGTCCGGCAAGACAGCCACGTCCAGCTTCATCAGTTCCTGCCTCAATAAGATTGGGTTTTACTTGTAATAAAAGCATACTGCGAATGTAGTTAATATCAATTACCTTTATAAAAACACATTACTTAATTTGAATGTGCAAAGAAGGAATACATGAAAACTATTCGAATTTTAAAACGTAGTTTATCTATAACAGGATTAGTTCTTACCCTACCAATTATCGGTATGGTATTTAGTAAAGAGGTGAATTGGGAGTTGCTAGATTTCTTAGTTATGGGTGTGATGCTGTTTACAACAAGCGTTCTGTCGCATTACATTTGGTTTTCTCACACTTCTTCAAAATGGAGGTATGGTCTAATTGTACTAGCTCTCATTGCTTTTTTCTTACTTTGGATAGAGCTTGCTGTTGATATTTTTAATTAATCTATACCTATAGATAAATAGGAACTCAATAACTTCTAATTGCTATCGTTATCTTACTTTTGAGCCGTGATTAAAAAAATGAGATTTCTTTTATTTCTATTGTTGGCTTTTCCTGTACTTTCTATAGCACAAGAAAAGGAGTTGATATCAGCTGGAGAAGTTCGAACTTCTGATAGATTTACATCTTTGAACGGAGATCAAAATACAGATCAACCTGGCGTTCAAGTTAAGGGAGATAAGCCACCGATTACAGATTACCTAATCATATCTGCACAACGTGATACGACTCACGTAGATACCACTTTACACATTTACAAAGATTATAAATTCAATTATTTGCGCAAGGATAATTTTGAATTACAGCCCTTTCACAATGTAGGTCAACCTTATAATGAATTAGGAAAGTCTTATTCATTAAATACACTCACTCCATCAATGGGTGCGCGAGCTAGGCATACTGGATATTTAGAAGTACAGGATATGCAGTATTATAGAGTGCCTACTCCTTTCACCGATTTATACTTTAAAACAGCAGTAAATCAAGGACAGCAATTAGACGCTACCTTTACAAGTAATATTTCTCCTCAATTTAATTTCTCTATCGGTTATAAAGGAGTGCGCAGCGCAGGAGACTATGCTCGCACACTTACTAGCACAGGGATATTTAAATTCACGGCAAATTATGTTTCAAAAAATAAGAAGTATAAAGCTATAGCACATACAACCTTTCAAGATTTATCTAATCAAGAGAATGGTGGTATTGTGGCAAGTGCCGTTCAAGGATTTATTGATAACGACGAGGATTTTGATGATAGAGGACGATTAGACCCTAATCTAGAAAATGCTGAAGTTACATTGAACGGTCGTCGATTTTATATCAATCATGAATATGAGTTTCTAGGTAAAAAGGATTCAACCAGTTACTACAGCGCAAGATTGTACAATGAAATGTTTTATGAAGATAAATTGTACAGGTTTGAGCAGTCTTCACCAGATGAAGAATTTCTAGGAAATGCTTTTGGGAATGCAATTAATGATAAAACAGATTTTGAACAAGGAGATATTGAAGTAGGTTTGCTCTATGATCATCATTTGTTAGGTCATTTTAAAGCAGGATTCACCAGGCAGGCATATAATTATGGTTATAATCGTGTTCTTGATTTTGGGACTTCTTCAATTACCAATAGGCTCAAGGGTGAAACGTACCAATTATCAGGAACGTTTAGTAAGAATTATAAAGGATTTGATATTCAAGGTGATGGTGGTGTAATACTATTTGGTGATTTAACGGGTCAATTTTTAAACGCATCGGCTAGTTATGATTTTAAGTTGTTTAAACTTAGTGCTTCTTTAGATTTGAGCTCGCAATCTCCTAATTTTAATGCGCTTTTATTCCAAAGTGATTATGAAAATTATAATTGGCAAAATGCTTTTGACAATATCGAGAAGCAACAATTTTCTGTTGATTTAAAATCAGATAAACTTCTAGATGCACAGTTAAGCATTACTAGAATTCAGGATTATGTTTACTTCACCGAAAATCAGTTATTGGACTCTGATTTGAATACGGTAGGTTACAATGCAGCTCCTCAACAATTTGATTCTGAAATTACGTATTTAAAATTGAAGCTGCACAAAGGATTTAAGTTCTTGAGCCATTTTGGTATGGATCATACCGTCATGCTTCAGTCTGTTGACCAAAATCAAGAAGTATTAAACTTACCAGAAGTAGTTACTCGAAATACCTTTTACTACGAGAATAGGTTTTTTAAAAGAGCTTTACAACTACAAACCGGTATTACATTAAAATATTTTACTTCCTACAATATGGATGGATACGATCCTGTATTAGGAGAATTCTATACGCAAAACAATCAAGAGTTTGGTGATTTTCCTATGATTGATGTTTTCTTAAATGGTAAGATTAGACAAACAAGAATATTCTTTAAGGCAGAACACATTAATGCACTCTTTGGTAAGCAGGATTACTTCAGTGCTCCATTACATCCTTATCGTGATTTCACTTTTAGATTCGGTATAGTGTGGAATTTCTTTTTATAAAATTGTATTAAAAACGTTAAATAATTATGTTTCAAAGGGTTGATTTTGAGTAAAATCAGCTGTTTTTATTTAACATTTACAAACTCTCTTATGAATTCATTAAAACCGAGGTGTAAGATTCTTCGTAAATATGTATGAATTCAAAAACAATTACAATGAAAAAGTATTTTTTATACAGCGGTTTGCTGTTAAGTACACTAACCTTATTTAACTGTTCTGACGATGATGATGTTGTAGAAGGACGTTTTGACCGAGCAGAACTCTATGTAACCAGTACAGCAAGTGGAGACATCACAGTCTATGATTTTTCTGATGATGATCAGGTTGAAACAACAACTCTTACGACATTAAGTACCTCTAACGAAGGTATTGAGTACGATGGTGATACAGACGAGTTATTTGTTGCATCACGTAGTGCTCTTAACTTAAGCGTTTTTACAGATGTAGAGGCTACTATTGAATCAGGAGCTGTTGCAGCAGCAACAGGTATTACCGCGACGGCTGCATTTAATAGTCCTAGAGCACTAGCTATAAACGGTGACAATGTAGTAGTAGCAGATAACGGTACTAATCAATTATTCGTTTATACTCGAACATCAAACGGTTTGCAATTGCGTAATACGTTTGATATAGCTTTTGATTTATGGGGCGTTGAGTTTGTAGGATCAGACTTATATGCGGTAGTTGATAATACCTCAGATCTAGCAATTTTTACCAATTTCCTATCAAATACAACTGATGGTTCACTAGCTGCAACCAAACAAATTACAATTGAAGGAATTGTAAGAACACACGGTATTGCCTATGATGCACAAGATGACTTATTAATCATGACCGATGTAGGTCTGGCTTCTAGTGATACAGATGGTGCATATCACGTTATTGATAATGCGCTTTCTCAAATAGCAGGAGTTGCAAATGGTGGGACTTTGGCACTATCATCTCAAACAAGAGTTGCAGGTTCAAATACGTTTTTAGGTAATCCAATTGATGTTGATTACGATACCGAATCAAATACCATTTTTATTGCAGAGATTGCTAATGGTGGTGGACGTGTACTTGCATTTGACGTAGCACAATCTGGAAATGCTAATCCAGCTATTAACAACATGCTTGCTGGTTGTAGCTCATTAGATTTCTACGGGAACGACTAATTCTCCAATTCTATAAAGAAATATTAATTGTTGCGCTTGTTCGAGCGCAACAATTTTTTTTGCTCTATATTTGGCGATCATGAGATATAAACAATACATATCCATATTACTAATCGCCCTGTTTACTAGCATGCAGTTGATGAACTTGCATAGCTGGTCACATGATGATGATCATGAAACGGATTGCGAGGTATGTGTTATATCTCACGAGTTTCAGGAGCTTCAATATGATTTTCCACATCTAGGGACATGGACTCCATCTATTCAAAATCATATCCCTGTTGATGGTGTAGTTGTTTATTACGCTTCCGCGAAAGCGAACTCAACATCAAACATACTCTTTACGCGACCGCCGCCAGTACTAGCCTAATTCCGTTTTTTGAATTAGTTATTACAATCCCTTACTATGTTTAAATATTTATTAGTAGTCATTTTTATGGCTACTGTTGCAATGTGTACAGCACAAGATTGCAAGAACACCCTTAAAGGTAAGATTACCGATTTTCATAATAATAAACCACTAGAACTAGCCCAAGTATATGTAGAGGAGCAAGAGCGTACTTATACATCAAACTCAGCTGGTGAGTATCAAGTAAATGACTTGTGTACAGGCGTTTATCATCTTATTGTTACTCATATTGATTGTGATAAAAAATCAATTGAGGTCATTGTAAATCAAGATAAAATCTTAAATATCACTCTCGAACATCATATCAATGAACTTGATGAGGTACAGGTTGTTGCCGATGTTCATGATGATCATGCAACTACTCAAAATGCAACTCGTATTGATAAGGAATTAATTCAAAAGTATAGCGGTGCAACCCTAGGAGATGCGTTAGAAACTGTGCCTGGAGTATCATCACTTAAAACAGGACAAGGTGTCGTAAAGCCTATAGTGCACGGATTGTATGGTAGTAGAATTACCATTGTAAATAATGGTGTGAGGTTACAAGATCAAGAATGGGGAACAGAACATGCTCCAAATATTGATCCCAACACAGCATCTTCTATAAGAGTTATTAAAGGTAGTAGTGCCTTACGTTTTGGTGGTGACGCGGTAGGAGGAACCATAATAATAGACCCAGCTCGTGTAATTAGTAAGGATACTATTATGGGTAACGCAATCTTAACCGGTCAATCGAATGGTCGTGGCGGAGCTATAACTGCTGGTATACAGCGATATAAAAAGTCAGGCTGGTATCAACAAGCAAATATTACTTTCAAGCGACTGGGAGATTTTGAAGCGCCAGATTATATTCTTTCAAATACGGGTTCTCAAACAGCTGCTACTAGACTTGCAGTTGGGTATAAGCAATTTGAATACGGTTTAAGTGCTGAATATAATTTTTACGATACTGAATTAGGTATTTTAAGAGCATCTCACATTGGAAATACAGCCGACTTAGTGCGTAGTATAAATTCTGGTCAACCTGCTATCATTAATGAGTTTACTTATGATATTGATGTACCAAAACAAGAAGTCATTCATCACCAAGTTGCTCTTAACGCTTTTAAACGCTTTAGAAATCTAGGAAAGTTTGAGTTCAACTACCAGTATCAACTTAATAACAGAAAAGAATTTGATGTACGTAGAGGTGCACTTTCTGAACGTGCTGCACTAGATATTGATTTAAAAACACACAATTTTCAAGGATATCTAAATATTGACGCTAGCGATAAATGGAATCATGAACTAGGAGTGGATGCTGTTTTACAAACCAATTCACCAGATGCAACAACTGGTGTGCGTCGCCTTATTCCAGATTATAATTCCATTAAGGTAGGTGGTTTTCTAGGAACTCAATATCAATTTACAGATAGACTAATGATTGAGGCCGGTGCTAGATACGATCATTATTCAATAGACGCTAAAAAGTTTTATATCACCTCTCGTTGGGAATCTTTGGGATATGATGTGCGATTTGCACAGTTTGAACGATTTAGAGAATCTATACAGGTTTATACTGAACCAGAATTGGATTTTGATTTATTCGCATTTTCAAGTGGTGTTCAATACTCATTTAAAGATCACTTTGATATAACCTTTAATGTGTCTCACTCACAGCGCGCTCCAAACCCAGGAGAGCTTTTTAGTGAAGGATTGCATCACGCTCTAGCAACTATTGAAATAGGTCGTTTAGAATTAAATAAAGAAGTGTCAAATAAGATCAGTGCTAGTTTTCATGCTAACTATAATAACTGGGATGTAGAACTTGCACCTTATTACAATCGTATTAATGACTTTATACAATTAGTTCCTAATGGAGTACAGCTTACTAATCGAGGTGCGTTTGCAGTCTATGAATATGAACAATTAGATGCTGTTCTTGCTGGTGTTGATATAAGTGCTAGTTACCATATAAAAAGGAAAGAAACGATAAAACGAACTCCATATAATAGAACAATCAACCTTACTAAGAACTGGATATCGTTAGGTGCACAGTTCTCTTACGTATATGGAGAGGATGTGAAAAACGATAAACCCTTAATCGATATTCCACCAGCTCAGTTATTAACTAAAATTGAAATTGCCGATGTTTTTACGGAAGGCTTGCAGGTAGAAATTGCAAATCAGCAAGTATGGAAACAAAATAGATTTCCTGACAACGATTATGAAATCACTTATGCAGCAGATAATGGGAACGCAGTTACTGAAACTGTTGAAATATCAGAATCTCCAGATGCTTACAACTTATGGAACCTAGGTCTAGCTTATTCCATTAAATCACAAAATAATAAACCTAACTTGAGTTTTAGACTTCAAGTGAACAATGTACTTTCTACCAAGTACAGAGATTATCTCAATCGACAACGTTTTTACGCAGATGAAATAGGTAGAAATTTCATCGCACAAATTTTGTATAATTTTTAAATTTTTAATTATGAAAAAAGTTCTTAGAACTACAACCGCTTTAATGATGACAGCTGTACTATTTGTAAGTTGTGACAACGACGATGATAACCCAGATATCATTAATCCAGAGGAATTAATAACTACGGTTGAATTAACTCTAACAAATGACAATGATGCGACAGATATTGTTGTGCTTGAAGCGTTTGATGAAGATGGGGAAGAAGGTCCTATCGCTCCAGTAGTTCGTCAAAATGGTGCACTTACCGCAAATGCAACCTACTCAGGTATGGTAAGATTTTTAGATGCCAGTGATCCGGCAGATGTTGAGGATATTACTATTGAAGTAAGAGACGAAGCAGATGAGCATGAAGTATTCTACGTGACTGATGTTGCTGGTGTAGCAATTGCTAAAAATGATGTAGACGGTGGTGGAAATCCATTAGGATTGGATACTACAGTTACTACTGGTGCTGCTGGTTCAGGTAACTTTACTATCGTATTGCGCCACGAACCTACTAAGCCTAATGACGGTACTCTAACTGGAGCTGGTGGTGAAAGTGATATTGAAGTAACATTCCCACTTACAGTACAGTAGTTTATTAGATTTATTGAATGAAAAAACCCTTGCTGTTTTAGCAAGGGTTTTTTAATATGTGTTATTTAATTAATCTACAGTATCTTCAATATCGTCTGCAACATCTTCTACTGCATCTTCTACTTTTTCTCCTGTTGATTTTTCTCTACAACTTGAAATACTTAACGTAAAAGTTGCAACAGCTACTAGAATTAAAAATTTCTTTAACATAATAATGATTTTAAAAGTTAGTGTTGATGATTCTATTATAAAGGTCTTCTACCGCTTATAATATTAATTAAAATTACAATTACTGCAATTACTAATAGAACGTGTAGTAATCCGCCAGTTGACATGCCTGGTACAATTCCAAACATACCCAATGCCCAAACGATAACACAAATGACGGCTACTAACCATAAAATACTTCTCATAATATATAGTTTTTGTTTTTGATTAATCTAAAAGTACTTATGATTTTGATGTTGATTTCTAAATAAATTAATAATTACGATTAATTTATGTTAAATCAATAGAAAGTCAAATTTAATATTGAGATGGGTTTTTCATCACATCCTGAGCTCGTTGTTTATGTCGTTCTAATTTTTCTTTATCCATTTTATTTAGAGTTCCCAGCATCATGTTCATGCGCTGGTTGTTTTTGAAAAACTCTTGTTTGTCATCTAGAAAATTCCAGTATAGCGAATTAAAAGGGCAAGCATCCTCTTCAGCATTTTTTTTACTTACTTTGTATTTACAGCCTTTACAATAGTTACTCATTTTATTGATATAACTACCGCTAGAAACATATGGTTTAGTCGCTACAATCCCGCCATCAGCCCATTGAGACATTCCTCTAGTATTGGTTATTTCAACCCATTCAATAGCATCAATGTAAACTCCTAAATACCAATCACAAACTTGGTTGGGATGAGTTTGTGTAAGCAGTGCATAATTACCAGTTATCATCAATCGCTGTATGTGATGTGCATAGGCATTGTCTAGTGAGTTATTAATGCTGTGTTTAAGACAATTCATATCAGTTTCACCAGTCCAGTAAAAGTCTGGTAGATCGTTCTGGTTGTCAAGTTTGTTTGATCTAGCGTAACTTGGCATTTCCTTCCAATATATTCCACGCATGAACTCACGCCAGCCCAGAATTTGTCGCACAAATCCTTCAACTTGTGAGATGTCAATCTTGCGTTTGTCTTCTCTCCATTTATCAACTACTTTTTCTATAACCTCTTTAGGATGAAGCATCTTAGAATTTAGGGCAAAGCTTAATCTACTGTGGTATAAATATTCCTGATTGGTGTGCATGGCATCTTGATAATCACCAAAATGAACGAGTAACTCATCACAAAAATAATTGAGTACTTTAAGTGCATCAGCTCGTGAAGTAGGCCAGTTAAAATTACTACTATCAATACGTCCAAAAGTCGAAACATCTTCCTCTTTTAGCATTTCTACAATATCACTTACATCCTTACGAAATCCTTTTTCCTTCGGAATTTCAGTATCACCATCCCATTTGTTTCGATTGCTTTTATCGTAGTTCCATTTTCCGCCTTCTGGTTCCTTGTCACCTACAATCATGATATCGTGTTTCTTGCGCATGTCACGATAGAAATATTCCATAGTCATGCGTTTTTTTCCTTCAAAAAACTTTTCTACATCCTTTCTTTTGGTGAAAAAATGCTCAGTATCATATCCTTCCCATTCTATATCTAAGGACTTACAAAAGTCTCGCAATTGTTGATCCAATCGGTATTCGTCAGGAGCTAGGTACTCAAATTTTTCAATGCTGTGTTTATCAATAATATGGTTGAGGTTGTCTACAAGGTTGTGCTTGTTCTTGCTTTCGCGAAAGCGAAAATATTCTACTTGCATTCCACGGTCCTCTAACCACGATGAGAACTCGCGCATCGCCTGAAAAAATCCTACAACTTTTTGAATGTGATGCTTTACATAATCTGTTTCTTGGCGCATTTCTGCCATATGATAGATAATGTGATCTTGATCTCCGTTATACCATGAATGCTTGTAGTTAAGTTGATCTCCTAGAATAAGACGTAATGTTTTTTTGGGCATGATGTAACGTTTTTAAAGATTTGAATACCTATTTATCAAAGATTTAATTATGAAAAGGTCTAACTATTTTGTTTTGTTTGTAACGGCTATTTGGTTATTATTACTGGCTTATCTCAGCTTTTTTACTAAAGTCGGATTAACAACCTTGTTAATTGTTTATACTATAGGTCAAGGATTTTTAACTGCGTGGTTTCTTCCAAAATATGCTAAGAAGAAGCGTTGTTGTTAATGAATTCAACATTTCCAATTAAAATAACTTTTCCTGCAACCATTTTTTGCGATACTTATGTTCATTGTCATAACGATTGGCTTGTAGCTTAATATTAAAAGTTCTATTTCTAGGATCATTACCTACACCACTATTATACATCCAGTTTCCATAATTTGAATGCACGTCATAGTCAATTAAAATGTGCTCAAAGTAGGCAGCACCTAGTCGCCAGTCTTGTTCACGATGCATGCTCCAGTAGCTGGCTACATTTTGTCTACCACGATTGCTCATAAAACCTGTAGCTGCTAGTTCTTTCATGTTAGCGTTTACGAAGTCTTCATGCGTTTCACCATTGATCCATTTTTCTAATTCTCGCTCGCTTGCTTTCCATTCATAATCTCTGTGTAATATTCCACCTAGATTGAAAATATTATGTTCATGTTTTAATGAAACATACTTAAAGAAATCACGCCAAATCAATTCAAAAACTAACCAGTAAGTATCTTGGTTTTTCTTTACTTCTTTTTCAAACCGTTTAACTTCCCAATATATCTGTCTGGCACTTATGCATCCTAAGGCTAGCCATGGACTGAATTTACTACTATAATCAGTTCCTAATAATCCGTTTCTTGTTTTCTTATAGTATTTCAATTTTTCAGTATCCCAGAAATAGTGGTCTAAACGATCCCATGCTGCAATCTCACCACCTTCAAAAGGAAAAGCACTGTTAGGGTGTTTTTTAAACTCTTCAAGTCCCAAATCAGCAAGGGATGGAATAGGAGTGAAGGTTACTTTGGGCATTTCTTGTTTGTAATCTTCAATATCTACTGTATTACGCACTTCACTTTGTTTCTCACACTTCTTACGGAATTCTGTAAATACCTTGGGAATTTGTTGCCAGTTGTCAAAAGGAACATCTTCTGGGTGAAATAAAAATTGATCATAAACGCGATGACCTTTTGGTTTACGGTCCAAGGTCGAAAGTGCTTTACCTAGAGCTTCTTCTTGCTCTACTTCGTCACGTGTCCATTCTTTTTGTAGATAGATATCAGTTATTTCATACTCTTCTACTAATTGCGGAATGATATTTTCTGGTTTGTCGTGAAATAGTAATAAGGGAATTCCATGCTCTTCTAATCCTTTACGTAAGTCTTTTAACGCTTCACGAATAAATTGTGCTCTGTATTTTCCTGTTTTTCCGAAAGGTACTTTAAAGGGTAAGTTCATTCCAAAATCACTTTCTTGATAATACCGTGGATCAAAAAAGTATACAGCTATTACATCACCTTTATTATCACAAGCTGCTTTCAGACTTACATTATCCTGAATACGTAAATCGTTTCTATACCAGATTAAATTCATTCTTGTTTTGTTTTACTTATTTCTACTTTCTACATTTCTTACTACAATACACTACGTTGTCCCAGTTCTTTTCCCACTTCTTACGCCATGTAAATTCTCGTTCACAAGAAGGACAAACTTTAGTAGGCAAACCATGTGGATTACGAGCTTTTTGTTTCATTTTTATTATAGGTGATTGGTTTTACATCAGTTTCAATTTGAGCGTAAGTATACCGATGAGTGAGAGAAGCTTTGCCATAGGCGTCAAGACCATTAATTATAGTACTTTCTGCTTCTTCAAGATTCAAAAATCCATCTTCAAGGATGTAATCTTCCTTCAGAAAAACGTCAGTGATTTTACATATAACTAGTCGACATTGATTTTCATCAATAAGAATATCATTCACATAACTAGCAGCAACTTGTATGTTTGAATTTGCAACGAAAGGAGCCTTAAAACCAGTTCGTTCTATTTTTTCTATGTCTAATTCTTTAAACTCTGAAATGTCAACAGGGAATTTAGCGCTTGTGCTATGAGCTTTCTTTATAAGTGATGGATTAACGTGATTTAATGTTAAGTAACCCGTTGCTTTTAAGTTTTCATAAGTGTGACCAGCTCCATATCCCAAAGGTCTAAGTATGAAGCAAAAGAGAGCAGGATTGCTTCCTAAATGGGTTACGTTGCTAAATATTGCTAGGTTATCAATTCCTTCTTTTGATCGAGTGCCAATCAAATGAGCAGGCTTGAATCCGGTAAGACCTGTTATCAAGTTTCCTCGATAAAACCGATCCATTTCAGCTATATCTTCCGATGAAATGTGTTTCATTTGTTTAACGATTGTAATCAAAAGTAAAACAAATATTGCTTAGGGTACTTTATAAAAACTTAAAGTTTAAATGCAAAGTTGGTATATAAAAAACCGAACTAGTTCAACTAGTTCGGTTTTAATATGAGAAATTGATATTCTAATTTTTTATGAACTGGGCAGAATAATTGTGACTAGAGGTCTGTACTTTAATTAAGTAAACACCTTTTGCTATTGAATCTAAACCTTGCACACGAGTTTTGTTAGAGTCAATTTTTTCAGATTTAACTAATTTTCCTGACACGTCATAAATACTAAGTTGTGCATTTTCAAACTCTACAGAGTTTAATTCTACATTTAATATTCCTGAACTTAATGGATTAGGGTATATTGATAGTGCGTTGCTATTCGTAATGTCGCCCTGTGTCAATGTTGAATTTTGAAAAACTAACTCAAATCTATTGCTGTCTACACTAGCATTATCTGATGGTGAAATTTGAAAATTAATTAATGTACTATTGTTCATGTTTAATGGATGAAGTTGAGAAGTATAAGTATCTCTTAAGTAAACTTGATTTCCATTTAAGTCATCAACTGATATTTCAAAAGTATAATCAGTAACTAAATAGTTTGATATGTGTAAAGGAATAACTTCATCCAATGTAGGTAGAACACGTCTTTCAATACTTAGTTTTTGGGAACCTTTGTCAATGCTTATGTTGGCATTTAATCCATTTACTTTTACGGCATCGTCAAGATTTATATTATTATCGTATTGATCGTTAAATTCAATATATAAACCATCACTTTCTGATTGATTGGCTTGTAATCTCGAAGTTTGATAAAGCTTTACAAATACAAATTCAGAATTTAAATTAGATCTAAAGACACCTGCGTTTGAGGAACCTATTATTTTGTTAGTTTCTTCGATCATTACATTTGGATTTGTTGTAGTAGCAGTCATAAATACCGCTTGTCCAGGCTCTAGTACTTGGGTAGTATTTCCTACAGTTCCTACTCCTGAAGTCATGTCAATAGTAGAGTAAGTTCCTCTAGGTCCAATTGTTGGATCCCAGTAATACATGTCATTTCCTACACCAGATTTAGTCACAGTACTTAAATCGAGTTTTGCTTGGTAAGGATTTGCCATTGAGAAAAACTCTCCCGTGTTTAATGTTGGGCTACTAGTAAAAGAGCCTGTATGTAAATTTCCTCTAGCTCTTAAGGTAGTTGCTGTTACTGCAGCAGTATTGTTGGACAAATCTGTATTTCTATCACCTCTAATCATTATGCGATAAAAGGTTCCTGGAACAAATTGTTCTGTTTTAGTATTTGAAACAGCATCCCAAGTCTGAGAATTACTTATCCATTTGAATAAACTAGGGTTACCACTTGACGTTTCATCTAATCCAGTAGTTGAGTTAACCGTTCCTATCGTTCCAGCTGTTCCGGTTATATGAGTACCAAAACCTGATAGAGCCGAACCGCTTTCTTGCCACCCGTCAAAAACGGTCGAACCACTTACAGTAGGACCTATAAATCGGAACGCTCTATTACCAGCTGGAATAAACTGTTCTACTGTAACTTCACCTGTTATTGAAGCTCCTGTACCTAGTGTATTAAATACCGCGGTATGTTGTGCATTGCTCTTAAATACTAGATTATTATTGGTATTCAAGTTTCCATTAAGAACTTCCAATGATTTTTGTATGTCTAAAGTTCCTAACAATTCTACACCACCAGTATTATTTGCTTTTAAATGGTCAATAGATCCATTACCAGTTATAAATTGCTGGGCATTTGCATCGAGTTCTATAGAATACTCACCAATAATTTCACCATTTACATCTGCATTTCCTTTAATGCTTACTGTGTTATTATTGACCATGAGTGTGGACTCATCATCCATATAAAGATTATTAAATTCTGCTACGTCATTAAGTATAGCAGTATTACCATCATTGATATAAAGATTATTACTGCTGCTTATTGAGGACGATGGATCATTTGTCCAGGATGTTCCATCCCAAAGATAAACTACGGATTCGCAAGAGGTTGATAAGGTAAATCCATCTCTTGTTACCGATCCATCAGATGTGAACACCAAGGTTATACAACCGCTGGTTGTTGTTGCGGCAATTGAAGTGTGCAATAGGTCTCCAGAACCGTTTGCAGGAGAGTCATTACGATCCCAACACCACGCGTTTCCTCCATTAGGCGGTGCGATTATAGTTCCTGAAGTAGAATCTCCGTCATAAATTGTTAAACCATCATAACATCCAGATCCATTATTTTCAATGTTAAATTCAGAAAAGTTGATAACCACCTTTTCTCCTGGTGTGTTTGGACAGATTGTATATACTTGATTTTCATTATCACCGTATTCCGCACCAGTTCCTCCTGAATCAGCAAGACTTGCTCCACACCAATCGGCACTGGTAGTTACGTTTAAAACTTGAAAACTACTTGCACAATTTGCTCTTACATAGATGTCATAAGAAGTGTTTTGACTAAGGTTAGAAAGAGTATGTGGAATAGAAAATACATTGGCAGTACCTACTGCAGGTACAGCGGCTCCAGAATTCACGATTACTACTTCCCATTGGTTACCTGCAGGACTATTATTCTCTAACCAGCTTATGGTAACTGAATCAGATGTAATAGCATCGGTTTGAAGATTAGAAATATTACTACAGCCTGGCGTTGAAACCGCAATGGTGTAATCTTCAACTTCACCATACGTAAAGGTTTCACAAGAAGTAGAAATGGTATCATATTGCATGATAACGCGCATTCTTGTAGTACCAGATAATGCGTTTGAAGGAATTGTAATGGACCCTGAAGCAGGAGTGCCTGTGGTGTTTCTTTCCGTATACACAGTTTCATCTTGGTCATCAAAATCTCCATCTTGGTTGAAATCTATGAAGACAGAATATCCTTCTGTGTAGGCAGCTCCGTTCCAAGTAGGAGTAATAGTAATTGGATAACTAGAACCAGGATCAACATTAGCTATTAAATTAGTATAATCGCCGTAACCACCAGTTTCAGCAGTTGTAGAATTATCGATAGAACTAAATTGAACGCGACTTATAAACTCATCTGATTGATCTGTACCATAGGATTCACAGTACGTCACAACAGTTGTAGAAAAAGTGATGACAGAACTGTAAGAGCTTTGTGAACTACTACATACACTTCTTACTCTTAATTCGTAAGTGGTAGATGATGTCAATCCGGTAAGTAAATATTCTGCTCTATTTGTACTTGCGGTATTCCATGTTGATGTTCCGCTTTCGCGAAAGCTTACCTCATAGCCAGCACCAGGAATAGCATCCCAATTTATAAAAGCACTTGAATGAGTAGCGTTTACTGCGGTTACATTAGTAGGAGTAGTTGCTACGCAAGGTGCGTTACTTGCAAGTCCAGTGACAATTAATGAGAAATTCTGGCTACCTGTGGCAAGAGAGCCTTTGTGCGTTACTGTAATGGTGTAACTGCCAGAAGGATTATCAACATCAATACGCTCATATGGATCTCTGTCATTATCGCCTTTACCATTTGTGGTTACTCCTGTTAATCTCCATGGAGTGAATGTATCGTTGTTTTGAGTAATTCTTATGTCAAGATCGTTAATCAGTTTTGGACTATTATCGTTAACATTAGTTGTTGCAGTACCAGGTAAATCAGTCCAAGATATTGATGCTTGTAGCGTGTCAAAGTTGTTAGAATTTACAACTATTTGATACGATTGACCTGAACTTAATGAAAGCTCTGAAATTATAGATGTGTCGCCGTTTGCAGTAATAACTTCTGCAGCTTTTTTAGCATTTAATAATCCCCAACCGAATACTGCATCTGGTCCACTAGTGCCTGCGTCATCTGCGGTGTGTAATGCCAATCCTTTTAAAGTAGCGGCACGCATGAATGCATTATTTACATCGTTATAGTGTTCTTGAAGTAATAAAAGAGAACCAGCAACATTAGGTGATGCCATGGATGTACCACTTATACTATCGTAGTCATTGTCGCTTGATTCAAAAGTAGAGTAAACACCTGTACCATTTCCTGTAATGTCTGGTTTGATGCGTAAATCATCTGTAGGTCCTTCACTAGAGCTAGTGTTTATGGAAACACTAGATAAACTACCATCGGGATTCACAATTGCGTCTCGAGCATTTGCTACAACCAAATTATTTTTTGAAGTTTTGAATCCTGTTAATTTATCATATTGGCCATTGTTATCAAGAGGAGCGTTATTTGCTGTGTTATCATTACCGTCATTACCGGCTGCTGTCACCATCAAGTAGTATGGTGTATTGTAAAGTAAATCGTCCCAATCCCTAGAAACATCTATATATCCTCCAAAAAGATAATCTGGTAACTGTGCGTTTCCATTTTGATCTCTAGCTGCATATCCATAGGAATGGTTTGATATAAGCATTCCTTGTTGTGATGCTGTTAATGCTTCAACATAGTCATTGTTCCAATCGTAGCCTACTGCGCTAGCACTAGGTGCCATTCCTTTTGCATCTGCTTGAGCTCCATAGGCGATTATGGTTCCTGTAACATGTGCTGCATGAAAGTCTAATGAGGTCGTAGCGTCTCCTACAGAGAAACGATTTGATCCACCAGGTCCATCGTATTCTACGTGTGTTGTCCTTGCCACACCACCATCCCAAACGTGTGCTACTAAATTTTGACCATCCAGATCGAGGTTAAGACCACCATTGGCATGTAGAAAATTGGTTCTTGTACTGCGTGCAGCATCGGTGTTATAAGTGGTATAATAAACAGGAACTCCGTTAATGATTCTTTGTATCTCGAATAACCTACCATCTTCAGTTTGGGTTTTTACTTTCAGGTTATTTTGGTTTGTGAAGTTTTGTACGGCTTCGCTTTGCTTTTCGTTTTCAGCAACAGCTTGTTTTTTGAGTTGTTCTAGTGCTTGCTGATTCGAATTTCTAACTATAACCTCTTTTTGTTTAAGAGTTTGGGAAAAACTAAGGAAGCTCATCAAACTAAATATGAGCAGTATAGATAGAGTAATTGTTTGTTTCATAGGGATTATTAGTTGACATTCAATAATATCCAAGAAACACGATAAACGCAATTAAATTTAGGACGAAATGCGTTAAAATATTCTCTTTTCGTTTTAATATGTTGATTTTCAATTTATTGAATGGTTATTAAATTGGATAAATTGTAATTAAACCGTGTAGTTTAACGATTTTTTAACATCAGTTAAAACCTTGAAATATTGTAGTTTAGAGGTCTGATATTATCAATATGAAAGAATATTTTGATGTGAATAGAGCCACTTGGAATAAGAAGGCTATTGCACATTATGAAGGAGATTTTTATGATAGGGACGCTTTCGCGAAAGCGAAAAATTCATTGAACTCTTATGAAATCAAAGCACTAGGTGATGTAACAGGGAAATCGATGCTTCATTTACAATGTCATTTTGGTCAAGATTCACTGAGCTGGGTTCATCTAGGAGCAAATGTGACTGGCATAGATATATCGGACGAGGCTATTGAAATTGCTAAAAATTTAAGTGCAAATTTGAACTTACCAGCTAATTTTATAAGATGTAACGTTCTAGACACGAGTTCCTATGTGAATGACACATTTGATATTGTGTTTACTAGTTATGGTGTGATAGGCTGGTTGCCAGATTTAAAGCCTTGGGCGCAAATGATCGCACAGCGGCTTAATAAAGGTGGTGTTTTTTATATCGTAGAATTTCATCCCATTGCGTGGATGTTTGACTACACCACAAAACCTGCAATCATGAAATATCATTATAGTCAACAAGAGGTAATTTACGAGGAATATAAAGGAACCTATGGCTCTTCAAAATCTGATATGATTTCTAAAGAGTACGGCTGGAATCATTCATTAAGTGAGGTTATACAAGCGCTTATAAATGCAGGGTTGACTATTGATTATTTTAATGAACATGATGGAAGTCCTTATGAAGTCTTTCCCAATATGTATAAAGGTAATGATGAACTATTTTATTTAAACGAACAACTTTATCCTTTAATATTTGAGATTAAAGCTGTCAAACCAAATTAAAATTTAATCTCCAGTGTTGCGTAGTAATTGCGATTGGGACTAGGTATAATTCCTGGTCCTGGATATCCTGTTGCTCTCCTTGTAAAATACGCCTGATCAAATAGATTATTTATTCCTGTTTCTAGCTTGAAACGCCCTAACTTATAACTAGCTGATACATCCATTACTTGGTAACTAGGGATAGCGCCTATAACACCGCTAAGATTTCCTTCTTGAGCATTTGATGCATCGGTAAATTGTTGTGATAAATGCGTAAACTGAATACTAGAGGTAAAGTTTTTGTAGCCAAATTTTAATCCGGTTTTAAAGTTTAAACTAGGAACAAACTCCAATTCATTGCCTTCAATTCCATTAACATCGCTAGATACATATTCCGACTGAATAAGCGATGTATTGAAGAATAGATTTGCTACATAAGAATTGTTCTTAATGAAGAGTTCGTTTAGATTAAAATCAACTAATGATTCTATACCATATATGATGGCATTACCTACATTTCCTCTTTCTGTTTTTACACTACCATCATTTTGAGCACGTTGAACAAATCCGATCCTGTCGTTGTAGAAAAGGGTGAAAATATTGGCATCGTATGAAAAAACATTCTTGTAATTTCCTCTTACTCCTAGATCACCAGTAAATCCTTTTTCGTCAGAAATATTGGGATTAATTGTAAATGCTGGGTTGACAGTATTTATATCGGCAAAGGTGACAGATCGGTAATTTTGTGAGAAATTTCCATAAAACTCGATATTCTTATTAAGCTTGTAACTGGAACCTATTCCTACTAATAAGAAGCTACGTTCGTTAGTTAAGTCTTCACTTACCCGTTCTCTCAATATTACATTTCCTGCAGCATCGGTATTGATTCTTTCAAAAAATCCATCACTTTCTGTTTTAATGTATTCTAATCTAAAACCTGGAGTTACAGACCATTTATCATTAATGTAGAAGATGTTTTCACCAAATAAAGACAGGTTTAAATTAGGGTTACTGTAGGCATTTTGATTAGGGTAATTAGGAAAGCGGTCTGTCTGAAATTCAAAATTTGGATCACTGCCTTCACTTCCAGGACCTTGTTGCGAACTATTGTCTGCATTGTAATATTTTGAACCTAATAGAAGGATAGACTTTTTTCCAGCCAATTTGTATTCAGTCAAAAACTTTAGTTCTATCCCATAATTTTTAAAATCGTTTTTTATCAAATCTCTTTCCTCACCAGGATCAATGGAGCTCACTCTATTAGAGCGATAACCTAACGCATCTCTACTGGCATCCAATCCGAAAAGGCTAGCACTCAACCTCGTACTATTTGAAAATTTATGATCTATTCTCAAATTCCAAAGTAACCAATCTACTTCAAACCAGTTTCTACTTCGATTACTTTGATACGGATTTTCTTCAAACATGGCATCGGTAAGTCCACCTGCTTGTTGGGCAATATAATTCAATAGGGTTACTTCACCAGTAACGCTAGTTTTATCATTAAAGTCATAACCTAATTTTGTAAATAGATTACGAGAATTAAAACCGGAATTTGGTCTAAAACCATCACCTTCTTTATAATTAAAATAGGTGTAATAACTAAGCTTATTCAAAGTACCACCGGCACTTGTGAAATTGGTGTACAAGCCGTTGTTACCTATTGTGTTTCTGGTAACTAGTTCAAGTTTTTTATTCTTTGGAGCAGATTTCATTTTGAAATTAACCAATCCGCCAAACTGAGTACCGTATTGTAAGGACGCGGCACCTCTTATAATTTGAATTTGCTCTAGACCTTCAGCCGGTGGTGCGTAATAACTTTCTGGGTATCCTAGAACATCAGCACTTATATCATAACCATTTTGCCTGGTGTTAAAATTTGATGTTCTATTAGGGTCTAATCCACGACCACCAATGTTTAATTGTAATCCTGCATCATCATTTTGATAAATATTTAATCCAGTTACTTGAGCATATATTTGTCTAGCGTTGTTGGATGCCAGATTAGCGGTTGATTGATTAACTAAAACCACCTCATTTTTTTTACCGGCATATATAGAAGTTCCTTCAACATCTTTAAGACGCTGAAGCTCAAAAATTTTCGCTTTTCGTGCATTGATTTCAACCTCAGTTAGTGTAGATCCTAACGGAGATAAGGTAAAATTGAATGTGCTTTTTTGATTGAGGTTGATCGTTGTCTCAACACTTTCATATTCAAATGCATACAAAACCACTTCAAGAACTTGTTGCTCAGTTGTGAAATTATACTCACCCTTAATATTTGTAGTAGCAAGAGTTTTTCCTGTTTTTTCATAGATGGTAACACCTGCAACAGGTTTACCAGTATCAACAGAAGTGATAATACCAGTTACAGTTGTTTGTGATATAACTGCAAGAGGTAACAACAACGCTATGATATAACTATAAGCCTTTAATCTCATCATTAAATGGAATTATCCAGTTTTTGTTTTTAAATGATTCTTTTTCCTTGGTCAAGTCTATTTCTGGATCAATAAACCTAGTGCTTCTCCTACCATTAAGGGCTACATAACTATCTACATAGATAGCAATATTAGAATGGCCCTGTTTAGTAAAATGATCCTCTAAAAAATGAGCGTATTCCAAGATAAAATCAGGTTGAAAACTCATTTGTTTAATTTGGAACGAACTCAAAAAATCAGTGTTGTCCACCATAAAACTTTCTCCCGATTTTTTGTCTACGACCTTAAAAGAGGTGTAACCTACCTTTTCAATTAACATCACACGCCATGAGAATCTAAAACCTTGTTCATGCCAGAATAACTCTCCGGGATATAGTAAATGTCTAAATGGTAGTAGCAGTTGTATAGCTATAACTGTGCTCACAACGATCAAGTTTACTCGTGATGGTTTATAAGATATCGGTTTAGGTTTGATCCAGGCTTTTATTTTTTCAGGTATTATGTTCTTGATTAAAGCTAGTACTTGCTCGTGGAATGATGCGTCAAAAAAGATGAGAGCACTCACAATCATTACATAAGGGAACATACCGATTGGAAATAAAACTCGTGTGAATACATGGAAAATGATAACCAATATATAAGCAAACCACCTTGTTCTTTTATATAATAGAAGGAATGGAATGGTTAAATCGTATAACATACCAGACCAGCTCATGGCGTAATAGAACCAATCCTGTTGCATTAAGTTTTCGCCAATAAACGCAAGATCATATTTAGATTTTAGCCAGATTTTTAATGGCATTGCTCGCAGTAACCAATCAGAATTAATTTTGGCCAGACCAGCATAAAAATACACTATCGATATCAATACTTTTAAGCTCAATATAGTCCATCGAGGAATGGAGTGTGGTGATGGTTTTTTATTCGCTTTCGCGAAAGCGTAATTATCAATACTAAATCGTCTACCAGCAGGCAAAAAAATAAGTACAAAACTGACTACACTAATAAAATAATAATGATTGAGATAAGTAGTTTTGTCCATAAGTTCTATGTAAGTAAAACTCAGGAAGAACGTGACGATCGCCCATTTGTATTTCCAGCCTAGCGCTACAATGAGAGCGCTTAAACCACAAATGAAGAAAATGAGGTAAGTAAAATTACCCATTGGTTTTACCCATTCAAACCCGTAATAGGAAAAATGAAATTTAGGTTCTAGATATAGTTTTTCAATCCAGCCATTACTCCAAAATCGGATAATACTCAAAAACATCATTATACCAAATCCTATCCTAAAAACAGCCAGTGGCGCTGAATTTGTAGGTTGTAATAAATAGGATTTAATCTGTTCTTTCATGGGCTGCAAAAGTAAAAGCTGATTTCCTAACTTGTTGAAAGAAAATCAGCTTTTATCACTTGGTAGTTTTACATTTTGTTAATCACCATCGGCATCAACATAATCAACATTAATATTTAATAACTGTAACATGTCAACTTTTAGTAATACTACAGCTCTTTGCAATTCATCATAAGTTTGCAACATTGCAGTATTATTGGTGTTCACTTGAGATGAAAGATTAGCGTCAAGAGTACTTAATTGATTTTGTGCAGTCTCGAACTGATTACTTATCTCTGTAGACAAAGAATTGTTGGCATCGGTTTCACTAGCCGTAACATAATCTGAAAGGCTTAATCCTGTAGTTGAGCTGTTATAGTGTTGTCCTATAAAAAACTGTCTAACAGCGTTTAAAGCTGTTGTCGCTAGTTGTTTACTATATACTTCACTGTATAACCCTTCTACACGATCTGGTAAAGAACTGCTAGAAAATATTCCTGCTGGAATCCCTATTTTGTTTGCTCTTAATCCTTTTTCATAATAAAAAATGAAATCATTAACAAGTCTATTCAATGCGCTAGTAGCTGTATTTTCTGTACTATTCACAAATGAATCTCTAAAACCGTTATTCCAATCATCAAGAACCTCCTGAGTAAGAGATTTCATTGCCGCCGACAGGTCAATTAAATATTGCTTGTTAAGGCTAGCATTACTATCAGTAGTATAAAAGTCTATAATCTCCTGATCATCATTTCCTGTTCCGTATATCATATATTCAACAGCAGGAAAACCAACAGCATCATTATTATTTACAGCATTCAAATCGGCATTTCCATCTAAAATGTTGTTTTGAATATCTGTTACATTCGTTGGATAAACATTCATTTTAAAAGCTAGTTGAACCTCTTCAGCTTTTCCAATGTTATACATCTCAACATATTGCCAGGTTGTATAGGCATTTAACCATGCTGTTCTAGTCGCATTTAAACCAGCAAGATCTGGTGAAGTGCTAAAGCTTGCTATTTCATTTTCCAGTATGGCTAAATCATTGTTTAAATCTGTGAATGCAGGAATGATTAAATTATCAGCAATATTCGTCATCATTCCAGACCTGTCAAAGTTATTTTGATTACCGTTATCACTAGAATCATCACTTGAATCGCATGATATTAAAGCAATCATTGTAATGAATAAAATTCCAATTTTTTTCATATTGTTATAATGGTACTTTATAAATTTTAGTTCTACGTCGGTTGGATAGATGAGTTATTACTAATAATCTAATTAATTGTGTGCTTCTTCAATAGTAAAGTCAAATCTTGAAGCAATATCAGCTGCCATAGCGTCAATCTCAGCATCTGTTAGATCCCAAAAACCATTACCGTCTAGCAGTGTGTTAATAAATGCATCCACTTCTGTTTTAGAGAAATATGGTATTTCACTATTAGGTTGTCTAGTAAATTGTAGGCTGTAGATAAAACCAAATCCTTCTGATAGATCGTGTAGTCCAGCAGCTGGATTTGCACCTCGAGTTTCTTTACCATCAATTAGATAGAAAACAGCCATTCTAGCAATCACTGTAGAAACTTTTTCTCTAATAATATTGGCTTGTTGATCTCTAAGATCATAATCACCAGCTACGATGGCAGCTCTACCTAATTTGAATGCGTCATAGATATCTTGAGCGATACCAGTAAAGTCTGCATCTCCTTCTGTTCTTTCCAAATACTTATTTAAAAATGAATCAACATCTAGAACTGGGTTTAACGCATTGTCAACACCATATAAGTATCCAAACGCTTCATCCCACTTATGCTCCATATTGGTGTAGTTCTTATCAGTTACCAATACACCGTTAGTATTGTCTTCGCGATTTGTTCCCGCATCTAATACAGATGTTGATAGATAATTATTAAGCATTTGATCGGTCATCAAAGCACCTATTAAACCTTTAGCTACTGCTTGATCATATTCTAGACCATCTTCATTAAAGTATCTTACGGTTCCACCACCAGCTTCCTGTAATTGTCCGGCCACACCAGGTCTAGCTGTTGTGCTTACCCATGCGCCGTTATCGTATAATTCGTTTACCTGGCTTGAAATCCAACCATCAAAATCAGCTCTTATGTTAGATTGATCTACAGAGTTAGAAGAGAAATAGTCAGAACTAGCGGCTACTTTGGAACGCACACTTTTTGTACTGGAATTTAAAGCAGGATCAGAAAAGTTGTTTTGCCCTTGAGTATGGTCAAATTGAGCCTGTAATGTATTTAAAGAAGTAGAAGGGTCTTTCAATCCATCTAGAACTTCCTCGGCCATAAGTATTCTATCAGTTTGACCAGAATATGAAACACTAGTTTGTCCATTTCTTTCAAACGAATAATTACTAGGAGCGTTTACACTTGTGATTGTATCATCATCATTATCACAGCTTATTATCATCGTAGCTGTTGCAGCAGCAAGAAGAAGTTTAGGAATAAATTTCATTTAATATAATTTAGACTTAATTAAAATAATTCCATGCAAAAATATTACCCTTATTTAGAATAAATAAAGATAATTTAGTTTTTTTAGGTTTAATTTTTAAGTTACTGATAAATAGTGTTTTAATTTCAATTTTTTCCTCTAATACAGGTGTTTATTGCATAAGTATCTATAATTTCTAAAGCTCATGCCCGTCAAATTTTTATCTATTTTGATACTTGTGGACGATCAATTTTTCCAAAATACCAGTAACTGTCAAGATTTGTTGTCTAATATATTAGCTTATAAAAGCTAATTATCTTCTACAATATCAAACAACTAAAAGGTCCTTCTTTACATATCTAAAGCACAAATTAATTAACTATATTTGCATGCAATTAATTCTAATTGCATGATTTCCCACGATTCAAAATTTTTAGGAGAAGGACTTACTTATGACGATGTTCTTCTTGTTCCGGCATACAGTGAGGTTTTACCTAGAGAGGTAAGTATTAAAACCCAATTTACACGTAACATATCGCTCAATACTCCAGTTGTAAGTGCTGCTATGGATACAGTTACTGAAAGCCGCATGGCTATTGCAATGGCGCAAGAAGGAGGAATCGGAGTATTGCATAAAAACATGACTATAGAAGCGCAAGCTCAAAAAGTACGTCGTGTGAAACGTGCGGAAAGCGGAATGATTATCGATCCTGTTACATTAACTATTGAAGCAACAATAGGCGATGCTAAAGCAAGTATGCGTGAGCATTCAATTGGTGGTATTCCTATTGTTGATGAACAAGGATTTATAAAAGGAATCGTTACTAATAGAGATCTAAGGTTTGAAAAGGATAACGAAAAACCTGTAACTGAGGTAATGACTTCAGAAAACTTAATTACTGCAAAACAAGGTACAAGCCTTGAAGATGCTGAGGAAATTCTACAAGAACATAAAATTGAAAAGCTGCTAGTAGTTGACGATGAAAATAAATTGATCGGTCTTATTACTTTTAGAGATATCACAAAACTTACGTTAAAACCTAATGCAAATAAGGATGAGTACGGTAGGTTAAGAGTGGCAGCTGCAATAGGTGTTACACATGATGCTGTAGATAGAGCTGCTGCATTAGTAAAAGCAGGAGTTGACGCTGTTGTAATTGATACAGCACATGGGCATACAAAAGGTGTAGTTGAAGTTTTAAAAACTGTAAAAAAGCAATTTCCTGATCTAGATGTGGTTGTAGGTAATGTAGCTACTGGTGAGGCTGCTAAATATCTTGCTGATGCTGGTGCCGATGCAGTCAAAGTTGGTATAGGGCCAGGTTCTATATGTACCACTCGAGTGGTGGCAGGTGTAGGTTTTCCTCAACTTAGTGCGGTAATGGAAGTAGCTCATGCATTAAAAGGAACAGGAGTTCCAGTTATAGCCGATGGTGGAATACGCTATACAGGAGATATTCCAAAAGCTATCGCAGCAGGAGCAGACTGTGTAATGCTAGGTTCATTACTAGCAGGAACGACAGAGTCTCCTGGTGAAACCATTATTTACGACGGACGTAAATTTAAATCTTATCGTGGAATGGGATCGGTTGAAGCTATGCAACACGGTTCCAAAGACCGATATTTCCAAGATGTAGAGGATGATATTAAAAAACTAGTTCCTGAAGGAATCGTAGGAAGAGTTCCTTTTAAAGGAGATCTAGTTGAAAGCATGACGCAATTTATAGGAGGCTTGCGAGCTGGAATGGGTTATTGTGGTGCAGGAGATATCCATGCTCTTAAATCAAGTGGGAAGTTCGTTAAAATAACTGCCGCCGGTGTTCACGAAAGTCATCCTCATGATGTGACAATTACTAAAGAAGCTCCTAATTATAGTCGTAAGTAATATGAAAATTATTTGCATAGGGAGAAATTATACGGAACACATCGCCGAGCTGGAAAATGAAAAGCCTGCAGAGCCTGTAGTGTTTCTTAAACCAGATACTTCAATCTTATTACACAAACAACCTTTCTTTATACCAGAATGGACAAACGACGTACACCATGAGGTAGAGGTTGTTGTAAAAATCAATCGAATAGGTAAGTATATAGAACCTCAATTTGCTCATAAATATTACGACGAAGTGGGACTAGGAATTGATTTTACAGCTCGTGACGTACAATCGAATTGCAAGAAAAAGGGATTACCATGGGAAAAGGCTAAAGCATTTGATGGAGCTGCTGTGGTATCACGCGATTTTATAAACAAGGAAAATCTAGGAGATCTCGATAATCTAAAATTTCAGTTATATAAAAATGAGCAACTGCAGCAGGATGGAGATACATCTCACATGCTATGGAAAATAGATGAGCTCATAGCTTATGTATCTCAGTTTTTCACTCTTAAAATAGGCGATTTGATTTTTACTGGAACTCCAGCAGGAGTTTCTAGAGTTCAAGAGAACGATGTACTTACAGGAACATTAGCAGGTCATGAAATGTTCCGCATTAAAGTAAAATAATATGCTGGCAACGCTCATCACAGTTGGAGATGAAATCTTAATAGGTCAGATAGTAGATACTAATTCTGCTTGGATGGCACAAGAACTTAATAAAATTGGAGTTCAAGTCAATGAGATAATAACTACTAGTGACGATAAGGATTCTATGATATCCGCTTTCGCGAAAGCGGAATCACAATCAGATATCGTACTCATTACAGGTGGATTGGGTCCTACTAAAGATGACGTGACCAAGCTTACACTGGCTGAGTATTTTGATGACACTCTAGTCAAAAATGAAGAAGTGCTGGAGCATGTCAAGTATTTGTTTGAGCATTATGTCAAAAAGCCGATGGAGGCTTTAAACGAGAATCAAGCACTAGTACCATCAAAAGCAAAATTGCTTAAAAATAGTTACGGGACCGCTCCTGGAATGTGGTTAGAAAGGAATAATACTATATTTATTTCAATGCCTGGAGTTCCTTTTGAAATGAAACACTTGATGAGTGAGCATGTGTTACCTGAAATTAAAAAAATAGGTAACCTACCATTTATTTACCATCGTACTATAATTACTGCTGGAGTAGGAGAGAGCACTATTGCTACTAAAATTGCAGATTGGGAAAATGCTTTACCTATAGATATTAAACTAGCTTATTTACCATCGCTAGGTACTGTAAGGTTAAGATTGTCATGTATAGGAGCGCAAGAAGAAGAAGTTAAACAACGAGTTGATTCACAGGTAGAGCGATTATACGAGCTTATAGGAGATATTGTAGTAGGTGAAGGGAATGATAATTCACTGGCGGTTCAAGTAACCGAATTATTTAAAAAGTCAAGAAAATCATTGTCCACTGCCGAAAGTTGTACCGGTGGTAAAATTGCTAATCTATTGACTGAAATTCCTGGAGCGAGCCAAATATTCAAAGGTAGTACTGTAACATACGCTACTCAGTCCAAGGTTGATGTGTTAGGTGTAGATGCATCTATTATAGAAAAACATTCTGTTGTAAGTGCTCCTGTTGCACAAGCTATGGCAGCTGCAGCTCAGAAGATTTTCAAAAGTGATTATGCAATTGCTACTACCGGAAATGCTGGTCCATCCAAAGGAGATAGTGATGCGCAAGTAGGAACAGTGTTTATAGGAATCGCTACACCAACTAATACCTATGCAATGGAATTTTTTATGGGAAATCATAGAGAACGAGTTGTGCAAAAGTCTGTAAATAAAGCTTTTGAGATGTTACAGCAGGAAATATTAAAAAGCTTGTAAATTATACTTGTGGGATTGAATAAATATTCGTTATTTTGCAGTCCGATTTTAAACACAGATAATCATGTCACGAGTTTGTGAACTTACTGGTAAGAAGGCGATGGTAGGAAACAATGTTTCTCACGCTATGAATAAGACTAAGCGCAAGTTTAACGTTAATCTTTTCAAGAAGAAATTTTATCTACCAGAGGAAGATAAGTGGATTACTTTAAAAGTTTCTGCTAAGGCAATTAAGAATATCAATAAAAAAGGAATTACTCAAGTAGTGAAAGAAGCTCGTGCTGCGGGAATCTTAACTAAGTAATTCATAAAGATTAGATAAGATGGCAAAGAAAGGTAATAGAATACAAGTAATTCTAGAGTGTACTGAGCACAAGGCTACTGGGCAACCTGGAACTTCTCGTTACATCACTACAAAGAATAAAAAGAATACGCCAGATCGTTTAGAGCTTAAAAAGTTCAACCCGATCTTAAAGCGCATGACTGTTCATAAAGAAATTAAATAAGTAAGACATGGCAAAGAAATCAGTAGCGACTCTTCAAACTGGGTCAAAAAGATTAACTAAGGCGATCAAAATGGTTAAATCGCCTAAGACAGGTGCCTATACTTTTGTAAGTGCTATCATGGCACCAGAACAAGTAAACGATTTCTTGAATAAGAAATAAGTTGGTTAGTTAAGATGATGAAGCCCGTATAATGCTAATTATACGGGCTTTTTATGTTTCCTTTTATTAAATATAGATTGCTGTATTTATTGTCAAGCTTACTAGGTAAATTGAATAATCTTTCTTGTCCAAGAATAGTATCCACGTTAGTTTAACGAGTCTCGATCTTTCTTCTTTTCATTAAAGGATTTTTTAAAATCCCTTCTTTTTCTAGAATTTCTATTTGCTTGCTGTTTGCGATTCCAGCCTAAAAAAATGAAGAAAGCAACTACTACAGCTATTATGTAGATCCAGTCTTTTGTATTTGAGAAAAAATCTTCCATTTTTTATTTAGGATTTCTAATGTCGCTTTCAATTAATCCGTCTCTTAAACGTATCACTCGGTGCGCGTGTTCTGCAATGTCTTCCTCATGAGTTACTAGAATAACTGTGTTACCATTAGCATGAATTTCATCAAATAAAGCCATGATTTCAACACTGGTTTTTGAATCTAGATTACCTGTAGGTTCATCAGCTAGAATAATGGAAGGTTTATTTACAAGAGCGCGGGCAACTGCTACTCTTTGTCTTTGTCCACCGGATAACTGATTGGGTTTGTGATCCATTCTATCTTCAAGACCTACACTTTTAAGCACTTCGCTAGCTCGTGCGTGTCTATCTTTTTTAGATTTTCCTGCATACACCATAGGAAGAGCTACGTTGTCAAGAGCTGTGGTACGTGGCAGTAGATTAAAGGTTTGAAAAACAAATCCTATCTCACTATTTCGTATGTCTGCTAGTTGATTGTCATTAAGGCTAGAAACAGCGGTGCCATTTAAAAGGTACTCTCCAGATGTAGGCGTGTCTAAACAACCTAACAAATTCATGAAGGTAGATTTTCCACTACCTGATGGTCCCATAAGGGCGACATAATCACCTTTTTTGATATCTAAATTTATTCCCTTAAGAACGTGAACGGTTTCTTGACCTAGTTTAAAATCACGTATTATATTTTTTACCTCAATGACATTTTCACTCATATGTATTTTTCTTACTGCTAAATATAGGACGTATATAGGAAAATGTTGTTACAAAAATATATGAAAAGATTGCTGTCGCTGTTCTGGTCTTGTCCAGATAAAACCCCATTTGAAAGTGTCAATACTTGCTGTTACTCTAGGATGTTTTTGTAGTGTTTTCCAAGCGGAATTCATGTCTTTTGACCAATTGATATCATCTAATATAAAAATAGTTTGATCATGACTGTATTTTAATAGCTCGTTAAAATAAGCTACGGTAGACGTGCCATCATGATGACCATCTAAGAAGATAAGGTCGTATTTAGGTTTACACTGATCGCTGTGTAGAAATTCTAAAAATTGATTGTTATGAACCTTAACGTTAAGGTGATTTTTAAGTCGTTCACTCGCAAATTGTGAAACTTCTTTTGATCCTTCTACTGTATCTATTAGGGCTTTAGGTTGTGCTGTGGAAAGGGCGTGAGATCCTAGACCCAAGGAAGTACCTAGTTCCAGTGCATTTTCAATCTTGAAATAACGAGCAATTCTAAAAAGAATTTTTGTCTTATTTATTGTGCTACAGTTGTGTCTTAAGATTTCATCCGTTTTCCTAATATTATTCTTAAAAATCCTGCTTCCTGCACCGAAGTCTTCAACTTTTAAAATTTGTTTGTGGTTTTTTACGCTTTCGCGAAAGCGTAAAAGCTCATCGTACTCCTGGTATCTTTTTTTGTCATACAAACATTGATGCTGAAAATCGAAAATAAAAGGAGAATGAATCCCGTGTAAATGAACGGATTTAAGCAAATGAGGAATGTAGTTAAGAAACACCATTAAACTACATCGAACTGATTTCCTCACTTAACTCAAGCCATTCCATCTCTATTTCCTCGAGTTCTTCTTTGATTTTTTCCAATTCAATAGAGTTTGCAGTCATGGATTCTGGAGTGATTTCTGGATCCAAGAAACTGTTTTGTAAACGTTGTTTTTGTTCTTCTAATTTCTTGATCTTGTTTTCTAATCGAGATAGTTGTTTTTGTTGTTCTCGACTAGGTCCTTTTGAATTTTCTGTATTTGATCTAGTTGAGGTCTCTTTTGTAAGGGCAGGTTCACTTTCTTTCTTCTCTTTGTCTAATTCTATATCTGTGGAACCAACATAAGTGCGGAAGTCGCTGTAGTTACCAGGGAAATCTGTTATCGTTCCTGATGGATTGAAAACAAACAGGTGATCAACAATTTTATCCATAAAATATCGATCATGGCTAACAACAAGAATACATCCTGGATAGTCCATAAGAAAATTTTCTAGAACATTCAAGGTAGGTATGTCCAGATCATTTGTAGGTTCATCAAGGATTAGAAAATTAGGGTTTTGAATAAGAATGGTACACAAGTACAATCTTTTACGTTCACCACCAGAAAGTTTTTCTACAAAATCGTGCTTTTTCTTGTTGTCAAACAGGAATCTTTCAAGTAGTTGACTGGCACTTATTATTTTTCCTTTATTCAAGGGAATATACTCGCCATATTCTTTAATCACATCAATAACCTTCTGTCCTGGTTTGATGTTAATACCAGCCTGTGTGTAGTATCCTATTTTTACAGTTTCACCAATAACCACTTTGCCAGAATCAGTAGGAAGATTTCCAGTAAGCATGTTTAAAAAGGTGGATTTTCCTGTTCCGTTTTTTCCAATGATACCTACTCTTTCACCGCGCTTGAAGTTGTAAGAGAATTCGTTAAAAATACGCTTGTCACCAAAGGATTTTGATATTTTATGTAGCTCGACAACCTTGGTGCCTAATCGCTGCATGTTTATCTCTAACTCTACAATGTGATCCTTACGTCTTTTATGAGCTACTTCTTTTATCTTGTAGAAATCGTCAATTCTGCTTTTGGATTTGGTGGTTCTAGCTTTGGGCTGTCTGCGCATCCAATTGAGTTCTTTTTTAAATAACTGCTGAGCTTTTTCTTGAGTAGTTTGTTCTAGATCTAAACGTTCTTGTTTTTTTTCAACATAATACCCGTAGTTTCCTTTATATGTGTACAAATTCCCTTGATCTAGTTCTATAATTTCATTGCACACTCTATCTAAAAAATACCTATCATGAGTTACCATTAAAAGAGTGTAATCTTCTTGTTTAAAAAACTCTTCTAACCATTCTATCATTTCAAGGTCTAGATGGTTAGTTGGTTCATCAAGTATAAGAAGTTGTGGATCTGATAATAAAGCTATGGCCATTGCAACTCGTTTTTTTTGGCCACCGCTCAATTTTTTAATCTTTTGATCTAGGTCATTGAGTTTTAGTTTAGCTAAGATCTGCGTGTATTTGGTTTCAAAATCCCAGGCGTTTGCGGCATCCATTGCATCCATGCACTTCTGAAGATTCTCTGTATCTTCTGGATTTTGAAGGGCTTTCTCGTATTCGTTGGTAATACGAATAGTAGGAATATCGCTTTCTAATATAGCTTGTTCAATAGTGATTTCTCCAGATAAATTAGGTTCTTGTGATAGAAATGCTGTTTTAAGGCCATTTCTATAATTTACTTGACCTTTATCTGGATGTTCTTGTCGAGCAATAATGTTAAGTAATGATGTTTTACCTAGACCATTTTTGGCAACAAACCCTATTTTTTGTCCTTGATTAATCCCTAGTGAAATGTTTTCAAACAATACACGTTCTCCATAGGCTCTCGAAACGTTTTCAACAGTGATGTAATTCATAGGTGTTTATTTGTTGCAAATATAATCTGTATGACACTGCCATTTTTTTAATAACTCTTTTATTGAGCAGTAAAAAGAAGGTTTAAAATATCAACAAAAATGAGCAACTAAAAAAGTGAGTATGAAAGACTAAGGACTTAAATCAAGGTAAAGCGTGAAGTATCTTCGTTAAAAGGTTTGTCAGTTTTTAATAAGGAGTATATTTGTAAAAATAGTGTTAAATCCCAGCTATGCACAGTAAATGCCTATTATTGCTAGTTTTTGTAGTGATTGCAACTGCCTCTTGCGTGCCTATTTCAAAAATTACCTATCTTCAGGAATCAGGAACTAGTAAAAATGATTCTTTAATCGAAGTTAGGCGTGTACAATCCCCTTATCGACTACAAATTAACGATGTTTTATCAATTCAAATAAAGTCAGATAAAGATGTGGATGCAGAACTTATAAGTTCGTTTACTATTTCAAATAATAACCAAAACAATAATCAAAGTAATATTGCCCAACAACCTGGTTCATTGTATTTCAATGGTTATACAATTGATATCCATGGGGATATACGTGTTCCAGAGCTTGGTAAAATAAAAGCAATAGGAATGACGGTGGAAGAATTGCAAGATTACATTACTAAAGAATTAACAGAGAAATACTTCAAACCGGAGGCTAAAATATTTGTAACGGTAAAGTTGGATGGGTTACGATACACAATGGTTGGAGAAGTTACAAATCCTGGTCAAAAACGAATTCTCAGAGAGCAAATAAGTATTGTAGAGGCTATAGCTGATGGTGGTGGAGTGCCGATTACGGGTGATTTAACAGATGTCAAAATCGTAAGACAATACCCAGAAGGAGTTCGCACTCATACACTAGATTTGACAAGATTAGATGTTGTGAATTCACCTTATTACTTTTTAAGACCTAACGATATGATTGTTGTAAATCCATTACCTCAAAAATCAATTGGGACAGGAACAACCGGACTTTCAACTTTTACAACCATATTGAGTGTATTTACGGCCACTGTAGGAACTGTTTTATTAATTAATAGTTTAAGCAACTAATATGTCTGAAGAAGCTAAAGATTTAGATGCCTTATCCGGGATTTTTGATATCAGGCAATTTTTAAACAAGTTAATTAGGCTATGGTGGTTTTTTCTACTTTGTTTAATAATTGGAATTTCCTATGCTTATTATAAAAATCAGTTTATTCAAACCTATTACAGTGCTTCTTCGTTAATAAGTATAAAAGATAATACAAATCCATTATTTACAAGTAATCAAAGCCTCACTTTTAATTGGGGAGGAACGACAGACAAGGTGACCACTGTCATCACAAAATTCAAATCGAGAACACATGCCGAGCGTGTTGTAGATGAATTACAATTTTACATCAATTATATCAAAGAAGGCGAGTATTATAATGTTGACGCTTATAAAGCGACACCTTTCTTTATTTATGCTGATACCGCTAAAGCACAACTCTACGGGAAGAACATTCGTATTAATGTGCTAGATCAGGATAATTTTAAATTAAGCGCTTCTTTTTCAGCAGAAACTTCTTTGGCCTATGATTATACCAATAAAGCACATGAACAGGTAAAAACGCCTATTGGAGAATGGTCACAGCAATTTAAATTTGGTGATAGTATTCAACTACCTTTTCTTAATGTAGTTATTGAAAAGACAAGGGAAGACATACAAACTGGGCAATGGTTATTCAATTTTGGTAATTATTGGGCAACTGTTAAAAAATACAAGGATATCCGTATTATGCAGAAACCTGAAGGGAGTTCTATTCTTGAATTATCCCTATCTGGAACTAATAAAGCCAGGCTCATTGATTATATTAATACAAGTTCTATTGTACTTGAAACAGAAGAATTAGAGCTTAAAAACAAATTTGCGACAGCCACGATACAATACATTGATAGTAGTTTAGTTGCCCAAATTAAGTCGGTTAAAGCGGCTGAGGACGAGCTAGAAGATTTTAAAGGAAAAACTACATTATTAGATGCTCAAGAACAATCTACAGATCTTAACCAAAGATTAACCGATTATGAAAAGCAAGAAACAGGTATCAAAAGACAGCTAGATTACTATGAAAATTTAGAAAATTACTTAAAAAATAAAAGTGACTATACATTAATTCAAGCTCCATCAATTGTTGGAATTGAAGAATCCAGTATTGGTGGCGCCGTTGCAAGATTGGTTAGTTTGTCAGAAGAACGGAAAAAAAGAGAATTTTCAATGCGTACGGACGCACCGGTTTTTCAGCAAATTGATAGGGATATAAATACGGTGAAAGAAGTGATTTTTGAAAACATCAGAAGCTCCAAGTCTTTGTTAAATAGAGATTTGAATGATTTATATTCAAAAATCAATCGAATTGAATCAGAAATTAAAAAATTGCCTAAAGAACAGCAAGCATTTTTACGCAAACAAAGACAATTAGAAATTGAGCAAGATGCTTTCAATATTTTTAAAGCAAAAAAAGCAGAAGCAGAACTGGTAAAAGCAGCCAATGTAAGTGATGTATTTGTTATAGACAAAGCAAGAGACACAGGTGGTGGTGGATCCAGACGTGACGGTAATATCAATTACCTAATTGCCTTGCTCATGGCAGTAGCATTACCCGTTGGGTTAGCTTTTTTTCTTACTGTACTTGATAATTACTTACATGTGCCTAAGGATTTGGAACGCATGTCGAGTGTGCCGTTAATTGGGGTTATCGGTAAAATGAATCACCCAAGTAATCTTGTTGTCAATGATCAGCCTAAATCCACCATTGCAGAAGCCTTTAGAGGAATACGATCTAGTCTACATTTTATGTACAAAGGAGAAGCTTCTCATGGATGTCGGACAATCATGGTAACAAGTAGTGTAAGTGGTGAAGGAAAAACTTTTATGAGTATAAATCTTGCTACGGTTTATGCTATGAGTGGTAAGCGTACCCTGCTTATTGGTCTAGATTTAAGAAAGCCCAAAATTTTTGATGATTTCGGAATAGAGAATACATTAGGTGTCTCTAATTACTTGGTTAATGACGCTAGCTTGGAACAAGTAATTCATAATACTCGAGTTGATAATCTAGATTTAATACTATCGGGTCCTGTACCACCTAACCCAAGTGAGCTTATTTTGAGTGAGCGCGCAGGCAATATGATTGAAGAACTTAAAAAATCTTATGATTATATAATATTGGATACACCTCCATTAGGTCTGGTAGCCGATGCTCTTGAGATCGCTAAACATGCTGATGCTTCTTTGTATATGGTACGTCAAGGATATACAAAAAAGGGTATGATAGAAGTTATAAACGATAAGTACTCCAAAAATGAAATAGAAAATGTGAGTTTTGTTTTTAACTACTACGATGATCGAGGTAAGTACGGTTATGGATATGGTTACGGATATGGATATGGTTACGGATATGGAGCTTATGGTAATGGATATCACATAAACAAAATCAAAAAACCATGGTATAAAAAAATACTGGATTATACGCTTTTGCGAAAGCGTAAATAAAAAAGAGCAACAGTGAAATCTGACAATTGGTTATACGAAATAAAGCCTAAAGGAAAATTTATTGATCTAAATTTAAAAGAGATATGGCGGTACCGTGATTTATTGATTCTTTTTGTTAAACGGGATATTGTTACGGTATATAAACAAACAGTTTTAGGACCACTTTGGTTTTTAATACAGCCATTGTTCACAGGAGTCATTTTTACGTTGGTATTTAATAAACTAGGAGGAATAAATACTTATGGTGTGCCCAGCTTTTTGTTTAATTTATCGGGTATTACACTATGGAGTTATTTTAAAGAATCATTATCTACTACAAGCAAGACCTTCCTAACCAATAGTAGTTTGTTTGGCAAAGTATATTTTCCTAGAGTTATTGCTCCTGCTAGTAAAGTTATATCTGGATTGCTTAAATACATAATTCAGCTAGGTATCTTTTTTGTGTTTTACTTATTCTTTTTATGGAATGGAGAAGATTTACAGTTGGGACCTTATTGGTATTTATTACCAATTCCAGTTTTTAGTGTTGCCATCCTGGGTCTTGGAGTAGGCATGATTTTAAGTAGCTTGACTACCAAATATAGAGATTTAAGTATTTTAATAGATTTTGGTATTCAATTATTAATGTATATCAGTGCTGTTATGTATTCTTTACAGTTTGCCAGTGAACAACTAGGAGAGTATGCTTGGTTAGTAACCTACAATCCACTAGCCCAACTTATTGAGCTTTACCGTAATATGTTACTCAATGTAGGGCAAGATAGTTTGTGGCAACTATTAATTGCGGTTGTTATAAGCATCGCTACCCTTTTTATAGGTCTAGTGATATTTAATCGTACAGAAAAAACTTTTATTGATACTGTATAATGAATCAAAGACTGTACTGGTGGAGTGAATGTTTTATTCAAAAAAAGCCTTATGAGAATTATGGTGACCTCATAGGTGCTTATTTGTTTGGGAAAATCACTGGTGAAAAACCTCTTTTTTATCGTAAAAAAGATAAACCATGGTGGAGACGGCACAAATCATATTACGCTACTTGTGGTAGTATTATAAGCCATTTAGATGAAAAGGCCATAGTTTGGGGTAGTGGGATTATACATCAGGACTCCAAGGTGCCAAAAGCTACTTTTTTGGCAGTAAGAGGTCCGCTCTCGCGCAAGCGTATCTTAGAAAGTCACATAGATTGTCCAACTATTTATGGAGATCCAGCCTTACTCCTATCTCATTATTATAAATCAAAAAAGGTAAAAACAGCTGCTGTGGGAATAATTCCTCATATAAATGATTATCAAAAAATAAAAGAATGGTATAAGAACATTGAAGAAATTAAGGTTATTAATCTAAATACCAATGATGTTGAAAGTACAACCAATGAAATCGTTAGTTGTGAGCGTATCATTTCATCTTCATTACATGGGTTAATTGTGCCCCATAGCTATGGTATACCATCCATGCATGTTGAATTTTCTAAGAATATACATGGAGATGGTATTAAATATTTGGATTATTTTGAAAGTGTTCAATTAGAATCTATGGTTACACCGTTTATCGATACAAAGCAAAAATTAGATAGATTAATTCATCAAACCGTAGGTTTCCATTTGCCGAATAAAGAACTAATAACAAAATTATGTATGGGCCTAATGGATACATGTCCTTTTAAACCCTTAAAGAATGGATGATGTTATTTTAAAAGTAGAAAATCTAAGCAAGCAATATAGACTTGGATTAGTAGGAACGGGTACTTTAAGTCATGATTTAAATAGGTTTTGGCATAAAATACGAGGTAAAGAGAATCCTTATTTAAAAGTCGGTGCGGTTAATGACCGCAGTAAAAAGGCTTCGAGTGATTATGTTTGGGCATTACAGGATATAAATTTTGAAGTAAAACGTGGTGAAGTTTTAGGAATCATTGGTAAAAATGGGGCTGGTAAATCAACCTTACTTAAAATTTTGTCACGGGTTACTGCACCTACTACTGGTAGTATTAAGACAAAAGGTCGAATAGCTAGTTTACTAGAAGTAGGAACAGGAATGCATCCAGAACTTACAGGTAGAGAAAATATCTTTTTAAATGGTGCCATTTTAGGAATGACTAAAGCCGAAATTGCTGGCAAGATTGATGAAATAGTAGAATTTTCTGGTTGTGAAATGTATATAGATACACCAGTAAAACGCTATAGTAGTGGTATGCGAGTGCGTTTAGGATTTGCCGTAGCAGCCTTTTTAGAGCCAGATATTTTAGTAGTAGATGAGGTGCTAGCGGTAGGTGATGCAGAGTTTCAAAAAAAGGCGATAGGTAAGATGCAAGATGTAAGTTCTCAAGGTGGTCGTACGGTACTTTTTGTGAGTCATAACATGACTTCTATTCGAAGCTTATGCTCTAGAGTAGTTGTATTAGAAAATGGAGGAGTTGTTTTTGATGGTGATACGAATACAGGAATTGAAAGGTATTTAGAATCAAACAACGAGAGCAATACAAATATCAATGACAAAAGTGATTTTATAAAAAGTATTTCTTTTATCAAGGATAATAAGGAAGTAGAGCAAATATGTATAGGAGATAGTTTCCAAATTCACGTTGAATTCAAAGACTTTCAGATCACACAAAAAATAGATTATTGTTTTATAGGCTTAGAAGACAATGATAGAAGAGTATTATCGTTAGGTACGCATCATGATGTCAATTTCAACGGAGAAATAAAACCAAATAATACTTTATCGTGTAAGGTTAATAATTTACCTTTAAATCAAGGTGTTTATCGAATCTTATTTGCTGTTGGAACTAATATGCCTAGACAAAATATTGAGGTTTTAGAGAATGTAAGGATGATAAAAATAATCAATAATGATTTTTTCAATAATGGTATAGATGTTTTAAAAAATCAAGGTGATTTAATAATTAAATCTGATTGGAGTATTATTTCCAATCAATAAAATAATCTTATGCTTTCATCTATTGTTAAAGTTATAACCAAAAGAGATTTATCATATAATACAATTGTCAATAGCAATACATATAAGCGTTACTTATACAAAAAGAATAAAAGAAAAAAGCAGTGCTATTTATGGCTTTGTCAAAACTTTTCTTGGTTGTTAAAGGTTTATTACAAATTATCAATTCGTCCAGAAGCAGCTACTAGAGAGGATATTTTGTCGAATTATTCATTAAAATCGAACGAGTTTGTTGTTTTACAGGTAGGAGCAAATGACGGTTTCGATAATGATCCTATTCATAAATTTATTATAAGAGATAATTGGTCGGGAGTTTTAATCGAGCCTCAACAACAAGTTTATGTAAATTACCTAACGAAAACATATTCTAAAATAAAAGGCATAAAGTTAATTAACGCAGCGATAGACAATCAAACTGGAGAAAAAGACATGTATATAATTTCTTTCAGCAAGGACAGATGGGCTACAGGTTTAGCTAGTTTTGGAGAGGAATCAATGAAAAAACTCATTGACTCTGGATATATAGATAAACATGCTAGACTTCAAAATATTCGAACTCCCGAAAAAAAAGATGAATATATTGCAAAGGTTAAGGTTACAACTTATAGCTTTCATGATGTTATCAAGAATAATGACATGAATCATATTGATTTATTACAGATTGATGCCGAAGGTTATGATTTTGAGTTGTTGAAAATGTTCCCATTCGATTTAATCAAGCCAGTTTTTCTAAATTTTGAATTTTCTCATTTAAACGATAATGACAAAAAAGACTGTTATAATTTTTTAAGCTCTATTGGTTATTCTTATTCCAAAATTGGAAATGATTTATTTTGCGAACTACAAAGTTTAAATCATTAAACTGATATGAAAAGAGTTGTAATCGTTCCTACAGATCCATTAAATACTTATGATTTAAAAGGTACTTCAGAAGTGGTCCGACGAGTTTACAATCCTGATAATTACTTTGAAGAAGTAGTAATAGTTTCTCCTTTTGAGAATAAAGATTTTGTTTGGCAAGGTTATAAAGTTTATGCAGCCCCAAAATATGTCGATTTTAAGCAAAAACTAAAATTAATTAATCCTGATTTTGTTCGAGTATACGGATCATATACTAGTTGCACATTTTCAATATTCGCTAGGTTAAGAAAGTATCCTGTAATAGTTAGTATTCATGATGATAGAGATAGTTTCATTCATAGCAGTATAAGATATGCAGATCATATATTTGCTGTAAGCGATTTGTTAAAAAATATCCTTATCAATAAAGGAGTCAACCCTAGTAAAATTAATGTTATTGGTAACAGAATTGATTATGATACCTTTAAACCATTAAAGAATCAAAACCATCTGGATAATTCCACTAGGCATAATCATAAAACAATTTTACATATTGGTAAAAAAACCAAGCAAAAAAATTTAGATAATGTCATACGTGCATTACAATATTTACCAGAAAACGTCTTGTTAAAGGCAGTAGGAGTAGGTGACGATGAAGTTTATATGGATATAGTTAAAGAACTAAACTTAATCGGAAAAGTTCAATTTATTCAAAGCATTCCAAATAATAAGCTGAACAAATTATATAATGAATGCGACGTTTTTTGCGTTCCAAGTAGAAATGAAGGTTTTGGCGTTGTATTCATAGAGGCCGCGGCAGCATGTGCAAAAATCGTTACAAGTGACAAAAAACCAATGAACGATATTTTGCCAAATAAATATAAAAACGTTTTTTTGGTGAAAGACTATGAATCTCCAAGAGCAATTGGAGTTGCATTAAATGAGGCTTTATCACTCTCCAGAATAGAATGCCGGGAAGACGCCTTAGAGTTAAGGTCTATACATAAGAGAAAATATAGTTTTGAAGCAGTAGATAAAAAAGAAATAATGCTATATAGTGAGTTGTTCACTAAACCTAGACAAACTCCTTTTATTTTATTTCTAATGTCATCAATATACTCTTTCAAAGTGAAGTTGGCGAAAAAGTTGAATCAGTTAAATCTTGGCATTTGAAAAAGTTTATAAAAAATATTGTCCAATTCTTCGGTTTCGAAATTTCTAAGTCAGCTTCAAAAAGGAGCGTAAAAATTCCTTATAAAATTCAAGTTATTCAAAGACTTGAAAAGAAGTTTCTTAATTTTAATTATTCTTGTTTAAATCCCAAACAATATGAAATTAACGTTGCTAATTCTAATTTTATAATTTCTACGAAAGAAGAATTTTTTATTTTAAATGAGATTTTTTTTGATGATTGTTATTCTTTTAAATTACCAGAAAAAACTATTGTTTATGATATTGGGATGAATATTGGGATAGCTTCCGTCTATTTTTCAGTTGATTCTAAAATTGATAAAGTTTATTCATTTGAACCAGTATTGGATACATATAACTTAGGAAGGGATAATATCAATAGGAACGCGATAGCAAAAGAGAAATGCACAACTTTTAATATTGGATTAGGAGAAAAGGATAAAGAATTAACATTTAGCTTTAATGAGTCATTTAAAGGTAGTGTAGGATTAGTTCATTCGAGTAATATTGATTCCGAAGAAATCGGAACAAAATCTGTTAAGGTAACTATTAAAGATTCTTATCAAGTTTTACTTCCTTTGGTTGAACAACATAAGTCCAATTTCAAATTATTGAAGATAGATTGTGAAGGTGGTGAGTATGAAATTATTGACAGATTATATGAAACTAAATTGCTTAGTTCTTTTAATATAATTGTTTTAGAGTGGCATGTGAATTCTCCAGATATTGTTATAAATCAGTTAATGGATTCAGGTTTTGTATTACATACATCTTCACAATCTGATAAACTAGGTTTAATTTATGCTTACAGAATAAATGTATAAGGATTTAATATCAATAATTCTACCGGTTTATAATGGTGAGCAATACATTTCAGAATGTATAGATAGTTGTTTGAACCAAACTTATCAAAATTGGGAACTAATTATTGTAAATGATTGTTCAACTGATAATACACCTGTAATTCTGTCAAAATATATTAAGAAGGATCAAAGACTAAAATTGTATAATAACAAGGCCAACTTAAAACTACCAAAGAGTTTAAATTTAGGGCATGAAATGGCGAAAGGAGAATACCTTACATGGATATCTCATGATAACATTCTGAAAAGAAATTTCCTTGAAGAAATGATTGAAGAAATTATCAAATCAAATAGCGATATCGTTTATTCTAATTTTAGTGTTATAAACGGTGATGGGATACTTCAAGAAAAACGTGTGCTCAGTAATTTGAATAATTTTCTATTAGGCAATCCAGTCCAGGCTTCTTTTGTCTATAAAAGAATAGTATACAATCATTTAAATGGATATAAAGACCATCTTTTTTTGATTGAGGATTATGATTTCTGGCTAAGAAGCTCCATTTGCTTTAAAATAAGCCACTTATCAAAAGATTTGTATTTTTTCAGGAAACATAAAGATAGCCTTACAACTAGTATTAAAAAAAATCAAGCTCGTTATAATCTGTTTTCAAATAATTTATCCAGATGCTTTAGTGAATTAAATCTTCATTTGAATGCACATACAATTGAATTTCTTGTTTTACTTCACTCATATAGTGAAATATGGAGTAGAAAAATTAATGTTAATGACATAAAAAACATACATTCTTTCTTTAGAGATATAGAAATCTTTTGTCTGAAAATAAAAATTGACTCTCATCAACAAAAACTGAATATAAAAAAACGAATTAGAGAGATAATATTGTTTAAGGGAAAAGTAGAATTTACTTTATTATTTTACTTAATTATATTTAGACCTAATGCAGTAATTAAGAATAATAAGGATATCCTTAAGCTGGTTAAATCTTATTTTTCTAATGAGTAAATTAATCACAATAGCAATTTGCACTTATAATCGTTGTAGTTACTTAAAAAAGTGTTTACAATCCTTATTGCCACAAGTTAATGACGAGCGAGTTGAAGTTTTGGTAGTTGATAATAACTCAACAGATATCACCTTAAAACTCGTAAGTTTTTTTAAGGAACGATATTCGTTTTTGAAATATGTACACGAACCTATTCAAGGTTTATCTAAGGCAAGGAATACAGCGTTTAAAAGTAGCAAATCCTTATGGATAGCATATCTTGATGATGATGGTATACCTCATTCAGATTATGTTGCTAGATTGTTATATGGGGTGCAAAACTTTGATTTTGATTGCTATGGTGGCACTTATTACGCCTATTATGAAATTAAAAAACCTAAATGGCTGTCAAATAAATTTGGATCAAAACCACCATTACGGAAAGACGTAGGACTAATACAGAGAAGTGAATTATCAGGCGGCATTTTTGTAATAAAAAAAAACGTATTGAATTCCTTAGAAGGTTTTAATCCTAATTACGGTATGAATGGTTTAAAAATGGGTTATGGTGAAGAAAATGAACTTCAAAACAGACTTCTTAGTAAAGGTTATAAATTGGGGTATGATCCTTTTTTAAAAATGGATCACGTCGTGGCTACTTATAAATTAAAATGGACTTGGCATGTGAAAAGAACCTACCAATCGCATAAATACACTACAGATATTTCTTATATTAAATATGATTTGTCGCATACGATAATTACTATTTATCGAGCGTTGAGAAAAAAGATACCTGAAGTATTTAAAAAACTGAGAACAGATTCAAATTATTATAGGCAAAATTTATTCATTGATCTTTCCATACCATTTGCAAGAGCGTTTGGATTGTATAATAATATCAATAAACAATGAATCCTCTTATCTCTGTTATTATTCCAACATACAAAAGGCCTCATTATTTGAGGCAATTATTGAATTCACTTAGGGATCAGTCTTATGAAAATTGGGAATGCATTGTTGTAGACGATGGTAAAAATAATGATACTGAAATTTTAGTTTCCTCATTTGCAAAAACGGACAATAGATTCTCTTATTACAAGAGGCCCGAAAATCATAAAAAAGGCGGTAATGGTGCAAGAAACTATGGTTTGTCAAAAAGCAAAGGAGAATGGGTGCAGTGGTTTGATGATGATGATATAATGCTCAAAGACTATTTATTGAATCGCATTGTCGGTATTGATCAAAACACCTGTTTATCATATTGCACTGGTTTTTATACTAATCAGGAGTTAAACAATCGTCGTCTCATTGAGGTTTTTGATAGTAATAACTTATATAAGGATTATGCTATATGGAATTTAAAATTGTTAACACCTTCAGTTTTGTTCAAGAAATCTTTTTTACTAGAAAAGAACTTAGTATTTAATGAAAATATCTTAAGAGGTCAAGAAACAGAGTTTTTCTGTCGAGCTTTATATAATCTTGATAGGTTAAAATCGAAATTTAGTTCAGAAGGGCTGTTCTTATACCGTCAGCATTCAAAAACCAAAACGAACTCAAATCATCTGAGTTATAGACCGAACTTCACTCCATCTACTATTAAAATTTATATAGATAATTTAAAAAGAGCAATAGAATTAAAAGACTCTGAACTAATAAGATTGTTCTACAGTCGTTGTGTTGCATTGTGGTTTAGGTGTCAAAGATATAAAGATCAAAATCATAGAAATTTACTTAAGAGCAAATTTTTGAAAATTATCGGAGAAAACTATCCGTATCTTAAATGGAGAATTATTCTTGTGTTCTATTTTAGTGAGATAACAGGAACTGCAAGTACTAAACTTTCGAGTTATCTAAAACTAGTTATTAATGAATATACCTAAGGTTATACACTATTGCTGGTTTGGAGATCGCCCTCTTTCTCCTCTTATGAAAAGATGCATTGATACATGGAAAAATCATTGTCCTGATTACGAGATCAAAGAATGGAACTTATCAAATATAGAGTTAGACATTGAGTTCGCACAAAACGCATACAACAAAAAGAAATGGGCATTTCTCGCTGATTATATAAGGTTCAAGGTACTCTATGAGCAAGGAGGAATTTATATGGATACAGATATGTATTTGATTTCATCATTTGATAAGATTTTAAAACATAAATGTATACTAGGTTTTGAGGCCGAGAATTTAATTAATTGTGCATTTATGGCAAGCTATCCTAATCACCAACTTATTAAAGAGTGTCTCAAATATTATCAAGAACCATTTGAAGACTATAAATTTAAATTAGCTATCCCACGTGTGACATCTAGAGCGGTTGCTAGGCTTTACGGATTTGATGAATTTGCCTTAGGCACATATATTTCAAATTCAGAAGTTACGATTTATCCACCTGAAGTTTTTTATCCATATCCCTATAATAAGAATAGGTCTTTAAACCCAAACTTTATTTCTTTTGCTACTGCAAAAACTATAGGAATCCATTTATGGAATAATTCATGGGTGGAATTTGATGAATTTGAGCTTCTCAGACGCAGTTCTTTTGTTGCCTCATTTAAACGAATGATTCGTAATCCTAAAGGAAGCCATTATTCTATTAAATACTGGTCTAAGTATTTAAAAACATTCCTAAAGAGTATCTTTAACTCATGATTTCTGTAGTCATTAGAAATAAAAACGAAGCAGTTTCTCTAGAAAAATTGCTGAAATTATTGCATCAATTTTATGATGAAGATATTGATCAAGTGATTGTGGTAGATAATGAATCAACTGACAATAGCATTAAAATTGCAAATTCATATAACGCACAGGTAACTACCATTAAAGATTTCACTTATGGTAAAGCTATAAATCTAGGTATGAAACAGGCTAGAAATCCGTACGTTCTCCTATTGAGTTCTCATGCCTATCCTTTAGGTGATCGTTTCTTTAAGGATAGTATCTCATTATTAGAACATAATCAATCTATCGCTGCCTTGAGATATATTAATTCATTTGCCGATTATGAACGGTTTATCCATAATAATGGAGTTGTAAAGGAACCTGTTAAATTTGGAACCATGAATGCCTGTGCCATGATTAGAAAATCTGCGTGGGAACAATTTCCTTTTGATGAAAAACTAATGTTTAGTGAGGATAAGAAATGGTCTGAGGAAATTACAGATAACCTTCTCTCTGTTCAGCAGATACGTCACACTTTCTTTTATCATGTACAAAGAAATAGAGGAAATAATCTCACAAGATGGTTTAATGAAACAACCGCTGCTCATATATTAAATAGAAAGGATCCACCTAGTGCATTAAAAGCTATACTTATTTTTATTAAAGCAAATACTGTAGATGCTATTGAGCATTATCTGATAAACTTTGTCACTTCATTTAAACGACTACGATTAAGTTTAACAATGAAACGAATGATTAAGCAATATCATAAAGATGAGTAATACACTAACCATAGTTATTCCTAACCGCTCTCGTAATCTTGATATTATAGAGCGATCTATCAATAGTTTACACCATCAATTAAATGATCAAATAAGTGTGTTTTTAATAGATTATGGTAGTGCTAAAGCATATCAAAAGTCATTGTCTGATTTGATAAAGAACTATCCTAAAATTCACCTAGAATTATTGGGTACTCAAGGTCAACTCTGGAATAAGTCTAGATGCATTAATTACGTATTAAAGAAATCTTCCTCATCACATCTTATGGTCTGTGACATGGATATGATCTGGCATCCACAAGCATTACAAACAATTTTAAATCACCTAGACGATCGAGTATGTTATTATCAAGTAGGTTTTCTTGATGAAGAAACAACGATTAGTTTTAGTTCTTTTGAGAGCGCAAAATCTAAATTTATAAGTAATAAAGAGGCTACGGGAATAAGCGTTTTCCCAAAAAAGGTTTTAATTGAAATCAATGGATTTGACGAATTTTATCACGGTTGGGGTGCGGAGGATACAGATGTACATATAAGATGCAGGAATGCTGGAGTAGAAGTTCGCTTTCACGAAAGTGAAATTCTATTTAAACATCAATGGCACGATAAGGCATATCGTGGTGCCATAGGAACTATGGCCTTTCATGATCAATTAGAACGTATAAATCATGAATACTGCGATATGAACAAAAAACATAGTGTCATAAAAGCCAATACACAGTTTTCTCTGGGTATAATTCCTGAAATACCGTCATCAAATCCTATTCAAATTTCTATCGATAATGCTTACAAGTCCTCTAGAGCTGTTCAAGCGCAATTACCGTCTTTATCGGGAATCGTGGAACTTTCAATTCAACCTAAGAATGTTACCACTTCACAAAAATTAAAAAGCCTAGTAAAATCGGAAAAGGATGTCTATCTAAGCTTCCAAGAGCTACAGAATTTTTGGATAGAATATATTATCATGCAAGCTAGGGATAAAGCCTATGCATTTATGGTAAATCATGATGCGCAAACCTTACGTCTTACCATAGCCTTTTAGGATTGAGATGAAATACTCGCACAACCAAATTAAAAATATCGTTTTAGAGATAGAAAAAATGTTTCCAGTTGATGAGTGGATTGTTCATGGGATTCATATTTGGCCTAATATTCGGTTCCAATTGTATTTTGATTTGTTGAGCGCTAAAAGCAATAGCTTAGAAAGTCCTCATCCAAAAACTTTCAAGAAGCCTTCTTTCATTTGGTTGATTTATGTAAAGCTATCTGACCTGATAAATTATCTATACTTCAAAGCGACCTTAACCCAGAAAGACATTCTGTTTATGGGCTTAAGTATGCATAGAGTTCAGTTTAAAGGCGCACGATATCAACGATTTTTTGATCCTATACTTGAGGATTTTCCTGACATTAAGGCACTTCATTTTGAATTAGATGAATTAAAGAATCCTTATAATAAATCAAGCGTTTCTCTAAGTTTACTTTTAAAAGCCTATTACTGGAAAAATAAATTTTTAAAAACTATAATTGAGAATTCTCAGAATGAAGTAGAGTTACACTTGCCTGATTTTGAAAATTTTGAGACTTATTTAAAAAGTCAGGAGTGGTATCAAAAAGGGTTTACTATTGATAAAACATACTGGATCAACTGGGCTAGAAAGGTGAGGTTTAAATCTCAATTTTTTAATTCTGTTTTAAGAAAAGCTAAACCTCGTCAGCTCATAATGTCGAGTTATTATGGATTTGAAAATACAGCGGCTGCAATTTATGCTGCAAAACAGTTAGGCGTAACTTCCATAGATTTTCAACACGGTCCTCAATCGAACACTCATCTAGCATACAGCTATTGGAGTAAGGTTCCTGCCGCTGGTTTTAATACAATGCCAGATAACTACTGGTGCTGGGATGAAATTTCAGCAAATGATATTAATTTGTGGAACGATAAAAAAGTTGCACAGCCAGCCGGAAACACATGGTTGCAACATACCCTAGGGAATAAAAACTATTCACCAAATACAATTTGTTATAGTCTACAAGTCTTAAATAATGAAAACGTCACTTATTTTTTTAATGAAAATCTAATTAAAGAGATAAAATCTTCACCATATCACTGGGTTTTAAGGCTCCATCCTAGAACGGTATGGGGTGAATTAGAATTAAGGAATTTCCTAAATTCAAATAACATTGAAAATTCAAACTTTGATATTGAAACTGCACAACAGTCGCCTTTAGTAGACACGTTATTAAATGCTCGAGTTCATATTACCAATTTTTCAGGCGTTTTGATAGAGGCTTCTCAATTAGGGATTCCTAACGTTATCATTGATGAAGCGGGAAAGACTATTTTTAATGCTTATCTTAACAACCCAAAGACCGTGTTTATTTCAAAAACAGATCCTGAGTTTTCCTCACGTCTGGATAATTTTTTAAATGATATGAATGTTGATGCTAATCTAAGATTAGGAAAAGTTAGAAATCCATTAGAGATTTTTACGTAATCTATTATTATGAAAATTCTCCTTGTTTCTATGAATTCACTTCACTTCACGCGATGGACAAATCAGTTGCGAGATAGTGGTCATGAGGTGCATTGGTTTAATATACGCAGTGGCGCTATTGATCCACAATTGGATTTTGTAACGCAAAACACAAACTGGCGTTACCGGATCAAAAGGGGAAGAGGTTGGATAAAAAAAGTCCCAGTACTCCATCAATTAAATGAACGACATGTGGAACCGACCTTTAGGAAAGCGTTACAACAAATACAACCTGATATAGTTCACAGTTTTGCATTATACGTTGCTGCTGCACCTATACTTTCAGTAATGTTACAAAATGATATTCCTTGGTTGCTATCCACATGGGGTAGTGATTTGTTTTATTTTCAAAATGATGCTGCTTATTTGAAAGACATCAAAGCGGTATTACCACGTGTGAATTATCTTTTTACCGATTGTAACCGAGATCATGCGCTAGCTAGAAAATATGGTTTTTATGGTAAACACCTAGGAACATTTCCTGGTGGTGGTGGTTTTCCGGTAAAAAAATTACAAAGAAACAGGCAAGAAAACAAGGATCGCAATATTATTCTAGTAAAAGGGAATCATAACAGGTCGGGTCGTAGTAAACAAGTTTTGCAAGCTCTAGAGCAAATAAATGATCAATTATCTGCATGGAAAGTAATAGTCTTTAATGCCATCAATCGTGAAATTAAAGCCTTTGAAGATAGTATAATCCCTAATATCGAAATACATTCTGCTATCCCTCATGAAGAGCTTTTGAAGCTTATGCAAAAGACAGCAATTTACATAGGTAATAGTAATTCTGATGGCATACCTAATACCATGCTCGAGGCTATAATTTGTGGAGCTTTTCCTATACAATCCAATCCTGGTGGCGCAACAGCAGAATGGATCGAGAACGAAAAGAATGGACTATTAATTCATTATTGCGAAAATGTAGAACATATTAAAGGAATTATTATAAAAGCTCTAAAGAACCCTAGGTTAAGACAACAAGCCATTTCCTATAATAACACATATGTTGTGCCTAATTTAGAGAGAGAAATGATTAAAGAACAAGTGCAATCAGCTTATAGTGCTATCTTGCCTTAAAATACCATTTTTATGAAAACCATAGGCTTTATCCCACTAAGAGCAGGATCAAAAGGAATACCTGGAAAAAACAAAAAGAAAATGTTAGGTAGGCCATTATTCTGTTGGTCTTTAGGAGCTGCAATAGCTTCTCAATTAGATGAGGTTTATGTGTATACTGATGATTCAGATATCTTAGACTTTGTTAAACGAGAATACCACTGGACAGATAAAATAAAAGCAGTCAAACGCCTAAGCTCAAACGCCACGGATACTGCCAGTACAGAAAGTGCGATGATCGATTTTATTAGGGATGAAGATCCTGATTTTGATATTATATGTCTGCTACAAGCTACATCTCCATTTACCACTGCCGTAGATATCAACGCTTGTTTACAAGAAATTAAAAACGGCAAGCACAGCGCTATGACAGTGGTGAATACACATCGTTTTATCTGGAGTTCAAATGGTGAGCCTCAAAATTATGATGTGTTTAATAGACCTAGACGTCAGGATTTTGAAGGGCTGTTGATTGAAAATGGAGCTGTATATGTGACTGTGAAAGAGAAGTGGTTTGAGACTAAAAATCGTGTTTCTGGTGAAATTGGTTTAGTTCACATGCACGAGGATTCTTTAACCGAAATTGATAGTAAGTCCGATTGGGATGTTGTAGAATTACTGCTTTCGCGAAAGCTAAAACAAAAAAAGCAAACCCAACCTATAACACACCTAGTACTGGATGTTGATGGCGTGTTTACCGATGGCTGCGTTTATTACGATAGTCAGGGAGAACTCATGAAAAAATTTGACATGAGAGATGGTATGGGATTAGAAATTTTAAGACAAAACGAAGTTGAGGTCATGGTGATGACTTCAGAAGATTCAGACATAGTCGCAAGTAGGATGAAAAAACTTAAAATTGAAAATACGTATTTAGGCGTCAAGGATAAATACAGCCTTTTATCTAGAATCGCTAGCGATAAAGGAATTGCTTTTTCAAATATTGCCTATGTAGGTGATGATGTAAATGATCTGGCAAACATTTGTGCAGCAGGATGGTCTTTTACGCCTCACAATGCAACTAGAGAAGTCAAATCACACGCTGATGTTACTTTATCCAACGATAGTGCATCGGGTGCTATACGTGAGGTATGCGAATTCATCATGAGATACAATAACCGGTTTTAGTGAGCTTAACGAGGTCCAGTTTTATCCAGACTCAAGATTACCTTTAATGTTATTCTAAATACAAAGGCTGTCTAGCGTAGTACTCCTATTTTTGTGTGATTATTAAACGTAAGTTATGAAGCACATTATCTATGATTTTCTTATTGAAAATGGATTTACACCTCAAGTTGCGAGTTATTTAAATATGCTGGCACTTTTGCTTCTATTACTTGTTATAGCCTTAATACTTGACTTCATATTTACCTTAATTTTTAGGAGAATATCCAATGTAGTTGCTACTAGGACTAAAACAAACTTTGATGATATTTTAATCGATAACAAGTTACCTACCTATGCAGCTCATATAGTGCCGTTACTTCTAGTTTATGAAGCTGTCCCTTATATTTTTACAGATTTTGACTATGTGTCCAATCTAGCTGAAAAATCGATCAGAATACTAGGTATCTTACTTAGTCTATTCATCATTAAAAGCTTTTTGTTATCCATAAGGAATTACCTTAAAACTATTGATCGTTATAAAAATAAGCCTATATATAGCTACATACAGGTTTTTATGATTGTGGCCTGGTTGCTTGCGATTTTCTCCATTTTTGCAACAATAACGGGAGTTTCTTTTTGGAAATTCATAACCGGACTAGGTGCGGCATCAGCAATTATAATTTTGGTTTTTAGAGATAGTATTTTAGGATTTGTTGCCAGTATTCAAGTTACTGTGAACGACATGGTGCGTATAGGCGACTGGATAACCTTTGAAAAATACGGTGCCGATGGTGATGTAATAGAAATTACCCTAGCCACAGTAAAAGTTCAAAATTGGGATAAAACTATTACCACTATTCCTACCTATGCCTTGATTTCAGATTCGTTTAAAAACTGGCGAGGAATGACAGCATCTGGAGGAAGAAGGATTAAGCGATCTGTAATTATTAAAGCGTCCACAATTAAGTTTTTAACTCCTATAGAAATTCAAAAATTAAAGGATATTCAGTTAATTACGGATTATCTGGAACAAAGGGACGAAATCATCAATACACACAATGAACAAAATCAAATTAATAAAGAGGCATTAATTAACGGCCGTAACATGACCAATTTTGGTGTATTTAGAAAGTACCTACAAACTTATATTGAGAACCACTCGGCGGTTCATAAAGATATGACTTATATGGTCAGACAACTAGAACAAACACCACATGGAATACCGTTAGAAATATATTGTTTCAGTAAAGATCAACGATGGGTCAATTATGAATATATAATGGGAGATATTTTTGATCACGTTCTTGCGTCGGTAAAATTCTTTGATTTAGAGGTTTATGAATATCATACCACTACTGACCAACTCAAATAACCAAAAACTTACCTCAATTTGAGAAATATACTTTCTAAATAATCACATTTCCTTACCTTGCGATAGTTAATTTTCTCCTAATGAACTATCACAAACCCTATATAATTGCAGAGATTGGATGTAATCATAAAGGTGATATGGAAATCGCCAAAGAACTTATAAAAGTTGCTGCAATTTTTTGTAAAGCCGATGCAGTTAAATTTCAAAAAAGAAATAACAAAGAATTATTAACTGAAGAGCAATATAACGCACCACATCCCAACCCTATCAATAGTTATGGTGATACCTATGGAGCACATAGAGAATATCTAGAATTCAACGTGCAGCAGCACCAGGAATTGATGGATTACTGTGACGAAATGGGAATTACTTACAGTACTAGTGTTTGGGATACAAGTAGCGCACAAGAAATATCCTCGTTGAATCCTGAGTTTATAAAGATTCCAAGTGCTTGTAATAATCATTTTGAAATGCTAGAATGGTTGTGTGAGCATTATAAGGGTGAAATACACTGTTCTACAGGAATGACAACACCCGATGAAATAGAACAACTAGTGCAATTCTTTGAGCGTAAAGGTCGTGCCCAAGATCTCGTACTATACAATTGTACTAGTGGATATCCAGTACCTTTTGAAGACATTTGTTTGTTGGATATTATTACACTTAGAGAAAAATATCAAAGCAGGATAAAACAAATTGGATTCTCTGGTCATCATTTAGGCATAGCTGCCGATGTTGCTGCCTATACATTGGGTGCTCCCATAGTAGAACGTCACTATACACTGGATCGCACCTGGAAAGGTACAGATCACAGTGCCTCATTAGAGCCTAATGGTTTGCGTAAATTAGCGAGAGATTTAAGAGCTGTACACAAGGCATTGACTCATAAATCACAAGATATATTGCCTATTGAACAAGTTCAACGGGATAAACTGAAATATAGAAAGTAAAATGTCAAAAAAAGTTTGGATCTTATTTCCTGACGGTGTTGGATTACGCAATTTTGCCTTCACAAATTTCAAAAATATTGGTGATAAATTAGGTTATGACATTACCTATTGGAACAATTCAGTTTTTGATCTTGAAAAGGAATTTGGATTTGCACAAATCAACATTCCTAGTACCAAAATTCACCCTAAAACTCCAGTAATTAATCACGCAAGGAAAAGGGTAGAGTTAGCGCTTTCGCGAAAGCGTGATAACGATAATGTGTATCCAACATATAGATTTCCTTTAAAATGGAATAGCCTTAAGAATTGTGTCAAAAGTAGCTTTGTAAAGTTCCATGAAATTTTTTCATCTACTGATTCGGGTTGGGAAAACCTGAAAAACAAAATGTATGAGGCTGAAAGGAGTACAGATCGCTATAAGGTATTAAAAGAACAGCTCACGAAACACAAACCAGACTTAGTTTTTTGTACGACTCAACGTGCTACTCAAGGAATTGCACCGGTACTAGCAGCTCAAGATCTAGGAATACCTACAGCATGCTGGGTTTACAGTTGGGATAACTTACCTAAAGGGATGTCTACTATTGAGACTGATTATTATTTTGTATGGTCAGAATTGATGAAGGAGCAGTTGCTACATTACTATCCAAAAATAAAAAGTAATCAAGTTTATGTGACTGGAACACCTCAATTTGAGCCGCATTATAGTGAAGAACTCTATATTTCTAGAGAACAGTTTTTGAGTGAGCATAATTTAGATGAAAACAAGGAATATATTTGTTTTTCTGGTGATGATACTACCACTTCGCCACTGGATCATCTTTATTTAAGGGATACTGCTATCGCCGTTAAAAATCTCAACGTTCGTGGTTATAACTTGGGAATAATATTTAGACCAGTACCAGTTGATGATTCTAATAGATACGATGAGGTTTTAAAAGAATATGTTGATGTTATTACCACTATAAAACCTTTATGGAAACCAATGGGTAATGCTTGGAATCAAATGATGCCTACCAAGAATGATTTTGCACTATTGGTAAATACTTGTAGACACTGTGAACTGGTAGTTAATATTTGCAGCAGTATGGTCTTTGATTTTGTCATACATGATAAACCGACCATTTACCCTAACTATGAGCAACCAGAACTTAAAAAAGGTATACGCGACATCGGACAAAATTACAAATATGTTCATTTTAGAACGATGCCTGATACGGCTGTAGTTTGGGCTCATAAAAAAGCAGATATTGAGACTGGAATCAAGCATTTACTTGAAAATGTGGTAAATCCTGTGCAGGATTGTAAAAAATGGTACGGCGTTATTAATCATCCTAATCAACCAGAATTAGCAAGTGAGCGAATTTGGGATGGGATAGGACAAATATTGAATTAAATGCACATCGCCTACTTAACACCAGAATATCCTCATGAGCGTACTGCGCATGCTGGTGGAATGGGCACTAGTATAAAAAATCTAGCAGAACAAGTGGCTATGATAGGGCATAAAGTCAGTGTCTTTATTTATGGACAAAATCGTAGCGAAGTATTCACTGAAAAAGGAATAACCTTTCATAAAATTGAGAAACTCAACTATCCTATTGGAGGATTTTACTTTTATCGTAAACATATAGAAAGCTATGTAAATTTAAACTGCGATACTGTAGATATAATAGAAGCTCCTGATTGGACTGGGATAACAGCTTTTATGAACTTGAAAAAACCTTTGGTGATAAGGTTTCATGGTAGTGATACTTATTTCTGTCACATCGAGAAACGTCCACAAAAGAAAAAAAACTTTCTTTTTGAAAAATGGGCTGTTAAAAAGGCACAAGCTTACATCGCTCCCACAACCTTTGCAGGAGAGAAATCTGTTCAATTATTTAAGGCTGATGTAAATAAGTTGAAAATTATACCTTATGGTTTACAACTAGAAAAATTTGTAAATAACAATCCCGATCAGTTTACTGCTTTTAATATACTTAACATAGGTACTATAATTCGTAAAAAGGGTTTGTTTCAATTGGCTAAAATGTTCAATGAAATTCACAAATCCTATCCTAAATCAACTTTGACACTAATTGGTTCTGATAGTGCTGATGTTTCTACTGGTTCTAATTCTACTTGGGAATTGGTAAAACAAAACTTTAGTCCTTCAGCATTACTCAACGTTACTTATATGGGAAAAGTCCCCTATAATCAAACCCAAGACCTTATTAAAAAAGCACATATTTGTGTCTTTCCTTCTCTTGCAGAAACCTTGGGTATGGTAACAATTGAAAGTATGGCACTTAAAAAAGCAGTGGTAAATACAAATATTGGCTGGGCACAGGATTTAATTGAGCATGGACATGACGGTTACATGCATCATCCAGATGATATAGAGAGCTATATTGAGTCTATAACTAACCTTTTTGAAAGTAAAGATACTATACTGAATGTGGCCGTTAACGCTAGAAAAACGGTAGAAAGTAAATTTGACATCAAAAAAATAGCAAGTAAGAACCTTGCTTTTTACAAAAGCGTCATTGAAAACTTAAATTAATCAATGATTGTTTTTAATTACATAGAAAATACAATCACTGATTTTGAGAGTGATATACTTATTACTCAACCATCTTCGGGTAAAGTATTAGATTCTTTATTTGAATTGGCTAAAAAATTTCCAAATCGTTGGATAGCATGGAAAAACTCTACATCTATTGATTGGGATGACTTTGATTCTCAAAAATCAGTGACTTATAAAATGCTGAGTTCTGGTAAAGCACCAAATTTTATCCATACTGGATTGGGATATGTAGAAGATACTCCTTTTATTAATTATTCAGAGAATCATTGGTATCCTACATGGATTATGAGCGCAGATCAGGGAATGATTCACGCAACGGTATTAAATAAAATCAAGCACTTTAGAAGTTCGGCCGACTTTGAATATGATATTAATTTGTTGGCTAGAACATTTCAACATCAAGGAATACTTTGTTATTCCAATCTTAAGAAAAACCCGACTCGATCTAACTACTTTAAGACGTACAAATTAGTAGGGCACACGATGAAAAAAGTATGGTTGCCGTTTTTGCTGTTGTGTCACCTTAAGTATGACAAGAGATTCCCTTTTTTCGCTTTCGCGAAAGCGGTATTTCTTAAAAAGATAGTTCCTGTTGTAGACTTTTTGGAATTACAAATTAATCAGGATGAACCAGTCATAAATACTCAGTATGATGTTATAATCCCAACGATGGGTAGGGCAAGTTATTTGTATGATGTAATTAATGATTTAGCTAACCAAACCTTATTGTCACAAACCGTTTACATTGTAGAACAAAATACTAATAAAGAGGCAAGTACAGAGCTGGATAGGATTTTAAATGGTAATTGGCCCTTTTCAATTATTCACAAGTTCATTCACAAAACAGGAGCTTGTAATGCTCGAAATATTGCTCTTGAAAAAACAAGGGCAAAATGGGTATTACTATTTGACGATGATGCTAGACTAAAACCCAATGTTTTGGAGAACATGGTTAGCCTAGCAGAAAATTTAAACGTAAAGTGTATCAATGCTGCTTATTTACAAAAAGGGGAACACGAACATCAAAAAACATGGAAACAATGGCCCTATTTTGGTTCTGGTTGTTCCTTAGTTCATCGAGAAATAGTTGACCGATGTAAATTTGACAAAGCTCTTGAACATGGGTACGGCGAAGATGTAGATTTTGGAATGCAAATTAGGAGAGCAGGATATGACGTGATTTATGCACCACAAATTCAAATTCTACACTTAAAAGCGCCTGTAGGTGGATTTAGAGAGAAACGTATTTTTCCCTGGTCAACTGATAACATTCAGCCCAAACCATCTCCTCATATCATGTATTTTAGAAAGAAAAACTATTCTGAAAATCAATTGAAAGGTTATAAATTGGTGCAATGGTTTAAAAATTATGGGAAACTAGGGTCCTTTTTGCCTTGGGGACATAATAAACTCTTTAATAAAGCATGGGAATCAAGTAAAAAGTATGCAAATAGTTTATGATAAGCGTTTTTACCGATATTGAGATCCTATCAACTAAAAATAGAGGCAAGGTTCATCCCTTACTTTTTGACTTGCATTATTTTGAGCATACCCATCCAATAGTTCACAAGTATTACCAACTGGTAAACACCATAGAAAAGGCAGATATAATTATCTTTCCTATCGATTATTTAAGAATAAATACGAAGGAAGAACAGCAGTCTTGGAAGTTTTTGAACCATTTAGCTATTTCAAACGGTAAGAAGCTTCACGTTTATACAGGTGGTGATTATGGTAAAACATTTAGCAAGGATTATATAGTAACTTGGCGTAATTCAGGATATCGAAATACTAATCAAAAAGACACCATAATCATACCTAGTTTTATATCAGATCCCATTGGAATCCATGTTAGACAATTAAAATGGATTGCAAAGAAGGAAAAACCTGAAATTTCATTTACTGGATTTGCCACGCATAGTAGGAAGGAACGTTTTAGATACAACTTAAGCTATTTAAAAAACTTGATGACATCATTTATATCACTCAATCCTGATAGGCCTATATTCTTTAATGCTGCAAAACAAAGATTTCTCAAACTAAAGGCGTTAGAGAGAGATCAACAAATTGCGACTCGATTCATTTATAGAGAACGATATAGGGCAGGAGCGACCTCAGAACAGGAAAGGCAACAAACCACTCAAGAGTTTTTTGATAACTTGAACAACTCACCTTATGCCTTTTGCATGAGAGGAGCAGGAAATTTTTCCGTAAGATTTTACGAAGCATTAGCTTTAGGAAGAATCCCTGTTTTGATTGAAACCAATAATGTGCTACCACTAGAAAACGAGATTAATTGGTCCAATCATGTATGTGTTATAAAAAAGGATGAGAGTATAATTAATAAATTAGTTCAATTTCATGATTCCTGCTCAGAGGAACGTTTTATAGAACTACAGCAGAATAATCGTAAACTGTTTGAAAATTATTTAGTCAGGCATAATTTCTTTTACCACGTAAAAAATCAAATTGACGTATGAAATTTGCTCTAATTGTTTGTACTTACATGCGACCAAAGCCTTTGATGAGGTTGTTACACAGTGTACGATCTCAAACATTACTTCCGTCTCAAGTAATTATTGTAGATGGAAGTTTGAACGATGATTCCTTAAATGAACTAAAAACTTTTTCTCTTAATGGATTAGAATATTTTAAGGTAGGAAATGAAGATCGCGGTTTGACCAAACAACGCAATTTTGGTATTGATCGAGTTTCTGAAGATATAGATGTTGTTGCATTTTTAGATGATGATATTGTATTAGATAATCAATATTTCAAACAATTGGCATCAACGTATCAAGAGTATCCTAATGCTTTTGGAGTAGGTGGCTACATTACTAATGAGGTAGCATGGCAACTTCAAAATGAAAACAGTAATGGACCAGATTTCTATAATATTGATGGTTACGTAAGAAAAGAAAGTAGTAGGTATAAGCTACGTAAAAAGTTAGGTCTGGATCATCATACACAGCCAGGCACTTATCCACCATTTGGTCACGGTAGATCAATAGGGTTTTTACCACCATCCGGAAAAACCTATAAAGTAGATTTATTTATGGGTGGTGTAGCTAGTTACCCTAAACAAATTGTAGATGCTCATAAATTTTCAACTTTTTTTGAAGGCTATGGATTGTACGAAGATGCCGAGTATACCTTGCGATTGAGCAATGAAGGTAGCTTGTATGTGAATACACTAGCAACTTGTCAGCACTTTCATGCACCTGATGGTAGACCTAATCAATACAAATATGGTAAAATGGTGATTCGTAATGGATGGTTTGTATGGCGTACCAAATATCCTAATCCAAGTTTTAAAAATAAATTGAAGTGGCATAGCATTACGCTTATTCTTATTTTAATTAGGATTCTCAATATATTTACCACGAGTAATCGTAAAGAGGCATTTACTGAAGCATTAGGTAGAATAGTTTCTTGGGTAAATTTATTTTTTTCACGGCCTAAATAATGAAGTTTTTAAAAGACATAAAGAGGTACACCAATTACAGTGGTAAACCAGCATTATTAATGTTGTTAACTCAACAAGGCTTATGGGCATTATTTCATTATAGATTATTCAACAAAGTTTACCGATCAAATTTGCCTGGAGTAATTAAACTCCCAATTTTAGTAATAGGTGCAATAAAACTGAAATTTATTGAAATAATAACCGGTATAACCTTGCCCTATAGCGCAACAATTGGTCAAGGATTGTATATAGGGCACCATTCAGGAATAATTGTAAATGCAAAAGCGGTGATTGGAGAAAATTGTAACATATCGCAAGGTGTTACTATTGGGGTTAGTGGCCGTTCGAACAAAAGAGGAGTTCCCATAATAGGTAATCAAGTTTATATAGGAGCAAATTCCACGGTAGCTGGTAAAATCAAAGTAGGTGATAATGCTGTTATTGGGGCCAATAGTTTAGTAATTAAAGATGTTGACCCTAGTTCGACAGTTCTTGGAGTGCCAGCTGTCAAGGTTAGTAATAACGATAGTTCTGGATACGTATGAAGTTAGTAGTAGTATCAGACGCGCCAATAATTAAACATAAAGATCAAAAAAAAGCTTACGCACCCTACGTCAAGGAGATGAATTTATGGTTCAGTAAAGTAGATGAGGTTCAAATCATCGCACCTACTCGATATAATAAACCTCTTCTTACACAGCCATTTGATCGTCAGGATATTCAAGTAACTAGCTTGCGTCGGTTGGAATTCCACAGGATAAGTATAGCTGTTGTAAGTCTTTTTACTATGCCTTACCAGTTGGTGGTTTTGTGTTTCGCTTTCGCGAAAGCAGACCATATTCACTTGCGTTGTCCTGGTAATCTAGCACTACTGTCATGTCTTGTTCAAATACTTTTTCCTAGAAAAAAGAAAACAGTGAAATATGCCGGAAATTGGGATCCTAAAGCACGACAACCCATGGCTTATAAATGGCAAAAACGAATATTATCCAACACCTTTTTAAGTAAAAATATTACGGTTTTAGCATATGGGAACTATGTCAATCAAACCAAAAATATAAAACCTTTTTTCACGGCATCTTATTATGAAAAAGATAAAGAACCGATTGTTAAAAGGGATTATACCGGTGAATTGAATGCTTTATTTGTTGGTACGCTTAGTGAAAACAAAAGGCCTTTAAAAGTTGTCCAAATAGTAGAAAACTTAAGAAATGAAGGTGTGCCAGTCACCTTGGATATTTATGGTAATGGACCTCTTTTTGAATCTTTGAATGATTATGTCAGAAAGAATAAACTGAATCCATTTATTCACCTACATGGAAACCAACCATTGTCATCGGTTACTCAGGCGTATAAAAAAGCACATTTTGCATTTTTATTATCGCGTAGTGAAGGATGGCCCAAAGCCGTTGCCGAACCTATGTTTTGGGGTTGTATCCCAATTGCAACAGCTGTAAGTTGCGTGCCTTGGATGTTAACAGGTGATGATAATCAAACAAGAGGAATTTTAATCAAAGAGTTATCCAATGCAAGTGAAATTATTAAAGAGTATTTGAATCGTACTAATAAACTTGATGAAATGTCTAACAATGCGGCAAACTGGTCTAGGCATTACACACTAGATAAATTTGATTATGAGATTGAAAAACTTCTTTAAAGTCCTTCGTTTTGAGCGATACGTACCTTTTTAAATAACTCAGAACTATATACAAAGTCAGTTACAGCCTTGTTATCAGTCTTAAATATTTCCTTATTAGTTCCTTCCCAAGCAATAAGCCCATCTTTTAAAAACACAATGGTTTCACCTATTTCCATTACAGAATTCATGTCGTGGGAAATAATCACTGTAGTGATATCACGTTCATGAGTGATTTCCTGTATTAAATTATCGATTATTGTTGCTGTTTTTGGATCCAGACCGCTATTGGGTTCATCGCAAAACAAGTATCTAGGATAATTAACAACAGCTCTGGCAAGTGCAACACGTTTTTGCTGACCACCAGAAATTTCACTAGGCATTTTTTTATTAAGTCCAGGAAGATTTACACGTTCCAAAATTTCATTTGCTCTTTCTTGTCGCTCGTTCTTCTTCATCTTAGTAAACATGCGCAGCGGGAACATAACATTCTCTTCTACCGTCATGCTATCAAATAGAGCACTGTGTTGAAATAGCATACCCATTTCTTTACGTAAATCGCTTTTACGTTCAATTTCCATCTCTCCTAATCGCTCGCCATCGTAAATAATCTCACCAGCATCAGGCTCAAATAACCCCAGCATATTTTTAAGGAAAACCGACTTTCCTGAACCACTGGCACCTATTATCATATTGGTCTTTCCCTTAAGGAAAGTAGCATCTATTCCTTTAAGAATTTCCTCACCATTGAAGCCTTTTTTAAACCTTTAACTTCTATCATGTCAATAATAATTGAGTGAGTAAATAGTTTGCAATTATAATCGAGACGCAGGTCCACACAAAACTTGTCGTACTTGCTTTCCCAACTTCTAGTGCGCCTCCTTTCATATAATAACCATGATAGCTAGGAATGGTTGCTAGCAAAAACCCAAAAACGATTGTTTTTATAAAAGCATAGGCAACATGCCACGGTATAAAAGTATCCTGTAAACCAACCACAAACTCTTCTAGACTAACTAGATTACCATAAACGCTGGCTAAAAACCCACCAAAAATTCCTATAAACATGATAATAGCAATTAAAAATGGATAGAATGCAAGCGCTACAATTTTAGGAAATATCAAATAGTTCAAAGGGTTAATTCCCATCACCTCAAGGGCATCAATTTGCTCAGTAACTCGCATGGTTCCTATACTCGATGTAATGTAAGAACCTACTTTACCAGCCATAATCACACTAATAAATGTAGGCGCAAATTCTAGAATTATTGATTGCCTTGTGGCAAATCCAATCAATGATTTAGGAATTAATGGATTGTCTAAATTGAGCGCTGTTTGTAATGCTACAACCGCACCCATAAATAAAGAAATAAAGGCGGTTATACCTATGGATCCTATTACTAGATCATCTATTTCCTTTAAAATCAATTCTTTAAGAACGATAGCTTTGGTAGGTCTTTTAAAAACACCTAAAAGCATCATCATGTATGTACCTATATGCCTTAAAAATCTCATGCGTTGGTAAAAGTAGCTAAAAAAATAACCTTGTGATTTAATGCCTTCTTAAACTTAATGGAAAATTCACTTTGTACCTTTGCGCAAAATGATAAAAATGAAACGACAATCAGTTCTTTTAGTACTGTTAACACTGGTTATAGGTTGTAGTACGCTTTCGCGAAAGCGTGATGCAAACCAAGTATCGTCAACATCATCTACAGGAATTCAACAACCAAAATTAGTAGTTGGAATTGTTGTAGATCAAATGAGGTACGATTATCTCACTAAATTTTATGATTACTATGGTGATGATGGTTTTAAGCGACTCATGAATAATGGATTTAATGCCGTTAATCATCATTTTAATTATGTACCTACCTATACGGCTCCTGGTCATGCAAGTATTTATACGGGTACAACACCTGCAAATCATGGAATAATTGGAAACAATTGGTACGATAAGGTAGCAAAACAGTCCATCTACAACGTTTATGATAATAATCGTTTTTCTATTGGAACTAATGGAGAAGACGGTAAAATGTCACCTGAACGTTTGTTGACATCAACCGTTACCGACGAATTGAAACTACATACACAAGATCGTGCCAAGGTTATTGGAATAAGCATTAAAGACCGTGGAGCTATTTTACCTGCAGGTCATCTAGCCGATGCTGCATTCTGGTTTAAAGGAAAAGATGAGGCTAGATTTATTACCAGTGACTTTTACAAAGAAGAGTTACCACAATGGGTAGCAGACTATAATGATAGTGGTAAGGCAAAATCATACTTAACTGAATGGAACACGCTTTATCCAATAGAAACTTATAAAGCTAGCGGTGCCGATCTTAATAATTATGAAAAACCACCTAGAGGTAAAGAAAAAGCTGTGTTTCCTTATGATTTAAAAGAACTAGCAGCAGAAAATGGAAATTACGATTTACTCAAAGCAACACCTTTGGGAAATACTGTTGTTGCAGATCTTGCTATTGCTGCTCTTGAAGGTGAACAACTAGGAAAGGATGATGTAACAGATTTTCTTGCAGTAAGTTTTTCTAGCACAGATTATATAGGCCATCAATATGGTGTTAACTCTGTCGAGGTAATGGATACTTATTTGCGACTAGACCTGGAAATAGCAAGATTTTTGAAAGAATTAGATGATAAAGTAGGTGTAGGAAATTATACCTTATTTCTTACTGCCGATCACGGTGCAGTACACGTTCCAGCTTACTTACATGATGAAGGCTTACAAGCAGGTTATTTTGACTCTAGAACATTAAGGGAAAAACTTAAGGATCATGTAAAAAAAGAGTTTGGTAATGATGCCATCATTGAAAATGTATCCAACGAGCAAGTCTTTTTAAATTATAAAGTTTTAAATGATATAAATATTGATCATAAGTACATCCAACGTTACATTGCCGATTATCTTTTGGGATTAGATAACGTACAAAAAGTGTTTACTAGGTATGAGATGACACAAGGTAGTTTTACAGAAGGTACTGCAGCTCTCATACAAAAAGGATTTCATCAAAAACGTAGTGGTGATGTCATGTATGTACTAGATAATGCGGTAATATCTTATTCAAAAACAGGTTCTACTCATGGAAGTGCTCATGCTTACGATACACATGTGCCTTGCATTTTTTATGGAGCAGGAATAAATGCCGGTCGTACAGCAAGGCCTATTTTTATAACAGATATAGCACCTACAGTTTCAACACTGTTAGGTATAGCTTTTCCTAATGGCTGTACAGGAACTCCAATTAACGAAGCTTTATTTGAAAAATAACAGAGTTAATTCGAGAACTCTAATATATTTGTCATTCAAAACAAACAAAATGAAAAACATACTTTTAATTTTAGCGTTGATTGCAGGAACTACTGTCTATGCACAAGCATATCGCGGTAAAGGAGATCAAAAAATACAAGTAGGTGCTAGTTTTCAGGAAAATGCTACTGGAATAGGTGTAACCTATGATTATGGAGTAGGAGAGAACTTTTCTTTAGGTCTAGCTGCAAATTATGCACTTGGTCTAGACGATGCGGTAGATGCAGATTTTGATGAGAGATCTACTCTTGCATTACGATTTAATGCCAATATTGGAAATGTAATTAACCTTGATGAGAACTTTGATTTTTATCCAGGTCTTCATTTCTCTACAAAGAATTTCGGTGGTCACGTAGGTGCACGTTATTTCTTTACAAATGGATTTGGTCTTTACACTGAAGCTGGATTTCCTCTTGCTAAGTATAAAACAGAAGATCTTACTCCAGCCGAAGAATTATACAATCAGTTTGTATTTAATATCGGAATGAGTTTTAATTTTTAAACCTCAATTTCTTTTTAATTCCACGCCATCTATACTGGCGTATAAAACGACCTTGATCTTCTGTTACTAATGGATCAAGGTTGTTTTTTTTACTTGATAGGTATCCTGAGAGGTAAGAGAAAAACAAAGAGAACTTCTTTTTGTTTAAACTCATTTTTAGAGCCGTAATCATCGTTAACCACCAACCGTAACGCATTTTGTAAAATGCTTCACCTTGAAGTTGCCAAGACCCTTTTCTATAAGCTGCTCCAGTAGGTTTAAGATGTTTCACATGTAGGTTTGGTACCGTGATTACCTTAAACCCATAATATCGCGCTAGCATTTCGTCAATAGTATCCCATCCAATGGATGGTCGTATACCATTTATTTGCTTAAAACAAGAAACTTTATAAGCTTTTAATGCTCCGCGTATGTGATCTGGATTATTTTGATTTTCAAGTATCCAATGTCCTTTTTGTTGGATAACGCAATGACCACCTACCATACCAATTTGTTCATTTGATTTAAATGTTGAAACCAGAGTTTTCAAGTAGTTTGCAGGGAAGATAAGATCTGCATCAAACTTACAAACAACGTCAAATTCATCTAAATTTAATCGCGATAAACCTTTTTCAAAGGCACGTATAACCTTACTTCCAGGTATATTTTGATCGCTTGATTTGTTAGTTAAGATTTCTAAAGGTAAGCCGGCAGAAAATTCATGAGCAATATTGCTGGTATCATCGGTGCTATTATCATCAACTAGTATGATTTTTGAGGCTTTATGAGATTGATTCTTTAAGCTTATTAAGGTTGATTTGATATAGTCTGCCTCGTTATGGGCTGGTATGATGATTGCTATTTTCACAAGTTTCAAAAATAATGGAAACCTACTTATCCTAATGAAGTTGTTGCTACTAAAATTGCTATTTTTGATAGATACAGATTATTATGCAGCTTACTACACCAGTTACAATAAAACCAGCATCAACACCTATAAATAATGACTCACAATTGATATTTATAGGAAGTTGTTTTGCTCAAAATATTGGTGAAAAATGCATTTACTATGGTTTCCCTACCTTGATAAATCCCATGGGTATTTTGTTTAATCCAGTGAGCATAGCTAGAATTTTTGAACGAGTACGAGATGAAAGATGGTATCAATCAACCGATGTTGAAACACCTTTTTGTTACGAGGTCCATTCTCAAATGAATCATGAGGATGAAACACAATTACTTGAAAATTTAAATCATCAATTAAAACAACTTAAAAAACAGCTTAGTAACACCTCGCATTTATTTGTGACACTGGGAACCGCATGGGTTTACAAGCATAAAGAATCAAAAAAAATAGTTGCAAATTGTCATAAACAACCACAGTATATATTTGAAAAACTGCTTTTATCCATGCAAGAAATTAATCAGGCACTTGATACGATAGAGCAAGTAGCTAAAACTCACAATCCAAATGTGAAAATCATATATACTGTTTCACCAGTACGTCATACACGAGATGGAATGGTGGAAAATACCCGTAGTAAATCCCGTTTGCATGAAGGTGTTTTGGGACACGTATCAAACGACGTATCCTATTTCCCAGCTTATGAGGTTGTACTTGATGAGTTAAGAGACTATCGATTTTTTAAGTCGGATATGATTCACTTAAATGAAGTTGGAATAGAGTATGTGTGGTCTCGCTTTCGCGAAAGCGTAATAGATACAAAACTCGATCAACAAATGTCTATCGTTGAGAAATTTAGAAGGTTGGAAGCTCACAAACCTCAAAATAAATTGAAACACGAGGAAATGGTAAAAGAAATGAAGGATAAAGTGATATCCTTATATCCAAAGGTACAATTGAAATGAGAAAATATGTATTAGGTGTTTTATTGGGAGCGATCCTAGTTGGGTGTTTTTATTATTGGAACCAAAGAAACTCTGAAAGGGAACAATTGATCGCGCAAACCTCTTTAATTCAAGAGCAAATTAATCATGTGAGTAAACTGGTGGTTACTGAAATTAATTATGCCAAGGTTTTTAATTATGAGGATACTAAGGAGTATGGATTGGACCTTTTTTACAGTAAGAAAAAGGCCTTGCTTATTTCAAATGCAGAAGTTCAAATTGCTTATGATTTAAGAGACCTAAAGGTTGAAATTAACGAAAGCCTAAAAGAAATAAGAATTACATCAATTCCTGAACCTGAAATTAAGGTAGATCCAAATTTAACCTATTATGATATTGAGGAAGGAATCTTAAATAAATTTACTGCTAGGGATTTGAATAAAATTCAACGTAGTGTCAAAGCAGATATTAAACGCCAGGTTCAAAATTCTGATGCTATGAAAAATGCTCAAAACAGATTGTTGAGTGAACTCACACAAATCTATGTTTTGAGCAATTCGCTAGGTTGGACTTTAATATATAATGAGAACCCAGTTGATTCACTAGATGCTCTAGAGGTAGTTATACCTTAATTAGGCATTATTTTGTGAGCGACTACAAGCTCTTTATCAAATTGTGCCTCGAGTAATTGATAGTATTTATTGAAAATGTCCTTCTTAATGGCACATGTCTGACTATTAACTTCAATCCTCCTTTTAAATTCCTTGTCGTCTATTTTATTGGATATGTAATCTTCCGTGATTTTAGGACGTTCTCGCTTACAAGCTGCATATTCATTATAGGCTTGAACGTACCTCTGATAATCTGCACTTTGGGTAACCTCATTAAGAACAGTTTGATCACTTTGCTTACTGCTATCCTGGTTACATGAAAGAATTAAAAATGATCCTAGAATAAAAATTAATTTTCTCATTTGATTTGTTTTTTAATTGGTCGTAAAAATAGGAATCAACTTGATTAATTTCAATTTCTTTTAAGGGGTAAGATAGTAGTAGCAGAATTTTATCTAATGAAAAAAACTCTCAGGTAGCTCTGAGAGTTTTTAAAGGCATCGGGTTTAATTTCAATCCAAATGAAAACCAAAATATATATCCTCAAACCTAGTCCCGACGTCGTTTCTTTTTAAATTCAGATATCATTTTACGTCTAAATTCTACTTCACTTTTTTTGAGTAGTAAAAATCTTTTTGCTCCGATAACAGCAATTATTTCCTTACTGCGATTCTCAAAACTTTTTAAATTTATTTCTTTTTCAAGAGCAATTACCTTATTTACATAGGACTGTGCTTGTTGATCACTCATTGCTTGCATGTTGTCATCAATTTCATTGATTAGAGCTCGTTTTTTCTTTTCAAGAGCTCGACGCTCCTGTTTAATTTCATTGTAGATGGGCCAAAACTTTGCAGCCTCATCAGTAGTGAGTTCTAATTTATCGGTAACATAGGCAATGAATAAAGTTTCAATGCGATTTTCCCTTTCTTCTCTGTTTGATCTATCACCTCGTTGTGCAATAGCGGTTGTACTTATTAAAAGCACAGCCAGAATTATAATATTTTTCATTCTATAAATAGTTCTTGTAGTTCTACATCGTTTAAGTATTCATGCAGGTCATCATCTTGCACATTTACTTCAACTTGTTCAATAAAATCATCGGTAAGTATCTCTGCCCATTGATAGTCGGATGATAATATGTCATCTGGAGCAAGATAATCAGCAAGCTCAGTCCCGGTTAAACCATCGGTAGTCACTAATTCATCACTAGGTTCATTGGTGGTTGGGAATAGGTATAATAATACTGCAATGGTAGCAGCTACAGCCAGTAAAGGAGTAAGTAATGAAATTACCTTACTTCTTTTAGATTCACCATTAATAGGCAGTGGTTGATTCATTAACTTTTTATCCAGTTGCTCCCAATAATCTTCAGGAGCCTGAAAACCACCGTGCATGGATTGTTTCCTATTTGTATCTTCGGCAATCTTATGGAGTTTAAACTCTAGATTGTCAAAGTATCTATCAGGGATATTAAAGCCGTTATGTTGATTTTTCTTTATCATTCTATTTCTTAGACTTTAATCCAACTCAATAGTTTGATGAGTCTTTATAAACTGTTCTACTTTTTTTGCTGCGAGATGGTAGCTGCTTTTCACAGCACCTTCTGACAGTTCTAATATGTGAGCGATCTCACTAAATTTTATTGAGTCGTAGTACCTCATATTAAAAATTTCACGTTGTCTATCTGGTAGACTTGCTAGGGCTTTTTGTAAAGCTATCAATACTTCGTCTTCAGTAAAATATACATCGGCTGTTAGGTTTTGAGTGAGCTTTTGAACCAATTCTTCACTAGTAATTTGCATGGAACGAGCTTTCTTATTTAGCCAGGTCATACTTTCATTATAAGCAATACGATACATCCAAGTGCTCAATTTACTGTCTCCTTTAAAATTCTTAATACCTTTAAATATTTTGATAAAAACATTTTGAACAACATCATCAGCATCTTCATGAGTTATTACAAGTTTACGTACCTGCCAGTATATTCTTTTACTGTAGCACTGCACAAGTTGCTTGTATCCTAACTGCATGCGCTGCGGATTGTTGATATTCTCTAAAATTTCTTGATCAGAAATTGCCCTCATACTTACTCTTTGACTATAGAAAGTTTCAAAGGTTTAACGATTAAAAATTATTTATTACCGCATTTAAATTAGTACAATTTTTAAAATTGAATTTCAAAAACGTTGTCCTTTCAAAATATGCTTAAATATTTCAGTATAATACGATATCCATAATTATTAATCATTATTTTAGTAATCTTAAAAATACCAACCACAGATATATGGAATCACAACACAATGAGCAGTACGATTCTCAATTTGAATCATTAATTCAGGTCAACGACTCAACTAGAGCCACTTTTTACAGAAAAACTTACATGCATGTTGCTCTTGCAGTATTGCTTTTTATTATAGTTGAAGCTGTTTTTATCAGAATAACTCCGCTTGTTGAATTTATGATGAGCATGCTTAATGGCTGGCGATGGTTACTGGTTCTAGGAGTGTTTATGCTGGCGACAAACTATGCCGAAAAAATTGCGCATACTAGTCATGATAAAACACAGCAATATTTGGCTTTACTACTATTTGTCGTTGCCGAGGCTGTTATTTTTGTTCCTCTAATCACAGTTGCTATTTACGTGGGTGAATTACAACAATCAAATTTACTCAATCAAGCTGCAGTAGTAACTTTAGGATTATTTACTGGATTGAGTGCGGTTGTTTTATTTACAAAAAAAGATTTTTCCTTCTTACGTAGTATTCTAGTAGTAGGTTTTTTTGTAGCTATAGGAATCATTATAGCCTCTATGATTTTTGGATTTGATTTAGGCTTGATATTTTCTGGTGCTATGGTTATTCTAGCAGCAGGATCGATATTGTATCAAACATCAAATTTAGTTCACAAATATCATACGGATCAGTACATTGGCGCAGCACTTGGATTGTTTGCTAGCCTTATGTTATTATTCTGGTATATCATTAATATTTTCCTTTCTCGCGATTAACTTAAAGGTATCCATATTAATTGAGAAAAGCTCAGAGTGGCTTGCGCCGTATGTTCTAGGAGCCTTAGGATTGTTGATTGTACTGTTTTTTGCACAATTAATATTGATAAAATTACAGCGCAAAAAAGACTTCATCTGGTACAGGCAAATGTTTGTATATAAGAAGTTACCGCTTTCGCGAAAGCGTATTCTAAAAAACTATCCTTTCTATAAACGACTGTCCAGTAAGTATCAAAAGCAATTTGAGCATCGAGTAGCTCATTTTATAAGTCAAAAGAATTTTAAAAATCGATACGGTGAGAGCGTCACCGATGAACAATTTGTCCTTCCTGCATGTGTAGCTTGTGAGCTCACTTTTGGTCGAAGACAGTACACATATGGAATGCTGGATACCCTATTGTTTTTTCCAGAGCCATTTACTAGTCCAACTAATAACGCATTGCATAAAGGAGAGTACAACCCAAGTGCTCGAGTACTTGCGATGAGTTGGCCTGATTTTCTACAAGGAATGGCCGATTCAAATGACAACTTGCATTTAGGATTACATGAGTTTTGCCATGTGCTGCATTTTGAAAGTGAACATAGTACCAATGTTGATGCACAAAGATTTCATAAACAGCATCAACTTATCTTGCGTAGATTGATGGATCCAGAAGTCAAAAAACGATTGGATAACACAGCTTTTTTTAGAGAATACGCCTTTACCAATCAGTATGAGTTCATGGCGGTATTAACTGAATATTTTATTGAGTCACCTAAACAGTTTAAAAGTAATTTTCCTATCCTTTTTAAATGCTATCAAACAGCCTTATTATACAAGGATGAATGGCTAGATTGGACTGTCGAATAGACTACCTTTTTTCACAATAAACTAGGTAATACCTAGGTGTAAACCTTCTCAAAAAAGGTCTAATTCCAAATTTCTTGACGGGATTTGTGAATTTAATACTATCGATAACTTCCCATCCCGCTTTTTCTAAAACATAATCCAGTTGCCAAGACTCAAACTCGTGATAATGTTGATCCCGTACATCATTCTTATTACGATAGGCACTTGCAAACCATAATTTCATGGGAACACTTATAAAGAGCTTTTTGGTTTTGATCTCTTTTAAGGCGTTATAAGGAGCTACTAAATGCTCAAATATTTCAAATGCAGTAACAGCATCGCCTGTAAAACTGGAAATGGCAGTAAGTTCATCATCTAGATCCTCACCACTTGTGTTCACGACCTTATAGCCAGCATCGCTCATTATTTTACTAAATGGGTTTTCAACTCCTAAATCAAGAATGCTGCTGTTTTTTTCTAGATGTTTTTCTAAAAACTCAAGGGTTATTTGAAATCTTTTTTTAGGGAAGCTATTCTCGTACACGTTGGGTCAATTTCTACCTGCAAGTATAATGATTTTAACTCGTTAATGTGTGTTAAGCTCGAGCCTTTGTATAGTTATACAGGCATGACTTTTGTACTTTCACGGTCTATGAAATACCTTACTTTTATAATGTCGTTTGTAAGCTTTTGGGTTTATTCTCAAAACACACCATCACAGACCTATGCCGATTTTTTGTCTGCAACTGCGCGACTTCAATTCCAGAACGATTCTGAAAATGTAACTGGAGAAATATCTTTTGATGTTCTAATAACATCTACAACTGATTCTTTATTTGTGGATGCCAAGAGTTTGAAAGAGCACGAGGTATTTCTCAATGGAAATCTTGTCAAGTCAGATTATAACGGTGAGCGTATCTTGTTGCGTTCTCGCTTTCGCGAAAGCGATACTATCAACCTACGCATAAATTTCACCAGTGAGCCTAAAAAAGCCATGTATTTTATTGATGCCACAGGAGATGGGTCTTGGAATCAAATTTGGACTCAAGGACAAGGTAAATATACTAGTAACTGGTTACCTAGTATTGATGATATGAATGATAAAATGTTATGGAATTTACAAATTACAGCTCCTGATCATTTAACTTCTTTATCAAATGGTGTTCTTACTCAAAAAAAGGAATTAGATAATGTAATACAATGGAATTATAGCATGGATCAACCCATGAGTAGTTATTTAGTAGCTATTGTGATTGGTGAATATGATAGCTATAAGCTATTTAGTGAAACAGGAGTTCCAATTGAGTTATATTATTACAAAGGGGAAAAAAATAAAGCACTCGCTACCTATAAAAAAACAAAGGAAATTTTTGATTTTCTAGAAAGAGAAATTGGTTACCCGTATCCATGGCAAGTTTATAGACAGGTCCCAGTGAAGGATTTTCTGTATTCTGGAATGGAGAATACTGGTTTAACAGTTTACAGTGATAGCTTTTTTAACGATGAAATAGGATCAAATGATAGAAGTTATGTTACGGTAAATGCTCATGAAATGGCGCATCAGTGGTTTGGAAACTTAGTTACTGAAACAGAATCACAGCATCACTGGTTGCATGAGGGTTTTGCCACTTATTACTCCATGCTAGCCGAGCAATATTTATATGGAGACAATCATTTCCTAAATCTACTGTATACCAAAGCAGAAAATCTTGTAGAGCAATCACGCACGGGTAAATCTACCGAGCTGCTTAATCCGGGATCTAGCTCATTAACTTTTTATGATCACGGTGCTTGGGCTTTACACGCATTAAAGGTTAAAGTAGGCGATAAAGCTTTTAAAACTATTATACGACATTATTTAACCACAAATGCCTATGACAATGTAACTACTTTTGATTTTCTTGAAAAAGTTACCGAAATAACCGGGTTAGATTTACTTGATTTCAGAGAGATGTGGTTGTTAAATAAATCTTTCCCTGCAAAAGAAGCACTGCAAATATTAAGATCATATCCAGAAATGGAAGAGTTTTTTCAACTTAAAGCTAGAAGTATTTCAAATTTTAATGAGAGTTATACAAGTTTCAAGGAAGTTGCAAATGAAAGGGACAACATTCCTGCTCTAATTGAGATGATTCAACAGTTAACGCTTCATGATGATATTAGGAAATATGACTTGATCAAAAAAGTTTCTAATTATGACCTTCTTGAAGTGAATAGAGCAATTGTTCTGAGTACCCAGCAAATAAACGATTACAACCGTAGTGTAATTCAAACTTTAATTGACGAACCAAGTTATGTAACTAGAGAAAGTGCCATGTTTTTATTATGGCAGGATACTAAGAATAAGAAAGAACTTCTTTTAGATTTAAAAAGTCGCTGGGATTCATTAAGTCCAGAATTAAATATGTCTTGGTTAGTTCTAGCATTAAGTACACCAGAATTTACGAATGCAGAAAAACAGCTTTATTTAAGTTTATTACGTGATTACACAGATTCTAAACACAGTATGATTACAAGACAAGCTGCGTTTGATTACTTAATTCAATTGGATATTATGTCTGAGGAGAATTATCGTGATTTAATCGCGGCCTGTTTCCATCATGTTTGGCGATTTTATAAGACTTCGCGAGAACATTTAAGAACTGGATTTAAGACAGAAACAGGACGTGAGATTATTAAAAATTTAATGACTGAAATGTCTGATACTGATCAATTAAAAGTAGAACGAGTTTTGAGTCAGTAATAAAATAATTAAAGTAAGAAATCAAAAAACCCGTTTTCTATATAGAAAACGGGTTTTTCATGTTGCGGAGAAAGAGGGATTCGAACCCCGGAGGTGTGACCCTCGCTGGTTTTCAAGACCAGTGCATTCGACCACTCTGCCATTTCTCCAGATTTGTCGAAAAGCTAACTGCTTTTGCGGGTGCAAATATAACTTCTTTTTTTAATTAGAAAAGCGCAAATGCAATAAAAATTTTATTTATCATGAGAGAGTTGTGATTTTCCTGTAATCGGAATTGCAGAACCGTCAATTTTTGGTGGATTTTCTATGTTAATTTCCATCCATGCTTTAATATTAGCTGCCCATTCTCGTCTTTTAAAATGAGAATTTCCTTCATAAATCCTTGCGTCTGCTATAACGCCATTGATATTTAACCCCATGTTTTTTCCTATGTATAGCGCTCGTGGTAGATGAAATTCTTGGGTAAAGACTAAAGCCGTGTCAACTTGAAAAATATTTTTTGCTCTAAACATAGAATCATATGTATCTAATCCTGCATGATCTAGAAATATAACTGAATCTGGAACACCTTTTTTATTCAAGTACTTTTTCATAGCATTTACTTCATCATACCCTTTTTGGGCATGATCACCACTCAACAGGAATCTCTCAATTTTTTTTTCTTGATAGGCCATTAGTGCAGCATCTACACGATCTTGTAATATTGCGCTCAAATTACCATTTGCTTTTACACTAGCCCCTAATACAATCCCAGTATATGCGTGAGGAGCTTCAAGAACTGATGTGTGAGTTATAGGTTGAGCAAGTCTTTTAATATGAAATTGAAGCCCTATTGCAAAGACAATTACACCAATAACTAAAAATACCAGTATGTTTAATAAACGTTTCATTATAAAATACTTACTGGTTTTTTTTCGTCATCAACTGCTACAAATGTAAAAACACCTGTTACCACCTTTTCTCGATTGTAACTGTACATATCTTCCATAAAGATATCGGTTTCTACTACGCAGCTTGTTGTCCCTACTTTAATCACTTTACTTACTAACTCAATGATACTTCCTTGTGGAATTGGTTTTTTAAAATCAATTTGATCAGTGCTTATTGTGACTACTTTTTTTCTGGAGAATCGTGTGGCGCATATAAAACTAGATTCATCCATAAGCTGTAATGCAGTTCCACCAAAAAGAGTGTCATAATGATTTGTTGTATTTGGAAATACAGCTTTGAAAATTTGAGTAACAGATTTTTGTATACGTTCTTCTGTTTGAGTCATAGACTTTAATTATAGGACTTCGGCGATTTTAAACTTATAGGGATTGTACCTTTGAATCCGTATTTATTTACAATCACTGTTTGTATTTATGATGCTTTCGCGAAAGCGAGATTACACAAAATACTTTTAATAGAACGTTAATTGAGCATGGAAATTATTGACAATTTAAAATGGCGCTATGCCGTTAAACAATTTGATAGTACTAAAAAGGTAGATAACGATAAATTAATGACTCTCGTTGAAGCTTTTAATTTAACGGCAACTAGTTATGGACTTCAACCGGTTAAATTAATGGTGGTTAAAGACCAAGCCTTAAAATCGATGATGGTAGAGAAGAGTTACGGTCAAAAACAAGTGGAACAGGCTAGTCACGTTCTGGTGTTTTGTACTCGTAAGATAGGTAGAGATGAGATTGTTACTTATTTTAATACAGTGAAGGATGTGAGAGGAACTGCTGTTGATATTTTGAATCCTTTCAAGGAATTTCTCCTTGATTCTTTTTCAAAAAAAACGGAAGACGAAATTGAACTTTGGGCTCAAAAACAAGCTTATATAGCATTAGGTAATTTACTCACAGTATGTGCGCAACTTAAAATTGATGCTTGTCCTATGGAAGGCTTTTTGCCAAAGGAAATTGATCAATTGCTAGGTCTTGAATCTCTTGGGTTGAAAAGTGTTTTAATGCTTCCTATAGGCTACAGATCAAGTGAGGATTATATGGCATCTTTAAAGAAAGTACGACTGCCATTGAAGGAAATGGTTATGTTTAAGTAGGTTTGGCAAGATAATTGACTTTTAGTCGTTATTGTTTACATTTGAACTGATAAATGAATTATGATGAAGTATTTTGTTTTTTTGCTATTCCTAGTCGCAACTTTTGGCCTTATTGCTCAAGATGAGAATAATACACGGTACGAAGTTGAAATTGAAAACCAAATTACGGTAGATTCTTTAGATTGGTACACAGATTTTGATAAGGCATTAAAACATGCGGGAGAATCTAGGAAACCTATGTTGGTTTATTTCAGCGGTAGTGACTGGTGTACACCTTGTAAAAATCTAGAACAAAAATTTTTTAATACACCTCGTTTTATTAATGAGAGTCAGAATTATATTTTGGTTTATCTAGATATACCTTTTAGAGATGATATTGTAAGTCCACAAGAGAAAAAAGCTAACAAAAAATTATTTGAAAAGTATAACAATAGTCGATACCCTACGCTTCTTGCCCTAGATCACAAGGGAAAAGAGAAAAACAGAATTGAAAACTTTTCAGGTGGCGATGCAAGATACCACTGGAACTTCATGGCGGAAAATGAAAAGATTTTTAGATTTTAATAAATTTTCTTATTGAACGGTATATTCCGTGAAAAACACTTCAGATATTCTGAAATAACCAAAAGGAAAATTTTCTTCATTTACACTATTAACAATATTTCCTCTTACTGTTGCTGGTTGAGTATCAAATGGTCCACCCGATTCAGTTTGTTGAAGTAGTGTTTCATAAAAGCGATAACAATCAGAGTCAATACCTTTAATCCCTAGTGTAATAACAGTGCCTACTGGCAGATCCTCCATAAAGAAAATGGATGGTGCTCTATTACCATCAGTAAATTCATCATCACCTACATCTAGCTCATCATTGTATTGATCTTGATACGTGAATAGATAATTATCTCCTAATCCTACCGGATCATCATAAAGAACTGTAATGCGTGTAATTTCTGGATCTAAATTATCTAGTACAAGTTGCTCGACCGTTGCGATAGGTACCGTGCGTTCCAAAGTTTGTGATGCTGTATAAATATCACTACCATCTTCAACGATTAATGTATAAACCTCGTTATCTATTAGGTTGATAGTATTAGATTCATAAACTCCACCACCTATGTGTCTGAAGTTGTGTGTTGTTCCATTACTTTCATTAATGACTACACTGGCATTTGTAACTATAGGGTTGTTTTCTTCATAAAAGCCAGCAGTTCTAGAAAGTGATACTGTGCTAGAGGTACTTCCATCCTCATTGAGTTCTAGAGCTGCATCAATAACTAATCTAGGCGTTGCGGTGTCTAAATCGACTTCTACTACATCTTCACAGGAAACAATGCCTAAGAACAAAAACATGATTATATAAAGATACTTCATGGTTTAAAATTTAAAATTATAAGTAACCGCAGGTACGATACCAAAAATCGATAGTCTGGTTGCTTCATTTCTAGCGGTATCTTCATTTTCTCCAAAGTTTATACTCACCGCATTTCTTCTATTGTATACGTTGTATAAACTAAAAACCCAACTCGATTGCCATCCCTTTGTTAGATCAGGTTTTGGCGTGTAAGTTGCGCTCAAATCCAGCCTATGAATGTTTGACAATCTATTGCTATTACGTTCGCCATAAGTAGGAATAAATAAATTATCAAAGCTATATTGACCGTTAGGAAATGTTACAGGTTGACCTGTTTGAAAGGTAAAGTTTGCTCCAAAATCCCATTTTTTATTCCAGTCGTAATTTGCAGTAATGGTGATATCATGAGTCTTATCCCACGGAGCACTGTACCACTCTCCATTATTAATTCCAGGTTCTATTTCACTGCGACCTGGAGTGCGTTGTTCACTGCGAGACAAGGTGTATGCTATCCAACCTTTTAAATCACCTTCATTCTTACGAAAAAGTAATTCAAGTCCATAAGCGCGAGCTTCTCCTGCGAGCAGTATTTGTTCCACATCATCATTAGCAATTAAATCGGCGCCATCAATATAATCTAGACGATTGTCCACGGTTTTATAAAAGCTTTCAATCTCTAAACTATAAGTATTGAAATTTTTAAAATATCCTATTGCAACTTGATGACCATCTTGGGGCTCTATATAAGTTCCACTAGGAGCATATAGATCAAAAGGAGTAGGAGCATTGGTGTTTGAAATTAAGTGAATGTATTGAACAATACGTTGATAACTGGCCTTAATACTAGTGTCATCATTAAGAGAGTAAGCTACCGAAAAACGAGGTTCAAATGCATCAAAAAATTCAATTGTTGTACCACGGCTGTTTCTTGTCTCTCCTGTAGGTTCTGCACCTTCATAAATTCCCTGGCTTTCATTGTAGACAACAGGATCACCATCATACGTGCTTAAACGATCTTGACCTAATCGATTAAAGCTACTATACCTTATTCCTGCATTAATATTCAATTGGTCATTAATTTTGAATTCGCCATCTATATATAATCCATTTTCCCAAGCATATTTTTTAGTAAGTTGTCGTTCATTAACTCCACTTTCCTGTGTTGTAGGAACAATTTTCCCAGGATCAAATTCATAATATATTGAGTTCACTCCATAACGTAATTTGACCTTGTCATTCAGGTAATGGGTGAGGTCGTATTTAGCATTTAGATTTGTAATACCGCTATCGAATTGAAATTCAACAAAATCTAATTCAAGGCCATAATTGTAGTCACTAAAAATTAATGATGCATTGGCAAATAATTTACTGTTGTAAATATGATTCCACCTTGCATTTACAAATGAATTTCCAAAGGTGTTTCCAAATAAATCATTGACATTAAACACGTCTCTTCCAAAATAGCTTGAAAAATATAATCTATTCTTATCGTTTAAATTAAAACTTAATTTAGCGTTCAAATCATAGAAATAAGCCTTGTTATCTATATCAAAAAGAGGTAAAAATAAATGAGCATAACTACTGCGACCACCTATTAAAAAGGACGACTTGTCTTTTTTTATAGGTCCTTCTAATAAAAGCCTACTAGCGACTAACCCAATTCCACCTGTACCACTTATTTCCTTTTTGTTTCCATCACGTTGGTATATTTCAAGTACGCTAGAAACACGACCACCGTATCTAGCAGGAATTCCACCTTTATACAATTTTAAATCTTTAATCGCATCTGGATTAAATACAGAAAAAAATCCAAAAAGGTGATCACTACCGAATAAAGTAGCCTCATCCAGTAAAACCAAATTTTGATCTGCGGCGCCACCACGTACATTAAATCCAGCAGCTCCTTCACCAGCATTACTCACACCAGGTAATAAAGTAAGTGCCTTTATAAGGTCGGTCTCTCCCAGAACGACTGGTATTTTTTTTACAGTATCTATATTTAAAGCGTTCACGCTCATTTGAGGTGATCTTGTGTTTAATTTTTCAACATCAGCTTTAATTACAATAGTTTCTAATTCTTCATTGGCTTCATCTAGAGCTATGTCAAGGACAGTGTCCTTATTTAAGGAAATAATTTTTTCTTGACTAGTAAATCCTAAACTGGTAAACTGTACGGTGTATGACCCTACAGGAAGATTAATAGAGTAATAACCATATTCATTTGTGATGGTTCCTGTTTTTAATTCCTTAATAATCACATTAACATTGAGCAATGTTTCACTTGTCGCTGCCTCGGTAACAGTTCCAGAAAGAGTAGCTTTTTGTGAGTACGCTTTCGCGAAAGCGAGAACAAAAAAAACTAGGAGGATATTTTTTTTCAAAACCTATATTTTTCAAAAACAAATGTAAACTACACTCGTATTTAATGTGTTAGTAAAACCTTAAACACAGTTTATTATTGTAGCACAAAGTTGATACAGGTTCTTTTCTTTATGCATGCATAATACTTATCTTTACCCAAAACAAATCTATTCATGAAAGCACAATCCTTAATTGATCAATTAGAATTGCCAGTGGTGGCAGCGCCGATGTTTTTAATTTCTGGACCACAACTGGTTATAGAATGTTGTAAAAATGGAATAGTAGGTACTTTTCCTGCTCTTAACCAGCGTAGTAGTGAAGGTTTTGAAGAATGGTTGATTGAGATTAAATCTAGCCTGAAGCAGTGGGAAGAAGAAACTGGTAAAAAGGCAGCGCCCTTTGGGGTAAATCTTATAGTTCACGGTAGCAATCCTAGATTAGAGGATGATTTAAGATTGTGTGTTAAACATCAAGTACCATTAATTATTACATCTTTAGGTGCAGTGAGTGAGGTTGTAAATGCTGTGCACAGTTATGGTGGATTAGTATTTCATGATGTTATCAAAAAACGTCATGCGCAAAAAGCCGCTCAAGCTGGTGTTGATGGTTTAATCCTAGTATGTGCTGGTGCTGGTGGTCATGCGGGAACTCTTAACCCTATGCCGTTTGTAAGAGAAGTAAAGGAGTTCTACGACGGAGCTATTTTATTATCTGGAGCTATGAGTTCAGGACAAGATGTAGCAAGTGCCATGCAAATGGGAGCCGATCTTGCTTATATGGGAACAAGATTCATTAATACCCATGAGTCTAAAGCTACTGATGAGTATAGGGAGATGATTATTCAATCTGGCGCTAGTGATATCGTTTACACGGCTGCTATATCAGGTGTACATGCTAATTTCTTAGGGGCTAGTTTACAAGCTGCAGGTATTACTGAAGAACAACTTAAGGCAACTGCCAAAATTGATTTTGGAAAAGAAATGGATACTGAGGCCAAGGCCTGGAAAACTATTTGGAGTGCAGGGCAAGGATCTGCAACTATTAAGGATTCTATACCAGCTGGTGAACTTATAGATAGAATGAAATCTGAATTTAAAACGGCTATTGAAAAGCAAATAGAGACGCTCAAAAAGTACTCATAGAGCTATTTGAAACGATCGGTAACTGTTTTCATATTACCTTTGTACTACTATGGAATTAGAGCCTGTTTTACCAGATTATTTTGAAAATTTCTATGGATATATTAAGTCGTTGCACTTGATTTTTGTTGTAACCTGGTTTGCGGCTTTATTTTATATTCCTAGACTATTTGTTTATCAAATTGAAGCTCATGATAAACCAGAGCCCAATAAAACGATCCTTTTAGATCAATTAAAAATCATGTCCAGAAGACTTTGGTTTATAATAGGATGGCCTAGTGCTATTCTTGCTACAACTTTTGCAATTTTGCTATTGTTGATAAGACCTTACTATCTGGAACAAGGGTGGATGCACGTTAAACTAGCCTTTGTACTTGCATTGATTATTTATCATATTAAGACAAATAGTATACTTAAAGAGTTAGATAAGAATGTGGTTAAGTGGACTTCAAACGGTATGAGGTTATATAATGAAGGTGCTACTCTTGTTTTATTTGCAGTAGTATTTCTAGTTATTTTAAAAAGTGCACTCAATTGGATTTATGGAGTAATAGGATTATTTGCACTAGCAGTGATTCTTATGATTCTTTTTAAAATCTACAAAAGATATAGAAAAGCGTAATAAAAAGCCGGTTGCTAGATCACGTTTACAACCGGCTTTTAAACCCTAAAAATTAACTTGTAATTATCTTACTCTTTGGATAACCTGCCCACGGCACATTGAATGTAGGATTTTGTTTTCTCAACAATGGTATTAGATTCACCACTGATTGGATAACCCATATCAGCTAGATCACTGCGTAATCCTTCCAATGCATTATGACTGGTGTATTCAAATGAAAGCTTACTAGATGAGATATCTAATTGAATGTTTTTGATTCCATCCAATTTTGATATACGTTTAAGTATAGCATTTTTACAACCGCTACATTTCAGGTTTTGTAACAATAAACTTGTTTCCATAAAGGATAATTTACTGTGTAAAATTAATTCTAGAATATTGGGAAAAAGATGATAATTGTCACCTTGAGAAAATTATATCAAGAATAATTTTGTTCTATAATTTTAAAACAGGTAGAGCATGAAATCCATTTTAATTCCAGTAGATTTTTCAAAAGAATCAGAAAAAGCATTACAAGTAGCAGCACGAGTTGCACATAAAATAAATGCAAAATTACTGTTATGTCACATGGCTGGTATTGAAGAACTAGTCATTAATCAAAACCAAGCACAAGCTGTTCAACAAAACATTTTTCAATTAAAACTAGCTGAGAAACAATTTAGTGAATTTACTGATAAGGAGTATTTAGAAGGATTAGTTGTAGAGCCAGTTTTACAAAAAGAATTGAACTTTGAAAGTATAGGCGAGTTTGCAAGCGATGTAGATGCCAGCTTAATAGTAATGGGTACGCATGGCGCAAGTGGCTTCAAAGAGGTGATATCTGGTAGTAATACCGAAAAAGTGGTACGCAGCTCTCAGGTCCCAGTTCTAGTGGTCAAGGAAAACGACCTTAATTTCAATCCAGAAAAAATAGTACTGGCTAGTAACTTTGATGAAGAAGTGATTCCTGCCTATAAAAAAGTTCTAGAAATAGCTGAAATGTTTGAATCAAGAGTGGAATTAATATACGTCAATTTACCTGGTTCAAACTTTAAGAGTACTAATGAAATGGATGAAATTTTACTCAATTTCTTTACAAAACTTAATCATCCTGAACCATTGAGTGCTATCAAAAAAGTGAATAGAATAGCCGATTACAGTATTGAAGAAGGCATCATGTCTTACGCACAGCTTTCACAAGTAGATGTTATCGCTATACCTACACATGGAAGAACGGGTGTTTCTCGATTACTTAAAGGCAGTGTAAGTGAAGATATAGCAAACCATTCAATTTTACCTGTACTAACATTGAAATTGTAAAAGTGGACGATTGTAACCCTTTACAATTATTTCATGAATGGCTAATTACCGCTCGGGATCATCCACATGTTCCCGAGTGTAATGCTATGAGATTAACAACGATAAGTAACGACCTTGAAATCAATAATCGAGTAGTGCTTCTAAAAGAATACGATTGGAAAGGTCTTACTTTTTTTACTAATTATAACAGTAATAAAGCCATGGATTTAATATCTAATCCTAATTGCAGTTTGGAGTTCAATTGGCCTCATATCTCTAGGAGGATTATTGTAAAAGGTCTAGCTTCTCAAACAGAAAGTGAAATTTCTGACAACTATTTTTTCAGAAGACCTAGAGAAAGTCAATTAGGTGCATTGGCTAGTAACCAAAGTGCTATCATCTCCTCAAGAAAATGTTTACTTGATAATCTCAATAAGGTTACTCAAATGAATGCAAATAAAGATATTAAGCGTCCAAGCCATTGGGGTGGAATTACTATCCGACCAAAGGAATTTATATTCATTACTTCCTTAAAGAGTAGGATACAAAAAAGCGAAATTTACAAGGTTGACCCTAATCACGTTTGGTCAAAAATAGATGAGTGGTGTTACACTTAAAATCCTTTACTCAATTTTAAGAGAGCGTTTTTATCGGTGATTTTAATTCGCTTACCATCGGTAATAATCCAGTCCTCCTTTTTAAAACTAGTCAAGGTACGTATACAAGCTTCTTTGGCAGTACCAACTACGTTAGCAATATCTTCTCTGGTAAGAGTCATAGAAATGTAGCCTTCTTGATCAATTCCAAAATTTTTCTCTAAGTACATCAATGTTTCTGCAATGCGCTGCTTCACCGATTTTTGCGCCATATTTACGATTACATCATCAGCAAATTTCAAATCATCGGCCATTTGAATGAGAACAGCTTTTGTAAACTTTGGGTTGCGATTTATATTATTGATTAAATGGGTTTTTGGAATGTAGCACATTTCCATGTCATTTAATGCAACAGCACTTAAATTGGCCGATTCCTCGGTAATAACCGATCGCTGTCCTAATACTTCACCCTTAGTAGCAATTTTTACAATTTGGTCTTTACCGTTCTCACTAGTCTTGGACAATTTAGAAACACCATTTCTTACACAGAAAACGCCGTGTAGTCGCTCACCTTCAGCAAATATGACTTCACCTTTTTTAATAGATTTGGTTACTTTGCTGTCACTTATTTCTTTGAGCTGTTCCTTTGATAAAGCCTTGAGGGAATTAAGCTGTCTAATTACACAATTCTCACAACGACTTTCTTTATGATGATTCATATGATACCTGATCAAACAATGTGTAAAATTAATAAAACATCTACTAATGTTCAATTAAATAAAAACCAGGCGTACTATACTTGAACAACAAAACAGTAAATATTAGTTTTTATTTACCCAAGTCAGGGCGATCGTCATAGAAATCTTCAAAAGTTTTATCAGTCTCATAATCATCGGTCAAAATTTTATAAACCATAATAAGTAATAATAGTTGACCAATTAAGGTACCTGTAAAAATCCATTTAAACGAAGTACCTAGTTGACTAGAAACGGTGAGGATTACTAATACTGCCGTCACCAAATAAACCCAAAATAGTGCATTAATTCTCATAGAGTTTTTATTTTAAAATACTGAAATACAGTTTTTTAATTACTAATCATTTCATAATTTATTGTTCTAGGGTGACAAAAGTCACCGTTTTATTGCTTGTCTTGTGCTCACCTTTGTCCCAGGTATAAGCAATTTTAAGAACTAGATAAATGGAAAAATGTTTCCACTGTGGTGATCCGTGTATTACGGGTGCTATTGAACATGATCACAAGGTATTTTGTTGTCATGGTTGTAAGACGGTTTATGATATTTTGAATGAAAACAATTTATCCTATTACTACGATCTTGAACAACATCCAGGAGTGAGTCCGAGAGATTTTGAAGGAAAATTTGATTTTTTAGAAAATCAGGATATTGTTAATTCCATTTTAGAGTTTAATGAACAAGATACACAAATTGTACAGCTCCTTATCCCTTCTATGCATTGCAGTAGTTGCATTTGGGTACTGGAACATTTGCATAAAATCAACCCAGCTGTTACACAATCTCAGGTTAATTTTCCTGAAAAAACGGTAAGAATAGTTTATCAACCAGAGCATCTTAATTTAAAATCTTTGGTAATACTATTATCTAATCTAGGATATGAACCTTACATTTCTCTTGAAGATTCAAAAAAGTCAAAAAAAGTAAAAGACCGCAGTCTGATTTATAAATTAGGTGTAGCTGGATTTGCATTTGGCAATATAATGTTCTTGTCCTTTCCAGAGTATTTTGAAGTAAATGAATACTGGCTAGATCAATTTAAACACGTATTTAGATGGTTAATGCTTGCTTTTTCAATACCTGTAGTATTTTATAGTGGTGTAGACTACTTCATTTCGGCCTTTAAAGGTGTAAAATCAAGGATTTTATATATAGACGTGCCTATCGCGATAGGGATAAGTGTACTTTTCTTAAGGTCACTTATAGAAATTATAATGGATTGGGGTACGGGCTTTCTGGATAGTCTTGCAGGACTCGTCTTTTTTCTTTTGTTGGGTAAATTTTTTCAACAAAAAACCTATGCCTATCTTTCGTTTGAACGTGATTACAAAAGCTATTTCCCTATAGGTGTTACAAAGATTGTAAAACCTCGGGAAAGTGAAGAATTACGCTTTCGCGAAAGCGAGATCAACAACACAATAAATCAACCTAACAAGAGTAACCTTGATTGCGAGGTGCAAACGCCAGTTTATGAATTACAACCTGGTGATAGAATTCTGATTAGGAATGGGGAACTTATCCCTGTGGATGCTATTCTGATAAAGGGAAAGGCGCTTATAGATTATAGTTTTGTAACTGGCGAGGCACAGCCAGTGCCTAAACAATCAGGAGATAAAATTTATGCAGGTGGTAGGCAGGAATCTGGCTTGCTTGAGCTAGAGGTGATTAAAGGAGTCGAGCAATCTTATTTGACTCAATTATGGTCCAACGAAATTTTTAAAGAAGAGGATAATACACGGTTACAATCTATAACCGACCGAATAAGTAAAAGATTTACGATCGGGATTTTAAGTGTAGCGATCATTGCTGCTTTATTCTGGTTGTTTTACGACAGTAGTTTGGCGCTTAATGTTTTTACAGCGGTGCTTATAGTAGCTTGTCCTTGTGCCATTGCACTTGCCGCTCCGTTTACATTGGGCAATGTATTACGATTTTATGGTAAGGTAAAGCTATATCTTAAAAACAGTCATGTTATAGAAAAGATGTCTGAGATAGATACAATCATCTTTGACAAAACGGGTACTTTAACCAGCGCTTCTAAAAATACAGTTCATTATGAGGGAATTGCTCTGGATGATATGGAAAAACAATTATTGTCCAGTACTCTTAAGGCATCAAACCATCCCTTGAGTAGATCCTTATATAAAATTTTACAGGAGAATAACATTCAAACGTTAGACACTTTTCAAGAACATGTAGGACAAGGAATCACAGGTTCCATTGCATCTCAAACTATTAAAATAGGATCGGCGCGATATGTTGGTATCGATTCTTCAAATTCAATTGATGTAAGTGGCAGTAAACAGACGGCAGTTCATATAGCAACAGATTATTCCTATAAAGGATGCTACATTTTTCATACAGAATATCGCCCTGGAATGGCTGAGACTTTAAAAGAACTTGAGAAATCATATCAAATTGTGGTCTTATCTGGTGATAATGAAGGTGAATTACAGGCTTTGAAAAAAATGCTTCCAGAAAGTACTCGCTTTTTATTTAATCAAAGGCCTGATGATAAAATGCGATTTGTAAAAGAATTACAAAATAATGGTAGCAAAGTAATGATGATAGGAGATGGTTTAAATGATGCAGGAGCTCTTAAACAAAGTGATGTAGGTATCGCCATTTCTGAAAATGTAAATGTTTTTTCTCCTGCATGTGATGGTATCATTGATGCTTCACAATTTCATTTTTTACCTCAGTATTTACAACTAGCTAAGAAGGCAAGATCTATTATTTCATACGCTTTTATCTTTTCATTACTCTATAATCTTATAGGCTTAGGTTTTGCTGTAACCGGTCATTTGCAACCAGTTATTGCTGCTATTTTAATGCCTTTGAGTTCCATAAGCATTGTGGTATTTACCACCTTGTTTTCTTATTACGCTTCAAATAAAATCAAACCATAATTAAATTATGAATAACCAATTATCGATACTCGAATCTAAGATACAGGCACTTAGAACACAGTGTTATGTTTCTCGGGAGAAGTCAGACCTTGTTCCTGAATTGGATCAACTGTCTTCCCAATATTTTTTGCTGCAACAAGAATTACTTCAAATAAAAAACTCATTGCTACTCCAAGAAGATGTCGCAATGTTAAACCAATGGACCAAACTGCGCTATGAAACTCAACTTATAGCCATGTATGCATTTGTTTAAAACAACAAAAAAAGATAGGTATTAAGTGACAAAAGTCACCATTTCAAGGTGGCATCTAGATCTAATTTTACCGTATAAAATAAGTCAGGTATGAACATCATTTATTTATTACTAGCCATAAGCGTGGTTGTTGCTATAGGATTTTTTATAGCCTTTGTGATCTCTGTACGCAGTGGTCAATATGACGACACGTACACACCATCAGTTCGCATGTTGTTTGATGATGAAGATGTGCTTCAAGACTAAAATGTAATTTTTAAAACCACTAATTAATTCAAGTATGGAACTGCAACAATTTTACTACGATAACAAGATTGTACGCAAATTTATAGTCGCAACTCTAGTTTGGGGTGTCGTAGGTATGAGTGTAGGGTTATTACTCGCATTCATGTTCATTTTTCCTAATGTAACCGACGGTATTTCATGGCTAAGCTTCGGTCGTTTAAGGCCTCTTCACACCAATGCAGTGATATTTGCATTTGTAGGTAATGCAATTTATGCAGGTGTTTATTACTCTACCCAACGACTGCTAAAGGCTCGTATGTGGAGTGATTTTTTAAGTAATTTCAATTTTTGGGGATGGCAACTTATTATTGTTGCAGCGGCTATAACCCTACCATTAGGTTATACAAGTTCCAAGGAATATGCCGAGCTGGAATGGCCTATAGATATTGCAATTGCAATTGTGTGGGTAGCTTTTGGAGCAAATCTTATAGGAACTATACTTAAAAGAAGGCAACGACATTTGTATGTAGCTATTTGGTTTTATCTAGCAACATTTGTTACTGTTGCGGTACTTCATATTGTTAATAGCATGGAGTTGCCTGTAACCTTTTTAAAGAGTTATTCAGCCTATGCAGGTGTTCAGGATGCGCTAGTTCAATGGTGGTATGGTCATAATGCAGTTGCTTTTTTCTTAACTACACCTTTCTTAGGACTTATGTATTATTTTGTTCCTAAAGCAGCCAATAGACCAGTGTATTCATACAGGTTGTCCATAGTCCACTTTTGGTCTTTGATTTTCATCTACATATGGGCTGGTCCTCACCATCTGTTATATTCTGCACTACCAGATTGGGCACAAAATTTAGGAGTAGCTTTTTCAGTAATGTTGATCGCTCCATCATGGGGTGGAATGATAAACGGACTGCTTACGTTACGCGGTGCATGGGATAAGGTGCGCACTAGTCCAGTACTTAAATTTATGGTGGTAGCTATCACAGGATATGGTATGGCCACATTTGAAGGACCTATGTTATCGCTTAAAAATGTTAATGCTATTGCCCATTTTACCGATTGGATTGTAGCTCACGTTCACGTAGGAGCTTTGGCCTGGAACGGTTTCTTAACCTTCGGTATGATATATTGGCTAGTGCCTAAACTGTTCAAAACAAAATTGTGGTCTAATAAATTAGCAAATGTTCATTTTTGGATAGGTACATTAGGAATCATGCTTTACGCATTACCCATGTATGTAGCTGGATTTGTGCAGGCTTTTATGTGGAAACAATTTAATCCAGACGGTACCTTAGTTTACGGTAATTTCCTAGAGACTGTAAATGAAATTATGCCTATGTACTGGATGCGCGCTATAGGAGGAAGTTTATATATAGTAGGTGCGTTAGTAGGAGTCTATAATGTGATTATGACAGCTCGTTCTGGTAAAAAAGTAACCGATGAACTTGCAGAAGCTGCGGCTCTACCTGCTGTAACCTCTAGTAGAACTGCCAAAGAAGGATATCACACATGGTTAGAAAGAAGACCAGTCAAATTAACTATATATGCTACAATAGCAATTTTAATTGGTGGTGCAGTCCAAATTATACCTTCCTTACTAGTTGATGATTACGTTCCAACTATCTCGAGCGTAAAGCCATATACACCTCTTGAACTAGAAGGTCGTGATATATACATACGAGAAGGTTGTAATAATTGTCACTCTCAAATGGTACGTCCTTTCCGTAGTGAAGTTGAACGATATGGAGAGTATGCTAAGGCTGGTGAATTTGTATATGATCACCCATTCCTTTGGGGTAGTAAACGTACAGGTCCTGATTTGCTTAGGATAGGAGGAAAATACAACGATAATTGGCACTTTAATCACATGTATGATCCTCAAAGTACATCAGATGGTTCCATAATGCCAGCTTATAAATGGTTAATCACATCAAAACTTGACAAATCAAATACCGAGGCTAAAATGGAAGCCATGATTTCACTAGGTGTTCCCTATACGCAGGATGATGTAGATCGAGCTCAAGAATGGATGGACGAACAAGGTAGTCAAATACAAAGCAACCTATCTGAAGATCCAGACTTCTTAAAAACTTACCAGGCAGATAAAACTAGAAAGCAACAACAAGGTGAGGAGTTTGTAGAAATTAAAGATCGCGAGATAACCGCTCTTATTGCTTATTTACAGCGATTAGGGACTGATATAAAAGTTATAAGTAACGCAGCGCAAACTGCATCAAATTAATAAGTCATGCTCAAGTTTGTAAAACAAAATTTAGAACAGATTGATGGAGTTAGTATTTATCCCATGATCTCCTTACTCATATTCTTCGTCTTTTTTGTAGCACTCTTCTTTTGGGTAGCAACAGCAAAAAAGCAACACATTGAAGAGGTGAGTAACATACCCTTAGATGATTCTTTAACTACAAATATTAATAAACAATGAGAACCTTATCATCCTATATAAGAGTTGGTGTTTTTGCAGTCGTTGCATCAGGCTTGCTCATGTTTGTAGCTTCACCAGACCAACCGTTTTCAGCATTTGAAAAAGTGTGGTTTTGGCCGCTGGTTGCACTTTTAATAATACTTATGATCGCCGGTGAGGCCAGTATTTCAACTTTAAAAGCGGTCCTATACAACACCCTTGACAAAGAAGCAAAAGAGCGCTATGACCTTGCCGAAAAAACACGTAAGGAAAATCAATTTGCTAGAATAAAAAGAGTGTATAAAAAATCTCTAGATAGCAAACCTATTGAAAGCGAGCACGAGATTGTACTCGATCATAATTACGACGGTATACAAGAATTAGATAACAACTTACCGCCATGGTGGCTTTACATGTTTTATGCAACTATCATTTTTGGTGTAGTTTACCTGGCGCGATTCCATGTATTTAATGTGTATGACCAAGCATCAGAATTTGAAACTGAAATGGAAATTGCTCGAGCACAAGTAGAAGAATGGAAAAAAACGGCTAAAGATCTAGTAGATGTAAACACAGTTACATTATTGACCGACGCAAGTGATTTAAATGCTGGTAAGGAAATTTTTAATCAAAACTGTGCTGCATGTCATAAGGTTGATGGTGGTGGTGGAATAGGCCCCAATTTAACAGATTCCTACTGGATACTTGGTGGTGGCATAAAAAATATTTTCAATACCATTTCAGAAGGTGGTCGTAGTGGCAAAGGAATGGTACCATGGAAGACTGAACTTAAGCCAGCACAAATTGCTCAAGTAGCCAGTTATGTCATGCAGTTCGAGGGAACCACACCAGCCGAACCTAAAGAACCTCAAGGAGAAATATGGAACAATCCTGATGCTCCTGATAAAATGATAATTGAAAATCCAGCCAAAACGATAGTAACCGATAGTTTACAAAATAGTGTAGTAACTAATTCAAAATTTAATTAGGAAGTTTCCCAAAGTCCTTGGGACTTTGGGTCGGGCTTTCGACTATATCTCTTGCTACCACAAGAGGATGCCGTCTCAATCCCTAACTCAAAAGTATCCTAGTTATTACGAATAAAATAAATAGTATGAAATCGCCAGAAGCTGAAGTTTTTAGAGACAGTATAAGCACCGTTACCCAAGATGGGAAACGCGCATGGATATTTCCTAAAAAACCTTCTGGTAGGTATTACAATTGGCGTAAGATTGTAAGCTATTTTCTGCTTACGATATTATTTATTTCTCCTTTTATCAAGATAAATGGTAATCAGTTTATCATGATAAATGTTCTTGAAAGAAGGTTTAATATTTTTGGTCAACCATTCTGGCCTCAAGATTTTCACCTAGTAGTCATAAGTATGCTTATAGGTGTTCTATTTGTGGTGTTTTTCACTGTAGCCTATGGTCGTATTTTTTGCGGTTGGATATGTCCTCAAACCATTTTTATGGAAATGGTATTTAGAAGGATTGAATACTGGATTGAAGGCGATCGTGGTAAGCAAATTAGACTGAAAAAAGCTCCATGGAATGCCGAAAAAATTAAGAAAAGAGTCATTAAATGGATTGTCTTCTTTATTATTTCGTTCTTAATAGCTAATGTTTTTTTAGCTTATTTGATAGGTAGTGATCAATTACTTAAGTATGTGATTGATGGACCCAAGTACCACCTAAGCACATTTATTTCGTTATTAATTTTTACAGCAGTTTTTTACTTTGTCTTTGCTTGGTTTAGAGAGCAAGTATGTGTTATTGCGTGTCCTTACGGTAGATTACAAGGAGTTTTATTGGATAATAAATCTATAGTGGTAGCTTATGACTATAAGCGAGGTGAAAAAGAAAAAGGGCGTGCAAAGTTTAAAAAATCAGAAAATCGTGAAGCCAGTGGTAAAGGAGATTGTATTGATTGTGCACAGTGTGTTCATGTTTGTCCGACTGGTATCGATATAAGAAATGGTACACAGCTGGAATGTGTCAATTGTACCGCATGTATTGATGCCTGTGATAGCATGATGGAAAATGTGGGATTGCCTAAAGGTCTCATACGCTATGCAAGTGAGGAAAATATTGAGAAAAAAACAAAATTTGAATTTACTCCTAGGCTTAAAGGTTATAGTGTGGTGCTAGGTGTATTAATTGCGGTGCTAGTCGGTATGTTGTTTTTACGTAATGATATTGAGGCTAGAATCCTACGTCTACCTGGTCAATTGTATGAGCATAAAGAAGGCAGTAATATAAGTAATGTTTTTACCTACAAATTAGTGAATAAAACCACTCAAAATATTGAGGATGTTAGCTTTAAGTTATTATCGCATGACGGTTTTATAAAAGTGGTAAATGATGAGGTTAATGTACCAGCGCAAGAGCTCGCAGAAGGGACATTGTTTATTGAAATTGACTCAAACTTACTTAAAAAAGAAAAAGATAAGGTTGAAATAGGTATTTACAGTGGTTCACATTTAATTGAAACTACAACAACTACCTTTTTGGGACCTAGAAGTTTTAATTAAAACGCATGAGGGATAGTAGTGAAAATCCCGCAGCTATAGTTATACAATAACTAATAGCGAGGAATTGTAACATATAGCCCGACAGCTACCTAAAGTAGGGTAGCTGGCATGCACAAATAATATAAGAGTTAAAAACTATAAAATATGAAATGGAATTGGGGAACCGGTATTGTTCTAGGAATGATAGGATTTATTGCTTTTATCATGTTTATGGTAATAACCATGCTTACTGATAGCGATTATGATCACGATCTTGTAACTGAAAATTACTACGCAAAGGAGATGGCATATCAAGATGAAATTGATCAGGAAAAGCGTCTTGAAAGTTTATCTAAAAAAATTAATGGAAAGCGAACTAAGGAAGGTTGGTTAATAGAGTTTCCTGAAGAAATAAACGAGATTAATAGTTCTGGCACAGTGTTCCTATATAGACCGTCCAACCAAAAACTAGATACTCAATTTGATTTGAAATTATCTGGTTCTCACTTGCTCATACCTGATAACAAGCTGGTGGACGGTCGTTGGAACATTACTATTGAATGGACTACTAAAGATAATGATTATCTGTATAAAGAATCTATTTTGTATTAATGATATATACTGCTTTCATACTGGGTCTATTAGGGAGTTTTCACTGTGTAGGTATGTGTGGTCCAATAGCTTTTTTACTGCCGTTGGATAGAAAAAGCCCTACTAAAAGGTGGGGACAATTAGTCAGTTATCACAGTGGTAGATTATTTACCTATGCTACAATAGGAATGATGCTTGGATATATAGGACGTGGTGCTCATTTATTCGGATTTCAGCAATACATTTCTATTGGTGTAGGAATAATAATGATCGCTACTGTGGTATTATCTTCTAAATTTTTACAGAGATTTTCTATAACAAAACCAGTTTATTTACTTATTGGTAAGGTGAAATCTAGTTTATCCCAACAGCTCAAAAAAAGAGGTTATGAAAACTTTTTTATGATGGGTTTTCTTAATGGCTTTTTACCATGTGGCTTAGTATACATGGCCGTATTTGCTTCTGTTGCTATGAACAGTGTGAGCGCAAGTGGAATCTATATGTTGATGTTTGGTCTAGGAACAATTCCTATGATGACTACTGCTATTTATCTAGGAAATTTTTTAACTGGACAGGTTAAAAAACGGGTAATTAAAATGATCCCTGTGGTTGTTGTTGTGATTGGAGCTTTGTTTGTATTAAGAGGTCTAGGGTTAGATATACCCTATGTTTCACCATCAGAAAATGTAACTGTAGAGCAGGTAAGCTCTCAATATAAATGTCATTAATTTTATAATATTTTACTATGAATATGTATATGCTACCGCTTGTGAATTGGACTTATGGAGCTGTAATTATTGGAGTCTTTGTGCTGGTTTGTATAGCTATGGTTGCCATAGTTATGAATTTAGCTAAAGGTGATAAAATGAAATAATATCTTTAAGAAGGTTTTGTTATAGCTTAAATAAAAAACTTAGTTGTCTCACAATTAGGTTTTTTCTATTTTTAGAGATCGTTAAAAGATTTTTATGAGGCTAAAATTACTTTTCTTTTTCATCATACTAAGTATTACTGCTCACGGTCAAATTCAATTGAATCCAAACCCAGCTGATATAAATAGTGGTACAATAACTATAACTTATGGAGCTCAAGGCGATTATTCTTTATTTGACCCTATGGGAGACCCTAACTTGCTTCTCTATACTGGATTAGAAACTGATGGCGTTCCTAGTACTTGGGATTATCATGATGACTTCAGTGACACGTCTACCTTTGTCGTATTTAATTATGACGCTACTGCAGGCGCTTATGTGGCACAAATTGATATTGCAAACCGCATTTATCAAGAGGAGCCTAATTTAAATTTGACAACAATTCCAACTGGAACACAAGTAAATGATTGGTATTTTTTAATTATAACTACCGATTTATCTAGACAAAGTCCTGATTTGAAAGGGTCAGACTATGGATGGCAACCAAGTACTCTGAGTGAACAGAGTCCAAATATGGCTCAATTTGATGTTAGGGTAGTGGAGGATACCTTTTATTTTTCTAGACCAGATACTTACCGATTATCGACTTATGACCTTACTGGTAAATTGATTGCAGATGAAAAGGTTCTAGTAGGTACTACTTATGAGTTAAAAACCGGTCTAGTTTCAGGGATTTATGTTACACGTATTGAGGATTCTAACGGCTTTATAAGAACGCTGAAGCATGTAAGATAGTGATAGCTCGTTTTTTACAGCACATAGACAGCGTATTTGATCAACGATACTTCTTAAAAAGGAGGCGACAAAATATCTGGTTAAGGGTTTTGCATTATACAGCATACTTGATTTTATTAATTCAAATCTTGTACAATAAACACTACGAGGTTTATGGACCTTATTACTTACTGATTTCTGCAATATTTATTCTGGTTTTTCAAACCATAGTCAAACTAAATAAAGTAAATACAGATAAAGCTGGCTTTAAAGAACCCGAAAAAAAAGTAAACCATTTCTCAAAATTTGGATGGTTACTATTCTTGCTTTGTGCCTCTTTATATGTTGTTTTATTTAGAGATATAATTGAATTTGAAGTCGATGATTGGCCTGAAAACAATATTTTTTATCTTATTGTAATCTTAATCGTTTTAGTTATTGCTAGTTATAAAATTCAAATTGAGGAGCAAGCTATAGTTGCGATTAACGAGAATCAACTTATTTTTAGGAAAAATGATATTGAGTACTTTGATACTATTATTAATTTTAAAGAAATAAGATTGTCTGAAAAATTTGTAGCTGTTACTTCCATTGAAAATAGAGTAGATTATTTATATTTTTTTGATTTTGAAAAGGAGTCATTATTGAAGCTTAAAATGTTCTTTAAACAACATATTCCTAGTATTGATGTAAAAATTGTAGAAGAAAAAAACGCGCCCTAATAAGGCGCGTTTTTCATACTGATTTTAACTGTCTTTATTCTGAATAAATTACAGTAGCATTCTTAATAGCATCGTTAAGATTTGCTTTACTTGCTACGTATGTATTATTCTTATTAAATACTCTGTCTGGACGTTCTCCAATAATTATGTATTCCACATCCATAGCTGGAGCATTGAGGTCTATTTGATCTTGTTTTCTTATAGTCTTCCCGTCTAAACTAGTTTCTGTTTTTTCTAGTGACGCTATAACATATAATTTTTTATTGGCAGCACGTACCTCTTCAATTTCTAATTCATGATCATAATCAGATACTTCTGCCTCTACAAGTAAGGTACGTTCATTCTTATCTTCACCAGGCATATCTACGTCAATAACGGGAACTTCAACTTCTTCTTCTTCCATTACTACGACCACTTTAGGAACCTCTACCATTCTAGTTTCTGTCGTTAGATCGACATCTGCCCAGTTTACTTCATATTCTGGTAAATTTCCTGCTTCAGCTTCAACATCAACATCTACTTCGGGTAAACTTCCTTTTTCTGTTTTTTTTACATCGCAACTAGTTAATATGGATGCACTTATAAAAAATGGTATAATATATTTTTCATGATTTTTCTTGATTTAATGTGATTATTAATTTCTATTTTCTTAATAAAGATTATCTACTTGTTACAATAAACGCGTGTATAACTCCTGGGATAAAAAATATTAGAGTTAATATCAGGTTGATAAGAAAATCTTTGCCAAAACCTTTGGCTAGCCCTACTCCTAATGGTGGGATAAAAATGTTTAAGATGATAGTTAAAATTGACATAGTTTTTGTTTTTGATTCGATTCTAAATTACTATCCCAATATTGATAACATTATTAAAATCTAATCAATTGAAAACTATTAACTTATTTTGTAATAAATTAACTTAAAAATAGGTAAGGTGATTTTAATTATTAAAGTATTACTGGTGTTTCTAACTCAACGTAATAAAACTTTAATGAGAAATTTCACAAAAAAAACCATCTCAATATGAGATGGTTTAATAATATGTGATTTTATATGTTACTAGTTAAATACCGGTATACGAGGATGGTGATATTCCTCTCATCTCTTCCTTAACAGATTCATCTACATTAAGCGTGTTAATAAATTGCGCAATACTCTTACCAGTTATTTTTTCATTGGTTCTAGTAAGTTCTTTTAGTGCTTCATAAGGATTTGGGTATGCCTCACGACGCAGGATGGTTTGAATAGCTTCAGCAACTACAGCCCAATTGTTTTCAAGATCTTGTGCTATCGCCTGCTCGTTCAATAATAATTTACCTAAACCTTTTAATGTTGCCTGAAAAGCAATTAAAGTATGGGCTAGTGGCATTCCTACGTTTCTTAAAACTGTAGAGTCTGTTAAATCTCTCTGTAGTCTAGATACTGGAAGTTTTGCGCTCAAATGTTCAAATAACGCATTTGCGATTCCTAGATTTCCTTCAGAATTTTCGAAATCAATAGGGTTTACTTTATGAGGCATGGCACTTGAACCTACTTCACCTTTTTTAATCTTTTGCTTAAAATAATCCATAGAAATGTAGGTCCAGATATCACGATCCAGATCTATTAAAATGGTATTAATTCTTTTTAAGGTATCAAAAAGTGAGGCCATATGATCGTAATGCTCTATTTGTGTAGTTGGAAAACTATGTTTCAATCCTAATCGATTTTCTACAAAGTCTTCACCAAATTTTTGCCAATCAATGTTTGGATAAGCAATGTGATGAGCATTGTAATTTCCAGTAGCACCACCAAATTTTGCCGCGTGCTGCACATGCTCTAGCATGTTGAGTTGTTCTTCTAAACGAACTACGTACACATAAAATTCTTTACCTAATCTTGTAGGCGAGGCAGGTTGTCCATGAGTCCTGGCTAGCATTGGAATATCTTTCCACTCAATAGATAAATTATTCAATTTATCCTTAACCTCGTCTAATATAGGTAAGTAAGCATTCTCAACAGCATCTTTAATGGATAATGGAATGGCTGTATTATTTACATCTTGTGATGTAAGACCAAAATGTATAAATTCTTTTACATCGCTTAGACCTAATCGATCAAACGCCTTTTTCAAGAAATATTCCACTGCTTTGACATCGTGGTTAGTAACCTTTTCAATGTCTTTTACTTCTTGAGCGTTTTCTTCAGTAAAGTTGCGATATAGATTTTTAAGTTCCTCTTGTGTCGCTTCATCAAGCGGCTGTAGTTGAGGTATTCCGCTTTCGCTTAAAGCGATAAAATATTCTACTTCAACTAGAACTCTATATTTAATAAGAGCATATTCTGAGAAGTAATCGGCTAGCGGTTCAACTTTTGATCGATAACGACCATCTACAGGAGAGATAGCTTGTAAAGCAGTAGGCATAATTTCTGTCTTTAAAGCACGCAAAAGTACGCTAAATTTCCGAGAGTATTAGGTGTTTATAGCATCTAATACTTTGGCAGCACTAGCACGATATCCTTTAGTTTTTGTTTGAGTAAGCAGTCTCTCAATAGTGGGAACTAATTCAGGATAAATCCATTCAAACTCCTTACCTAACTCATACAAGCTGTTTGTAGCCATTGCCATATTTGCTGTGCAATCAGTATGCGTTATCAAAGTATAGAAACAACCCGTTACAAAATGTTCACGATGCTCTTTTGTTAGTTGTTTTTGAAATGGATGTGACCTTTTAGAATAATACTTTTTAGTTATTACTGAAGCTATTTTTGATAAAGACCTCATAGCCGACGAGTTGAGCTCTTGGTTATATAAGTTTGCGATCGCATCAATGTGCTTCATAGTAGCATCCGGGAACAGTAAAAAAGACTGTTCTAGGCACCAGCATGCCTGATGACTAACTTTACTGTCAACTGCGCACAATGAGATAAGCTCTGGTATACCATTTTCTTTTACAACCAGTGTTCCTATACGCACACGCTCTTTTTTGTAGGCCTTTAATGCGTTTAATTCAGTCTCGAGATCAATCTTTTTTATCATGATGTAAGAACAATAATTCTTCGATTTTTCTCATTCCAGTACTTGCAACATCTTCTATTACCGTAAGGCCATTTTTTGAGGAGAGCGCAGGATTAGGATCTACTAAAAAATGCTGGCAATTAATAGGAGTGTAATCTATCAAACCGGCAGCCGGATATACTTGTAATGAAGTTCCAACTACTAAAAATAAGTCGGCTTTACTGGTGATGTCAATGGCCTTATTCATGGCAGGAACATCCTCGCCAAACCATACAATATGTGGCCTTAATTGATGACCAGCTGCACAACAATCACCTAGATGTAGATCATCCTCATGGTGTGCGATATCATCTGGATTTACCGTACTGCGTACTTTGCGTAATTCTCCATGTAAATGTAAAACGCTACTACTGCCAGCTCGTTCATGTAAATCATCTACATTTTGGGTGATTACAGTTACTTGAAAATTGCGTTCTAGCCCTGCGATAATATGATGGGCTTCATTAGGTTCAACCGTTTTTAATTGAGCTCTACGTTTATTGTAAAAGTCGAGTACCAGCTCGGGATTGCGTTCCCAACCTTGTGGTGAAGCTACTTCCATAATATCATGTCCTTCCCACAAACCACCAGCATCTCTAAAGGTTGAAATACCACTTTCTGCACTTACTCCAGCTCCAGTTAAAACCACTAAATTTTTCACGTATTTCTTTTAGGATAAAGATATATAAAATAGTTGTTGTGGATTGTGGTGGTAACGCTTTCGCGAAAGCGACCATAGCATTATCTTTACCGACCCAAAAAAACAAAGGACATGAGAGTATCCTACAACTGGATTAAACAATTTATAAACATACCTCACGACATTGATAAACATACAGCCCTATTGACTTCACTGGGGCTTGAGGTTGAAGGCGTTGAGAAATTTGAAAGTGTAAAAGGTGGATTACAAGGCGTGGTTGTAGGTCATGTAGAAACTTGTGAAAAGCACCCAAATGCCGATAAATTAAAAATTACCACTGTCAATCTAGGTGAAAAGACGGTACAAATAGTTTGTGGAGCGCCCAATGTAGAAGCCGGTCAAAAGGTTCCTGTTGCCACAATAGGAACGGTACTTTACGATGTTAAAGGTGAGGCGTGGAAGATAAAAAAAGGTAAAATACGTGGCGAGGAAAGTCACGGAATGATATGTGCCGAGGATGAATTAGGATTGGGAGAATCTCACGATGGGATCTTAGTCCTAGATGATGCTTGTGAAGTAGGAACTCCATTGAGCGAGATTTATAAAATTGAGCAAGATCATGTGATTGAGATTGGACTTACTCCAAATCGCGCAGATGCCATGTCACACATGGGTGTAGCTCGAGATTTGAGAGCTGGTCTTGCAGTAGAAACTGGTGAACTTACCGAGTTTATTACACCATCGGTAAGTAGTTTTCATGTTGATGATCGTACATTACGTATCGATGTAGAAGTTGAAAACCCTGAAAAAGCACCAAGATATTGCGGAGTGACTTTAACGGGCTTACAGGTAAAAGAATCACCAGAGTGGTTGAAAAATAGATTAAAGGCTATAGGTCTAGCACCTAAAAATAACATTGTAGATATTACCAACTATGTAATGCATGAGTTGGGGCAGCCGTTACATGCCTTTGATGCCAATAAAATTACTGGTAATAAAATAATCGTCAAAACAGTCGAAAAGGACACGCCATTTATTACTCTAGATGGAGTGGAACACAAATTACATGAGGAAGACCTTATGATTTGTGATGATCAAAAACCTTTATGCATCGCAGGAGTTTACGGTGGAGAAAACAGCGGCGTAACAGAAGGTACAACTAGTATATTTTTGGAGAGTGCTTACTTTGATCCTGTAAGCGTGCGTAAAACTGCGAAACGTCACGGGTTTAATACCGATGCTAGCTTTAGATTTGAGCGTGGTATAGATCCTAATATTACGGAATATGCTCTTAAAAGAGCGGTTACTCTTATTGAAGAATGTGCTGGTGGACACGTAAGCAGTGATATAGTAGATCATTACCCTGTAAAACTAGAAGATCATGAGGTGTACGTGACCTTTGAACAAATAAATAATTTAATAGGTCAAGAAATTCCTCGCGAGGAAATTACTACAATATTAAGTTCGTTGGAGATTAATGTGAATCACGCAACCGATGCTGGTATTGGACTCACAGTTCCTGCTTATCGTAATGATGTAACTCGTCCTGCCGATGTAATAGAAGAAATACTACGCGTTTATGGTTATGATCGCATTGAAGTAGGGACTAAACTTAATGCTACTATAGCTACCACTTCAAGAAAAGAAAACAACCGTATTCAAAATATTGCAGCACAGCAATTAGTTGGATTAGGATTTTATGAAATGATGGCAAATTCTCTTACTGCTGAAAAATATCATCATTTAGGTGAACAAATTTCGGCTGATAACGAGGTACGCATGTTGAATCCATTAAGCAGTGATCTAGCGGTAATGCGTCAAAGTCTTATCTATGGAGGATTAGAGGCTATTGCATACAATATCAATAGAAGACAAGAAGACCTTAAATTATTTGAATTTGGAAAGTCCTATCACCAATATTCTAGTGGTCAATTTACAGAACAACAACATTTAACCCTATTTACTACGGGTAACGTACATTCAAATTCATGGATAGGTGGAGATCAACCAGCAGACTTTTTCTATTTGAAAGGTGCTGTTACGGCGGTTCTAAATCGATTGGGAATTACCACTTTAAATGAAAAAGCTACTAAACTGGAATTTCTGGGTGAAGGTATTTCACTTAATAGCGGAGCTAAAATTGCTGATCTAGGTGTGATAAGCAAGAAGTTCACCAGAGAGTTTGGCATTGATCAAACGGTGCATTACGCAAATATTTACTGGGACGAGATTATTAAATTAGTTCAAACAGAAAATAAACCGATAACATCGATACCAAAATTCCCTGTCGTTCAACGTGACTTTGCATTATTAGTTAATGATGAAGTAAGCTTTAAAGAATTACAAACGGTTGCTTTAAACGCAGAACGTAAATTGCTTAAGGAGGTTAAATTATTTGATGTATATCAAGGTAAAAATCTACCAGCTGGCAAAAAATCATATGCCCTTAGTTTCTCATTATTAGATGAGAATAAAACCTTAACTGATAAGCAAATCGACAAGGTAATGAATAAGATACAGCAATCACTTGAAAAACAAACTGGAGCAGTTCTTAGATAAGATTTGTTTTTTTAAGTAAAGTTTTTAACTCCTTTGCGACTATGGTTGTGAAGGAGTTTTGTTTTAAATTGAAACTTCAATTCTAATTTTAAGAATTAAAAGAGTATGCTTAGTAGAACTAACATTGAGGATCAGTTGCGCAAGGTGAGAAATAAAGCAACCACTAGCGAAGATGTTTTAAAAGAAGTTTATGCTATTCTAGCTGAAGACAATAAACGAGAAGATGCTATCATAGCAAGGATGAAGAGTCCTCAAAAACCTACACCACGCAATCAATTTGATATTGATTTATTAGATGCTGATCGAATTTATCACGTTGACCAAATTAGAAAGATTTGTGTGGATTATAGATTACGTTTTTTAGATACAAAGTATTTTAAAAACGAGATTCCTCAAGAAGCTCTTAATGAAATCAAGCAATTAGAAAAAGACCATCAAATGACGATGAGCGGTTTTAAAATTGTCGCTCCTTCAAAACTTTTCAAGTTAGAAGATAAGGATGATCCTTTACTTTTTGCACCTATCGGTAATGGATACTTTTACCTTATTCATAAATGGGGAAATGACTTAAATCCATTTAGAAAAGCATGGGCTTGGTGTGTAAAGAGTTTTGAAAACTTAATATTGACTACATTGGTAGTAAGTGGTTTGCTGGCTTACATGATTCCAAACGGTCTTTTTAGTAATGATACTACATCTGTAGAATACCTTTTAATATTCTTTTTTACTTTCAAATCAGTGGCTAGTATAGTCTTGTATTATTCCTTTGCTACTGGTAAGAATTTTAATGTTGCTATATGGAATAGTAAGTATTTTAATGCTTAGTTTCTCGATATAGATTTTGTTTTTGATTCAACTGCCCTGTTACAACCAGGGCAGTTTTTTTATGCTCTGTTTTATACAATGTTTTTCTTTAGTGATGTTTTAGTTGTAAACTTCATGTAAGCGTTTAAAATCACTCGTTACAATTGGCAAGTACTTACTACTTTTAAAACAATACAGTAGCAAGGTATCGATACATGTAGTTTTAAAAATCAAACGAAGAAGGGCTATTTTGATATGAGATTACAAAATCTTTTACCGACCTTTGAATAATAATTGATCACTATGAATTACATCCTTGCCGACTTTAATCAGCATTTATCGCTATTACCATTTACGTATACTCGACCTACATCATTACTTAGATGTGGTATACAAACCTTACAAGAAAAATGGGAAGCGTATTTGAAAAGCTCTGTTAGTTATTATACACAGGATTATTTACAGGAAAAATATCCTCTTGTTGAAAAGGATGATAACACGGTAATTGCAGGACACATTTTTGCCTCACAATCGTTAGTTGAAGCTATACAATCATTAAAACCTAATCAAAAACTGGTCGCAAATGATGAGATTATTGCTTACAGATCTTCAACTATTTCAATACCTACTATTGAATTAGAACAAGTGATTTATGCAGAAGAAGTGGATGGCTTGTATCACACTTGGGATATTTTTTCAAAAAATGGTGATCAATTAAAAGCCGACTTTAATAGAATAACTCAAAATAGGAGCTCACAACCTATTCCTGAAGGAGTTCAAACAATAGCTAGTGAAAACATTTTTATTGAAGAAGGCGCCAAATTACAATTCTGCATTCTTAATGCCACAGATGGTCCTATTTATATAGGTAAAAATGCTGAGGTTATGGAAGGTAGTATTATACGAGGTGGATTTGCATTATGTGATAATAGCTCGACAAAATTAGGAACTAAAGTATATGGTCCGACTACTGTAGGACCTCATAGTAAAATCGGTGGTGAAGTTGGTAATTCTGTATTACTTGGATATTCAAATAAAGGTCATGAAGGTTATCTGGGTAATTCTGTACTTGGAGAATGGTGTAATCTAGGTGCCGACACGAACACGAGTAATCTTAAAAACAATTACGCCGAGGTTAAATTATGGGATTATAATACAGGTAGATTTGCTAAAACTGGTTTGCAATTTTGTGGTTTAATGATGGGAGATCACAGTAAATGTGGTATTAACACCATGTTTAATACTGGTACGGTGATAGGCGTGAGTGCTAATATTTATGGAGCAGGATACCCACGTAATTTTATTCCGTCATTCACATGGGGTGGACCGCAAGGAACAATGACTTACAAACCTGCTAAAGCTTATGAGGTTGCCGATGTGGTCATGCAAAGGCGTAAATTGAGTTTTAACGATGTAGAACAACGTATTTTGGATTCTGTTTTTGAAAACACAAAAAAGTACCGTAAGGATTAATTAACTCTTATATATCGTTCAATACAAGGTTCAATACATAAATAAGATACTTCTAAAAACATGCCGTTAAAACTATAAGTAGCATCACAGTCTGATGTAGTTATGGTTTTGTTGTTATCATCAAAACTACCAGTAGTTGTTGCTTGTGTGAGTGATGCAAAGCAAAATCCTTGGTTACAAAATAGAACATTGTTGTTGCTAAAGGTGAGAAATTTACCTGTGGTAGGTTGAAAGGATCCGCTGCCATCTCCTGGATCAGCGTATCTTGCCACAATTTCCCATTCACCAATTACATCTGTTTCTATCTCGACCTCATCATCTTCTTGGCAAGAAAATAGCAAAGGGATGATAAATAGTATAAGTAGATTATTCATAACCGTTATTTTTAAAATAGATGTAAAACCTTTTAATTGGTTGCGTCCAGTTTAAAAATAACGGTATATTTTAATGAATGTGAGTAGTAACAAATTCTTTAAAAACTTGCTTGTGCAGCTCTAGATCCATGTTTGCAGATAATGAAGCTCGCACGATATAGTCTTTATCCTCTTCTTTAGTTGTTCCTTGAGTTGAAGTTGCTGGCACCGTCCAATAACAACCTTTTAATTGTCCATAGCTTACACAAAACTTACTTTCATGTGGTATTTTATTAATCATAAGGTGAATCAACTTAAGATTCAAATTACGTTTATAATTTTCTCGTTCTTCAGGAGTGTTCCCTTGGGTAGGAAGATCTAAGGAAAATACTGAAGGTGTAAATCCTCGTTGTGCTAATTCTTCAGAAACAAAGTTGATTTTTGCTTCAGGAAGTGTGTCTTCTATAAAATTTACAAACTCTCTGGTATTGAGATAAGCGCCTTTAATACGATCATTCATTCCTGGTAGCTGTTCTGCCAGTAATTCATATTGCAAGTCAGTAGCCTCGTTGTCGCATAAATTAAGATGCTCACTTACCTTAAGCATTAAAGATTTTGCATTAGGATTACCTATACAATAACCAGCCGTACATTTTCCACCGCTAGGAAATTTTGATCCACTGGCATATGAAATACTACGTACATTTTCTAAGAGTTCTCCAGCTTTCATGAACTGGATGTTGGGGCAAAAAGTTTGATCAAGAATAAAAACCGGATCAACAGCAACACTTCCTGTTGGTGTTTTTCTTTCTTGTAATAACACTTTTTTGAGCGCATCAAGTTCAGGAACCTCAACTCTAGGGTTTGTAGGTATTTCTGCTATAATGTAGGGAATAGCGTCTTGTTTAGCGATTTCAACAAGTACTTTTTCGGTACTATTTACCATGTCGTTTTCACCATCTACTGGTAAATCCATAATTTCAACATGGTCCAGCGTTGCTGCAACTCTTCTAGCTTGATCATTGGTACCACCGTAACAATTAGGTGGCACAACAAATTTTATGGGTTTCCCAGGATGGTTTTCATTTGCATGGTCAATTAATCCCATCATAATAGCATACTGAATAGAAAGTCCACTGGATCCTACAACAGGTGCTTCATCTATTCCTGCGACTTCCTGTATAGTTTTAAGAACTTTTTTCTTGAAGTCAGTGTCAATTGATGGAATTGAAAGATTAGAATTATTCAATAACGATTTTAAAACTTTTAGTGAATCAGCAGGCGTCATGGCAATAGTTTCTCTACGGCGCACGTGTTGAATATCTCCTATATAATGTTTATTAGAATCATTGTTTATACTTATGATGCTACCTAATCTTCCATGAGTAGTTATAGTAAAATCAGCAGCAGATTCTAAAGTTGTAGACAAGTTGTTGCCATCCTGTTTTATATGAACCGTACTACCAGCGTAATTGTCTAATGCTGATACGCTTTCTATTTTAATCGCTTCAAAATTATATCCATAAACCTCTCTTATTTTTTCAAGGTCAATGAATGCTGGCAATTCCTTATTAAATACTAGTCTTGTGTTTTTATTTTCTAGTAAGTTTTTACGTAATACGGCTAGTATAGGAGCTGTACGAGAGGAAAAGGAAATAACTTGATGAGCATCAACGTCATTAATCTTTGCTAGAGTCCATTCTAGCACACAAGACAAAGGATGTCCCAGCCTTATATAATCATAGGCTGTAGGTAATTCCTCTAATGATTTTTTTGAAGCATCTCCTTTTTCAAACAGTTGTTCAAACTGCATTAAAAACTCGGTTTTTGCAAGAGCTTCGTTATATATGTCTAATCGGTGTGTAGTAGTTTTTACCCATCCTTCAGGCATGTTTACCAATACCTTTTGAATAAAGGAAAATATAGATTCTTTCTGCATTGTTTATCGTTTCTCGTGCAAATTTAGTTTTTAAAAAACCGTTCAAAAAGCCTTTAACAGGAAGTTTGGATAGCTATTTAATCAAGTTTGATGAAATGCAATTGAGGTTGTAATAAGTACGCTTTCGCGAAAGCGTGATACTCACCACGCCTTAAAACAATTTTTTTCTCATTAAAATAATACCCAATGTACAGGCGATAAAGATTAATAGTAATATTAATCCAATTACGGTCTCACCATAAAGTAGTTTTCCTGTGGCAAATAGTAAACTATATACACCTGTTATTCCGAGAAGAAAACCTAAAGTTTTAGCAGGGAAATTATGGAATTTTGATTCTTTGCCATAGATAAGGCTGTTAAATCTGTTCAAGGTTTCGCTGTCACTTTTTTCAGTTAAGAACGTAACTGTTAACCATGAAATAGATGTTATTAAAACATTGATGCAAATCATTTTCCAGCTAGCGAGTTCTCCAAATATTTGATATTGTAATGATGTGAGGTCACTGTTGTTTAAGAAAAATACTAACGCCACTAGGAAGGAAATGGTCATTGCTGTTATCTCTGACCACGGATTTATCCTGTACCAAAACCACCTAAGAATAAATAGTAATCCAGATCCAGCACCTATTTGAATGATAAGATCAAATGCAAATTTTGCTTCCTCCAAAACAAAGGAAAGCAATGCGGCTAATAACATCATTACTAGCATGGAAACTCTACCTACAATAACTTTTTCTTTTTCAGTAGCTTCTGGATATAAAAACCTAGCATAAAAATCATTGACAACATAGCTAGAACCCCAATTCAAATGAGTAGAAATGGTGCTCATAAATGCTGCGATTAATGAGGTAACAACTAGCCCAAGTAATCCAGCAGGCAAATAAGTAAGCATAGCTGGATAACTGAGGTCATCCTTTATGAATGAAGGATCTAGATTAGGAAATGCAAGTGATAGTGATTCGAGATTAGGATAAATAATTAGAGAAGCTAGTCCTATAATGATCCATGGCCACGGTCTCAATGCATAATGTGCTAGATTAAAAAATAGAACAGCCCATGTAGCGTTTTTTTCATCTTTTGCGGCAAGCATGCGCTGCGCTATATAGCCTCCACCACCAGGTTCTGCGCCTGGATACCAAGTGCTCCACCATTGAACAGCTATAGGAATAAGAAAAATACCCATCACCATATCAGTGTTAGAAAAATCGGGTATCAAGTCTAATTTATCTTGGACATTAGGATGAGCAATTAAGTTTTTCATACCATTTATTTCAGGTAAATCTAGAATATACCATGTAGCCCATATCGAACCTACCATTGCTATAATAAACTGTATGAAATCTGTTATTAATACACCTTTTAATCCTCCTAAAAGCGAATAAGCAACTGTAACTACACAAGCGTATACTAGAGTTGTGGTAGCATCAAAACCAAACATAACGTGCCCAATTTTTATAGCAGCAAGGCATACAGTAGCCATTATAATGATATTAAAAACTACACCTAAGTATAACGCTCTAAAACCTCTAAGGAAAGCAGCGCTTTTACCGCTGTACCTTAATTCATAAAACTCTAAATCGGTGGTAACACCACTGCGACGCCATAATCGCGCATAAAAGAATACAGTAAGCATACCAGTTAGTAAAAAAGCCCACCACACCCAGTTACCCGAAACACCATCGGTACGAACTAATCCTGCTACTAAATTTGGAGTGTCGGCAGCAAAGGTGGTGGCAACCATAGAAAAACCTAATAACCACCACGGCATATTTCTACTGGATAAAAAGAAGGAAGAACTGTCTTTTCCACTACTTTTTGAGACCCAAATTCCTACTAAAAGTGAGATTAAAAAGAAGCTGATTATGAGCGTAAAGTCTATGAATTCCAGTTTCATGTAAAAAAGTTATTAACGATAACGTTTGAATTTTCTCTAAACGCTAAATATAGATTAATAGCGGTCATTTTTTTAGGAAAAGTTAATAGATTAGCTTGGTTTTTATTAAAAACGTAATGAACAAAAGCTTTAAAAAAATAGGTGTAATGACCTCTGGAGGTGATTCTCCAGGAATGAATGCAGCAATAAGAGCGGTGGTTCGAACATGTGCCTACCATCAAGTACAGTGTTTGGGTATATACCGTGGATATCAAGGACTTATTGAAGGTGATTTCAAGGAAATGACACCACGTAGTGTCAATAACATTATAAATAAAGGAGGAACGGTTCTTAAAAGTGCACGTTCACAAGAGTTTCGCACTATAGAAGGTCGTAAGAAAGCTTATGAACAAGTTAAAGCATCGGGAATGGAAGCTCTTGTGGTCATAGGTGGTGATGGATCATTTACTGGTGGTATGGTTTTTAACGAGGAGTTTGACTTTCCAGTAATGGGAATACCTGGAACTATTGATAATGATATATACGGTACTCAATTTACTTTAGGATATGATACCGCATTGAACACAGTAGTTGATGCTATTGATAAAATTAGAGATACAGCAAGTTCACATAACAGGTTGTTCTTTGTTGAGGTCATGGGTCGTGATGTGGGACATATTGCACTAAATGCTGGAATAGGAGCTGGAGCTGAAGAGATCCTTATTCCTGAAGAAGATATGGGTAAGGATAGGCTTGTAGAAAGTTTAAAACGCAGTCGTAAAAATGGAAAATCATCAAGTATAGTTGTAGTAGCCGAAGGAGATACGACAGGTGAGAATGTTTTTGACCTAAAAGATTATGTACTTCAAAATATGCCAGAATATGAGGTAAGAGTATCTGTACTAGGACACATGCAACGTGGTGGAACTCCATCGTGTTTTGACCGTGTTTTAGCTAGCCGTATGGGCGTAAAAGCTGTGGAGAGTTTACTGGAAGGTAAGACTAATTACATGGTAGGAATTCAAAACAATAAAATGGCCTTATGTCCACTAGATAAAGCCGTTAAAGGAAAAACAGAAATTGACACAGAATTACTTAGAGTAAGTGATATAGTGACAATATAACATGCTTTTTAAGATGTTTATTATCTATGGAAAAGCACTAACAATTTAATATTTCAAAACAACATTTAATTACAATAAAATGAGTAAAAAATTAAGATTAGGAATAAACGGTTTTGGTAGAATAGGTCGAATCGTTTTTAGAGCAACTTTAAAAAGAGAAAATGTAGAAGTAGTTGCTATCAATGACCTTGTTCCAGTAGAACAATTAGCTTATTTATTAGAGTATGACTCAGTACATGGTCGTTATGGCGGTACTATCGAAATAAAGGATGGAAATTTAATAGTAGATGGTGTAGAGGTAAGAGTAACTAGTGAAAGAGATCCTAAAAATCTTGCATGGAACGATGTTAACGTTGATGTAGTGGCAGATTGTACAGGTATTTTTACCGACCTAGATACAGCACAAGCTCATATCGATGCTGGTGCAAAAAAAGTGGTAATATCTGCACCATCAAAGACCGCACCTATGTTTGTAATGGGTGTAAATGACGATAAACTTACTGCCGATCATCAAATCGTTTCCAACGCTTCATGTACAACAAACTGTTTGGCACCTATGGCAAAAATCCTTGATGTCAATTTTGGTATTGAAGAGGCGCTTATGACTACCGTTCATGCAACAACTGCAACACAAACCACTGTTGACGGACCTAGCAAAAAGAACTATAGATTGGGGCGTAGTGCTATGAATAACATTATTCCAACTTCTACAGGAGCGGCAGTTGCTGTTACTAAAGTAATCCCTGAACTTAAAGGTAAGCTTACTGGTATGGCATTTAGAGTACCTACTGTAGACGTATCGGTTGTTGATTTAACAGTAAAACTAAGTAAGGAGACTAGTTTAGAGGAAATTAATTCCGCTTTCGCGAAAGCGGCACAAAACGAATACAAAGGGATAGTAGGTTATACCGATGAGGCTGTAGTATCTCAGGATTTTGTAAGTGATGACCGCACTAGTATTTATGATTCTACTGCAGGAATCGAACTTAATTCAACATTTTTCAAGTTGGTGAGTTGGTACGACAACGAGTTTGGTTACTCAAACAAATTGGTAGACCTAGCTGAAAAGGTAAATTCATTATAATGATTAAGAGAAAACGGCTGCACAACTATTTGATTGCGGCCGTTTTTTGTTTTACCCTTAAAACTAACCCTTATGATACTTATCACCGATAGTGGTTCTACAAAATGTGATTGGATAGCTCTTGATAATGATGGAAATCAATTATTCAAGTCTAGGACAAAAGGTATGAATCCGGCTATTCTAACTCTGGAACAACTAGAAGATCGCATAAATGAATCAAGTGAGCTCATCGCTTCCAAAGAAAAGGTTGAAAAAATCTTTTTCTACGGTGCTGGTTGTGGTACCGAAAAGCCTAGATTGGCGCTTCAAAATTTATTGGAGAATTATTTTCAACAAGCAAATGAGGTCGTTGTTAAAGAAGATACCGCAGCTGCCGTATATGCCGCGGTAGGAGACAGGCCAGGTATTGTTTGTATTTTAGGAACTGGATCTAATTGCTGTTTTAGCGATGGTACTCATATTGAACAACGCGTGGTTTCATTAGGCTATACCTTAATGGATGATGCAAGTGGTAACTGGTATGGTAAGCAGTTGCTTAAAGATTACAATTACGGTAAAATGCCAGGAGTATTAATGGAACGATTTGCGGCAGAATATAATACAGATCCGGATTACATTAAGTACAATTTGTATAAACTACCAAATCCTAATGCCTATCTAGCAAAGCACGCTGAGTTTATTTTTAAAAACCTAGAAGAAAGATATATTAAAAAATTGTTGCGTAAAGGATTACGTAAGTTCTCACGCAATATGATTTTACAATTCCAAGAAGAATTAAAACAGTATAAAGTTCATTTTGTAGGAAGTATTGCTCATTTTGCTGAAAAGCGAATCAAGCAAGTTGCAAATGAGTTTGATTATGAAGTGGGTAACATTGTGCGCAGACCAATTGAAGGTTTAGTGGATTATCACATTGCTAAAATCAAACAACAACAAAATGTATAAAAAAAACCGAGCCTCGAGCTCGGTTTTTTTATACTGTTAATTCTTATTAATTAATTATAGTCGTAGATAAATGTTCCAGCGGTTATGACAATAACGTTAGCAGGATTTCCATCTTCGGCTACAGTGAATTCAAATGTACCTTCAAATATTAGGTTAGAAGAACTAGTAATTAATAATTCACCACTCATTGGTACAGAGGTGTAATCAACTCCGTTAGTGTCGGTGTAACGACCAATATAAGTACCTCCTAAACCTTCTATATCATAAGTACCAGGAGTAATATTCAATGGAAATTGAATGTTGATTTGTTCATTTAAGCTATTACTGAAAGCGATACTTAGTTGATTATTGATTTCAGCTGAAGCAAAAACGTCGGCTACAAACTGATTACCGTCTAATAGAGCTTCACATTCATCAAAAGAGGTTGTGATGTCGTATGTAATGTTTTGAAAAACACCATTTGTAATTATTACATCGGGATCTACTCCTGCAATATCCGACATGACACCTTCAAATGTACCGTTTGCAATTTGATTTGTCGTATCATAGGAAGTGATTGTTACAGTACCACTCGTTGGAACATAGAGGCTGTTAGGACCAGAAGAATAGAGTATAAGCGCACCAGTATTTGTGTTATTTGCGTCTACATTAAAGGAGCCAACAGCAGGATTAAATACTTGAATGGCTAGAGTAGGATTTCCCAAAGTACCTACGGTAAAACCATCTTCAGTTTCCTCAGCTTCGACTGTACTTGAATAGTCATTGAATTGACCATCAATTTCTGCGGTGAAAACGGCATTTAAGTTACCACCACCATTATTACCACCGTTGGGATTTAATCCTGGATCCAGTGGTTCTATATCTGTAGTACATGCTACAACAGAAAGAATTAAAATTAAAAAAGGTAAAGTTCTCTTTAACATATCGATTTTTTTAGTTGTTTTTAGTTGTTAATTATTAAGATCTTGACTTTCATAAGCACCAGCATCAGGATTACTTCTTCGCGTAATGTTTAGAATGTCAGTGTTACTAGCTGTAGTTGGATTGGCAATGCCATTAGCACCAGATGAATTGTCAATTCTCATCAAAAATCTAGCAGGATTTTCAAATTCCGGATCGATGTTTAGGATGTTGTTCTCGTAAAGTAATGGATTGTTAAAATCGTAATTAGGATTACCGTCTAAATCATTAAATACATCATTGATTCTTAACAAGCTATGGTTAAAATTAAAATTGAACAAACTATTTTCAGTATCAGCTAGGGCAATCTCAATATTCCTATCTCCATATACAATACAATTAGAAAACGTAGCTTCTATAAGATCTTCACTTAATTCAGAATTAGGAAAGCCGTTTGTTATTAATAATGTTGCATCCTGTCTGAAGCTATTACGCCAGTAATTTGAGATGGTACAATTATTAAAGTTGTAAGAACCACCTAGTCTTGCTATCACGGTACTTTGACCACTGTTATGAAAAATACTATTCGAGCAATCAACATCGGCAGTGGTGGCGATTAAAGCGCTGTTTGAACTGTTTAAAATCTGACTGTTGTTTATTTTTAAGGTAGCACCTGTAGAATTTGGGTTAGAATTATCCATCAAAATCCCTACACTGGCATTTTTGATGGTAACATGATTGAATTCATGATTTAAGCTACCTTGTGTAAGCCAAATTGTTCCCCATTGACCAGGTAAGTCTGCAAATGATGGTTCAAGTCTATCACCTTCAATTATAATTTCGTTTTCTAGATCTTCTGTTGTAGAGAAATCTCCCAAAGCTTTTACGGTGGCTTCATTAGTGGCTATTATACCACTATTGGCGTGAAAATGAAGTCTTGCCCCAGGTTGAATAGTCATGGTCCTATTATTAGGAATTGCTGCATAACCATATATTACATAAGGTTTTTCATTTGTAAAATTGAGTTGACTGTCATCTAGAACAAAACCTTGAATTCTAATTTCCTCACCATCCTGTGTAGTTCCTAGTGGTAATGTTCCTATAACTCCATCGGCATCACGTTCAGGGAATAAGAAGATAGCATCTTGTATAAGAGTTACTAATTCTACTTTTTGTTGTAAGGTGCCACTATCAAATTCAATTTGATCTTCATAAACAAATTGAGTGTCGTTTGTAAAATCAGTAATATCTACAGTTGTTTCAATAAAAACAAATAAGGAATCCTTTGCTAGTAATTCGACATTTTCAAACACTTGACCAGGTATTCCATCAACGTTTAATCGGTATTTTGAATTAGTGCCATCGGCAAGTGCTACTCTAGGAATTACTATGTTGTCTGAACTTCTATTGTAAACTTTGAGTGTCCTAGTGCTGCTACCAATTGTAGAAAATACAGTATCTAAAAACACAGTATCTTGAGAAAATTCTAGATTTCCTGTGCTAGGTTCAAACGAAAAATCATCCCTACACGAGGTTCCTGTGATCAATAAAATTAGAATTCCTAAAACGCCTAAAAAGTATTTCATACTATTTCACTTCAAATAAATCTCTAATTTCTTGAGAGATCTTAATTATTTTTCCATCAGGGTTTACAGCGCACCAATCTGTTTTTGAACTTGCTAGTAATTGATTACTATCTGCATTGTAAATATTTACCAAACGTTCATATCTCACATTTGTTGCTCGTCCTACCTGAGTCTTAATAATAATTCGGTCACCGATAACCGCTTGACTTTTATAGTTGATGGTATGCTTTACTAAAAACCATAATACCTCTTTTTGTTGTTTTTGGTTAGACTTTGAAAACCAATGCTCCAGTGCGATATCATTAACCCATTGCACATAGATTACATTATTTACATGTCCATTTTGATCTATATGTTCGTCCGTTACAAAAAGTTCTTTCGAGTAGATAGGAAGTTCCTCTTTCACTATTGTAATTCAATTTCAAAAAGAGTGTTCCATCTTTTTCCTGTTACATAGAACTTACCAGTTTCATTACGGTAAGCGATTCCATTAAGTACGTTATTGTCTTTATCCCAATTAGGTATCTCATTGCGTAAATCCTTAACATTAATAAATGATTCTACAGCACCATTTTCTGGATTTACAACCATGATTAAATCATTTTGATACACATTGCAATAAATTTTACCATTTACAAATTCCAATTCATTGATTTTATCAATGCGTCGATCATTACTAGTAACTTCAATGTACCCTAACTCTTCATAAGTGTTTGGATCTATCCTCCAAATTTTGGCACTACCATCACTTTTCAGTAAATGTTTACCATCGTTAGTAAGACCCCAGCCTTCTTTACTCTCGTTGTATCTAAATTCATCTAATTTGTTCAAGTTAAGATCATAAACATATCCTTTGTTACTGCGCCAGGTAAGTTGATAAATTTTATCGTTTAATATGGTCATACCTTCTGCAAATTCATTGGCAGGTAATTCGATTTTTTTAATTACCTCACCAGTAGTTGGATTGGTGATTCTTAAATCACTCTCACGATATTGTCCAGTACTTTCATATAAACTATCTCCATAAAACTCTAGACCTTGTGTATAAGCTTCTGTCAAATGAGGAAACCTATTAGTCACCACAGTTTTAATCATATTAGGCTGTTTGTTGGAATACTGAGTAACCTGTGTTGTGGCAGCCGTTATTTTCCCGTCTTTATAAATACGAGCTTTATAGGTAATGTTACCTAAAGGTTCGTTAGCCAGCTTTCGCGAAAGCGTACTACCCGAAACCTCTTTTAAAAGTTGAGCATTGCGGTACCATTTTATACTGTCCATACCTATACCAGCGTCATCGATAAGGCTAATTTTTATTTCATCATTCTGTGTATATACCGATTTTGGGTTGGAAATTTCTAAACTGTAGTTTGAAGAGAATTTTTCCAGTTCAGTCTTACATCCTGATAATGAGAGTGCTATTGTCGCAATTATAGCGATCGATTTTAATTTCATAGTACAACTTAAAATTCAGTCGAAATATACTCATAAAAATACAGTTAATCCTTTGTGACAGTCATACAAGATTATATATTTGCACCGGGCAAGTCCTACACAACCAGCTCCTGCTGAACTCCTCCAGGGCGGGAACGCAGCAAAGGTAAGCGGTCGTAGCGGTGTGATGTAGGTAGCTTGCCTTTTTTTGTACACTTCATTGAAATTTAACTACCTGATATTAAGACTAATATGAATAAAGTGGTTCTTGTTACTGGCGCTTCATCTGGTATTGGTAAATCCATAGCTACACATCTTTCATCACTAGATTACAAGGTGTATGGTACAAGTAGAAATCCTAATAAGTATTCTAATTTACCTTTTGAATTAGTCGCACTTGATGTTCATGATTTAGAATCGGCGCACAACTGTGTTGCGTCTATTTTACAAAAAGAAACTACCATTGACGTTTTAATTAATAATGCAGGTGTTGGTATTACTGGACCAATTGAGGAAACTCCAATTGATGAGGTAAAACATGCTATGGAAACTAATTTTTATGGTCCTCTTAGGGTGTTAAAAGCTGTTTTACCAATAATGCGTAAACAAAAAAGGGGACAAGTTATAAATATTACTAGTATCGCTGGATACATGGGATTACCTTATCGAGGCATTTACAGTGCTTCAAAAGGAGCGCTAGAAATAGCGACTGAAGCATATCGTATGGAGTGTGCTCACCTCAATATTCATTTTAGTAACCTAGCACCTGGAGATTTTGCTACAAATATCGCAGCAGGTAGGTACCACGCACCCGTTGTTGCCGGTAGTGATTATGAAAAAGGTTATTCACACACCTTAAAGCTCATAGATGAACATGTGGATGATGGTAATGATCCCATGGAGGTTGCATATACAGTAGAAAAAATATTAAAAGCAAAGAATCCCGGAATTCACTATAAAGTAGGTAGCTTTTTACAAAAGTTCTCCATCGTTCTCAAAAAAATCCTACCTGAAAAAATGTATGAGAACATGCTTAAAAAACACTATGGTTTATAATGCATAATTTTAAAACAAGTTGGCTTTTTCCACCTGTTACAAGAATTTTAAGTGGATTATTTATCATAATCGGTTTGGTAGGGATTACTTCAAATGTTGTTGTTGGAATTTGTATCACACTTGTTGGTTTTGCTATATTACTTTCACGTAAAGGCGTTTTATTAGACAAGAATCAAAATCGATTAAAATCATACACTCAAGTATTATTTATCAAATTTGGAACATGGGAAACATTAAGCCCATACACGGATATATCGGTACTTTCCTTTACAGAAAAAACGACCTTAACAAGTAGATCAATGGTTACTAGCAGTTCCAAAAAACAAGTTTTTAGAATTTGCTTACTCACTGAAAATCATTATCAAAGATTATTACTATTACAACTTGAAGATGAGCAAACAGCCCAATACGAGGCTGAAAAACTAGCAGATCTTTTTGGCTTTAAAAAGCGAATATTTAGTCCAGGAAGAATCTAATTAGGATTGATTTTTATCAAATCCTTTTATGGTTTGTTTAATAAAGTCATCAGGATAATTCTCATCACCTTCAAATCCCAATTCTAAATAAGGATCATTGTAGGGTTGATGAGCCGTTTTAAATAAATAATCCCATATACTTAAGGATAGACCAAAATTAACACCATAAGGATGTTCTTTAGGAAGCTTTTTTGCATGATGCCATAAATGCATCTTGGGATTGTTAAAAACATATTTTAATGGTCCATAATCCCAGTTTAAGTTAGCATGATTTAAATGACCTATTAAAATCGCAATCATGTGTACCACAAAAAACTCTTGTATTCCAAATCCAATCATTGCCAGTGGTATATATTGCAAGCTCTTATAAATTATAGTTTCCATAAAATGGAATCTAAATTGAGCGGCAAAACCCAGTTCCTTAACACTATGATGCACCTTATGAAAACGCCACAAAGCAGGCACTCTGTGAAGTAGCCTATGAATATTCCATTGGATAAAGTCTGCTATTATGAACATCGTTAGCAACTGTGCCCATACTGGCCAGGATTGTATTTCAACAGCTACTAGATTGGTAATGCCTATACCTCGCAATCCATCGTTAAACAGGGTCACAAAAACATCACTGACTGCGTTATAGCCTATAAGTGAAAACAAAAAGAAATTAAATAGTAAGTAAAAAAGATCCAACCAAAAGTCCTTGCGAACTACCGACTGCTTTTTTCTCCATGGAATAATAATTTCCAAGACATAAACAACCATGGATAGTAATAACAATCCATAAAAATAACTACCCCATTCAGGATGTGTAACCTCATGAATTAAATAATTAAAATAGCCTTTAAAACTACTTATAAAAACGTCTACATATTTATTCATAAATCGATTACAAAGATATTGTCCTTAGATCACAAACTACAACGTTGTATTATTTATAAATCTGATAACATTATAAAAAACAATTGTGAATGTATTTTAGTACACAAATTTATTTCATGAAACATATCTATTTACTTTTCTTTTTGCTAATTGCATTGGTTATAACATCATGTAATTCAAAAGATAATGCCGATGTTGCCGTTCCAGAAAAGGTGTTTGATTGGTCAAGCGCACATGTTTATTTCTTACTTACAGATAGATTCAAAAACGGTGATACCACTAATGACACCATTATAAAAAGAGACCTAGAGACAGGAAAACTTAGAGATTTTAGAGGTGGTGATTTTGCAGGGATTATACAAAAGCTAGATGAAGGTTACTTCTCTGATTTAGGAGTAAATGCAATATGGCTTACACCTATTTGGGAACAAATTCATGGCAGCGTTGATGAAGGAACAGGAAACACTTTTGCTTTTCATGGATATTGGGCAAAGGATTGGACAGCTATTGAACCCAGCTATGGAACTTACGAGGAATTTAAAACCATAGTTCAAAAAGCTCACGATCAGGATATAAGAGTTTTACTAGATGTGGTTATTAACCACACAGGTCCTGTAACCGAGTTAGATCCCGTTTGGCCATCAGATTGGGTGCGAACTACACCTACCTGCACCTATCAAGATCAAGCGACAGCTGTTGACTGTACACTAACTAACAATTTACCAGATATTTTAACGAATAGTAGTAAAGAAGTCGAATTACCAGAAATCTTAATTCAGAAATGGAAAAAAGAAGGTAGATACGAACAAGAAATACAAGAAATCGATGCCTTCTTTGAGGAAACAGGTTTACCACGTACACCTTCTAATTATCTTATTAAATGGGTTACTGATTATGCACGTGAAACAGGTGTAGATGGATTTAGAGTAGATACAGTTAAACATGTTGAAGAAGATGTATGGCAAACCTTTATTGATCAATCCAAAAAAGCATTTGAAAAATGGAAGTCCAACCATCCTGATTTAATGATTCATGACGATGAGTTTTTCGTTTTAGGTGAGTTATATGGTTGGGAAGTAGCAGGTGGTAGACCTTTTCCATTCAGTGAAGAGAATCAAGTAGATTATTTCGATTATGGTTATGACGGCATGATCAATTTTGGTTTCAAAAGACATGCACAGGCTAGTTATGAAGAATTATTTAGTAAGTATGATAGCTTTCGCGAAAGCTTACTGAACGAAGATCCAAATGATAAAGCTTACTTCATGAACTACATAAGCAGTCATGATGATGGGCAACCATTTGATCCTAGAAGAGAAAAAAGGTATGAAGCAGCTACAAAGCTACTACTCGCTCCAGGAATGGCACAAACCTACTACGGTGATGAAACTGCAAGACAATTGATAGTTGACGGAGCTTTGGGTGATGCTAATCTACGTTCTATGATGAATTGGAATGCTATCGACAACAATTTGTTGTCTCATTATCAAAAGTTAGGAACATTTAGATCTAATCATCCTGCAGTAGGAGCCGGAAAACATTTTAAACTAGAACACGATGGACAAGGCGTGTTGTTCGCCCGTTTTTACAATAAAAATGGAGTCGTAGACGACGTACTAGTAGGAACTGGTTTATCTAACGGTCCAACTACTATCGAAGTTAAAAAAGTATTCCCTAATGCAACTGAGATTAGAGATGCTTATTCCGATAAAATACTTTCTGTAGAAGATGGAATGGTCTCCATACAAGTGGTTAACAACACAATCCTATTAGAGTCCTTTTAAGTTTCACTATACTACAGAATAAAAAAACGGCTGGGAAACCAGCCGTTTAAAGTTTACTTTGATACCTTGTATCAAATAGCTCTTGAGGTTCAACCTTGGGTTTTTCCTTAGTTGAATTGTCATCAGTCATTACCTTTCTTTTGTAATCACTATAACCATTGGTTAGATAGTACTCTTTCATTGTTTGCTTTTTTTTCAAATTTAATATGCAAGCACAGTTTTTTGTCTTAACGAATTGTTATTTAATGATTAATAAATGAAGGAGTTAAACTTAAAATCTTCTTAATAAAATTAAGTTCTGAAAACTTGTGACAATCAGTCTTAAATTCTGTTAATTCATATTTCATTAATACGCTTGCCCTTTTAAGTTCAATAGCTTTAAAAGAAAAACAAGCAACATGAATTTAACCCAACGAGAAGCAAGAGAAAAGTACCTAGAATTAACCAGAGAAATTCAAACTGGAATCCTACAAACCGCACTTGATAAATTTCCTATTCACTCAATTCCCATGACCTTAAAAAGGGTAGAGGACGATGGAACAATTTTATTCTTTAGTAAAAAGGATAGTGAGCACAATCAGAATATTCAAATTGATGCAGAATCTCAAATTGTGTTTTCAGATCCTTCAAGCCACCAGTTCCTAATTGTATATGGAGAAACGATAATTTCTCATGACAGAGAATTGATTAAAGAGCTGTACTCAAATATTGATAATAATTGGTTCGAAAATGAAGAGGATACTTCCATTACTATTTTAAAATTTCAACCATTTGAAGGTCAGTATTGGGATACTAAAAGCAATGCACTTAGTAATATGATTAAGCTAGGTTTTACAGCCTTAACCGGTACACCTACTGATATAGGAACAAAAGGAAAATTAACTCTATAACCAAAATACTATGAACATTTTTGAAGCCATAAGAGAAGACCATGAGAAACAACGTGATTATTGTAAAAAGTTACTAGACACCTCTGGTGATAGTGAATTTAGAAGAAACATTTGGGAAGAGCTTAAAAAAGAGCTCCAAATCCATGCCGACGCAGAGGAGAAGTACTTTTACGTTCCTTTATTTAAGGATGACCTTACACAAGATAAAGCAAGACACAGCGTCGCCGAACATCATGAAATTGATGAGTTAATAGAAAAATTGAATGACACAGACTTTGATAGTAGCGCATGGCTGGCACACATGAAAAACCTAGCCGATAAAGTCATACATCACCTTGATGAAGAAGAGCACGAGGTTTTTCAACTTGCAGGAAAATCACTTTCTGAAAATCAAAAGAAAAGCCTAGCGTCAGACTATAAGGACGCTATGCAAAGCAATAGGTAAATACAAAAACGTCACCATAAAGCTATGGTGACGTTTTACTTTTTTGGTAAACTTGAAAATAACGGCTTTAAAAACTAAGTTTAAACAGCAGTACTCCAATTATTTATCTCTAATCGTTTACCAGGCCTTTTTTCTATATAGGCTCTTAAAATTTGAGAGGTGTGATAATTAGGCTTTTTAGATTCAATATAGCTTTCTGCTTGTTCTACCGATTCTATAGATTCATGATTGGGTACAAACCCAAAACCTACATACTCACCATCCTTGACCATCACCAAGCAAAATTCATCTTCGGTTCTACCTTGTTCTTGAATAAAAAAAGTAGCATTGGTCTCTTGTAAAGCTTTAATCGCTTGATTAGCTCGTATGTTATATAGTTGAACAAGTTCCTCTTCTCTACATACTCCTTTACATGATTTTATTTTATAATGGCTGGTGCAATGTTCTTTAGTGTTAAAACTACAATATCTAGGACACAGATTATATTCCTCACACAATTGTTCCAGTTGTTCTACGGCGTGTGCTCGACTGTAATGAGTAACTAATCTAGAGTCGTAGGATTTCATAACTCCTACCGCAAACTGAATTACGCCTTTTTGATTTTTATAATATAAAATCTGGTAGGAACGTCTAGGTTTTTTTTGTGCAGCATTATATTTTGGGTAGTAGTGAAGAATAAGTTCTGCCTCTTGCAACAGCGCAACCAATTCACTACCAGTTGGAATATGTTCAATGTGATGAATTTCTTGACACATATGATAGGACTTACTGCGTTTGTTATAAAAATGAGAGAGTACCCTTTTCTTTAAATTAATTGCTTTTCCTACATAAATGACCTTCTGTGCTTGATTTTTAAAAAGATAAACTCCGGGAACTTCTGGTAACTCATTAAATTGAGATCGATCTAGGTGTGGTGGAAAAGTTCCTTCACGACTTTTGGGCTTAAGAGCCTTTAGCATCACTTCGATTGCATTGGGTTTTGTAAGCAGTAATTTAAATAATTCTACCGTTGCATCAGTGTCACCTTCAGCGCGATGCCTGTTTACAAGGTCGATACCTAATGAATTACACAAACGTCCTAAACTGTAACTAGGAAACCCAGGAATAATTTTTCTAGACAATCTTACCGTACATAATTTTTTACGGGTAAATGGTAGTTCCAACCTTTTAAATTCATTCCGTAAAACGTTGTAATCAAAACTCACATTATGTGCTACAAAAACAGCATCCTTAGTAAAATCTAATATATCCTGAGCAATCTCCTCAAAAAGCGGAGCGCTACTAGTCATTTCATTATCAATACCTGTGAGACTAGTAATAAAATCAGGAATAAGCATTTGGGGATCCACTAGACTGGTATATTTATCTAGTATTTCTTCACCTCGCAGGCGCACCATACATATCTCTGTGATGCGATTTCCGCCCAGTCCACTACCTGTAGTTTCTAGGTCTACTATAACAAAATCTTGCTCTTGTAAATTCATAATTGGAATAGTTCCAAAAATAGGAATAATTCCAATTATAACGATGTGGAAATTGAAAATTTAACACCTATAAGTTTTAAATTGTTTAACTACTACAACTTAACATACTGCAGCCCACTTTAGTTTTGGCCCATTCGGGTCTTTTGGCATAGTATTTTTCAAATTCTGGTTGCTCGTCATATGGATGTTGCAATACCCGATAAACTTCGTGGAACATGGAATAATTTCCTTTTTCAGCTTGATCAATAATTTGTTGAGCTATGTAATTGCGCAGGACGTATTTAGGATTTGTTGTAATTAATTTTTCAGATCTCGCTTTCGCGAAAGCGAGATTAACAACATCCTCATCATCATTAGTAAACTGTTTGGATTCAAGAAATTTAGAATAATCTAGTTGAATTCGTGACTTATAAACCGATAACCAGTCCAACCATCTTAATCGATGAGGTTCACTTAATTGTTCAAAATCATAAAAAGCAATGGCAAGTTTATCTAGCATAATGGTAGTATCCATGTTTCTGTCCAAATGCTGCAATTCCCTGAAAAAGAACGTGTAATCTACCTCGTGAAGATGAAGGGTTTGTATGAGCTGTGTTACTAATTGTTGATCGTTACTATCTTTATGAAGAAAACCTAGCTTATTCCTCATCATATCAAGATGTTTTTCTTGATATTGAATTTTGTAATTGTCTAAAACTTGTTCTAATCCAGATTGATCATCGATTATTTCATAGAGTGCATTTGCCAGCTGAAGCAAATTCCACAATCCAATTTCGGGTTGTGCACCATAACGGTATCTTTTGTGTTGTCGGTCAGTCGTATTTGGAGTCCAACCGTGGTCATAAGGTTCTAACCATCCATACGGTCCATAATCAATCGTAAGGCCCAAGATACTCATGTTATCTGTATTCATTACCCCATGAACAAATCCTACTCGTTGCCAGTGAATAATCATGTCCAGTGTGCGTTGAGACACAATTTCAAAAAACTTTAGATATCCTTCTTTATCAAGTGCAGATACTTGTGGAAAGTGATGCTCAATGGTATAATCCAGCAGTTTTCTTAAGTTTTCTTGATCTCCTTGTGCCGCAAATAATTCAAAATTACCAAACCTTATAAAACTAGGAGCTACCCGACAAACTATGGCACCTTGTTCATATTCTGGATTTCCATCATACATAACATCCCTTAAAACTTGTTTACCAGTAGTAGCTATTGTGAGTGAACGTGTGGTTGGAATGCCAAGGTGATGCATTGCTTCTGCACACAAGTATTCTCTTATAGAGGACCTTAAAACTGCATATCCATCTCCATTTCTTGAATAGGGTGTAGGTCCTGCACCTTTAAGTTGAAAAGTTTGCAATCCAATATCAGTTTCTAGTTGAAAAAGATTGATGGCGCGACCATCACCCAATTGACCAGCCCAATTACCAAATTGATGACCAGCATAGGCCATTGCATAAGGCTTGCTATTTTCTATAATTTGTTTACTGCCAAATACAGCTTTAAATTCCTTGCTATCCATATAAATGGGATCCCAACCTAGCTCTTCGGTTAGCGATGATGTATGTCGAACCTCACTGTTGATAAAGTGTTCTGGTTGTACAAAAGAGTACGCTACTTGACTTACTTGTCGTCGGTAATTTTCATCTACTGGATCTGCAGGTAAGGTAGATGTAAACGCATTAATAGGTTTCAATTGGGCCATGTGGTAAAAATAAGAATTAGGCGTGTGGCTTAGGTTCAAAATAAGTTAAGAATAAAAAAAGCGGTTTTAAAAATCTTTAAAACCGCTTATCATAAAAATCAATTACTCTTTAATTAATGTCGAATCGATCTAGATTCATTACTTTACTCCATGCTTGTACAAAGTCGTTTATAAATCGCTCCTTGGCATCGTCACTGGCATAAACTTCAGATAAAGCTCTTAATTCAGAATTTGATCCAAAAATAAGATCTGCTCTAGTTGCTTTCCACATTACTTTATTGTTAGAACGATCGATGATTTCAAACAGATTGTTTTCTCCTTCAATAGCTTTCCATTTATAATTCATACTTAAAAGATTGCGATAGAAATCATTAGTAAGTACACCAGGATTATCAGTTAAAACTCCTACATACGAATTATCGTAGTTTGCTCCTAGGGCTCTCATACCACCTACAAGGACCGTCATTTCTGGCGCACTTAATGTAAGTTGTTGAGCCTTGTCAATCAGTAATTGTTCTGGGGTAAGCGTATATTCTTTTTCTTGATAGTTTCTAAAACCATCGGCGATAGGTTCTAGCAGGTTAACTCCATCAATATCTGTTTGTTCTTGTGACGCATCCATTCTACCAGGTGTAAAAGGAACTTCAATGGTATATCCTGCTTTTTTTGCAGCGTCTTCTATGGCTACATTTCCACCTAGAACAATTAAATCGGCTATAGAAATTTTTGTTGTATTGGAATCAAAATTTGATTTTATTTCCTCATAAACTTTTAAAACTTTTTTAAGTTGATTCGGGTTGTTTGATTCCCAGCTTACTTGTGGTTCTAATCTTATTCTACCGCCATTTGCTCCACCACGTCTATCACCATCCCTGTAAGTAGCTGCGGCAGCCCATGCTGTTGAAACTAATTCACTAGTACTTAAACCAGAGTTTTTGATTTCTTTTTTAAGTAGATCAACATCTTTAGCAGAAACCAGTTTGTGATCTAAAGCAGGTATAGGATCTTGCCAGATAAATTCTTCCGCAGGAACTTCAGGTCCTAGGTAAGTGGATTTAGGACCCATATCTCTATGTGTTAGTTTGAACCACGCTTTCGCGAAAGCTTTATCAAATTCTTTTGGGTTTTCATAAAACCTTTTAGAAATCTTACGATACTCTGGATCCTTAATCATGGATAGATCAGTTACGAGCATGGTAGGTTTAACTTCTTTATCCTTATCAAAGGCATGTGGATACATTTTTTTAGGATTTACAGCCTCGTATTGATGTGCGCCACCAGGACTTTTTACTAGTTTCCATTCATTTTCAAAAAGTGATTTAAAATATCCATTACTCCATTGTGTAGGAGTAAGAGTCCAGGTTACTTCAAGACCCGACGTTACAGCATCGGCTCCTTTACCAGATTTAAAAGTACTGCTCCATCCTAATCCTTGTTCTTCAATCCCTGATTCTTCTGGAGCGTTTCCTAAATTCTCACCACTCGCGGCACCATGTGTTTTACCCAAGGTATGTCCACCAGCAATAAGAGCAACTGTTTCCTCATCGTTCATTCCCATACGTCCAAAGGTCTTGCGTATGTCGTGTGCTGCAAGTACTGGATCTGGATTTCCATTTGGCCCTTCTGGATTTACATAAATTAAACCCATTTGTGCAGCAGCAAGTGGTTGTTCTAGTTCTCTTTCTTCATTGAATCTATCGTCACCTAGCATTTCATTTTCTGAACCCCAATAAACACTTGTTTGTGGCTCCCATGTATCTTCTCTACCAGCGGCAAAACCTAGTGTTTCAAAGCCCATGGATTCAAAGGATACATTTCCTGCCAGAATCATTAAATCTGCCCATGAAATTTTTTGACCGTATTTTTGTTTAACTGGCCAAAGTAATCTTCTTGCCTTATCAAGGTTTGCGTTATCAGGCCAACTGTTTTGAGGAGCAAAACGTTGTTTACCTTCTCGAGTACCACCACGACCATCACCAGTCCTATAAGTACCGGCACTGTGCCATGCCATTCTTATGAATAATCCACCATAGTTACCAAAGTCTGCTGGCCACCAATCTTTTGAATCGGTAAGTGCTTTTTTTACATCAGCTTTTAAAGCCGCATAGTCTAAACTTTCAAATTCTTTTTTGTAATCAAAATCTTCTCCTAGTGGATTTGATTTATCGCTATTTTGTCTAAGGACACTTAAATCTAATGAATTAGGCCACCATTCTTGATTGGTTTTTCCTTCTCCTTTAATTCTGTTTCCTGTTGATTTAGGTTGGTCAAAACCAAATGGACAGCTGCCAGATTCAGACGTTGAAGTCTTGTCTGAATAACTGTTAACATGCATGGTAAAAGCTACGGATGCTATAGCTACCAGTGCAATTGCGGAAATTATTAAAATCTTGCGCATAGTGTATTGTTTAATTGAATTTGGCACAAAACTAGGCGCGTTGTTTTATTTATAAAAACTAAAAAATCAATGTTAATATCGACATGGTAGATATTATATTTGTATATGAATATTCAACAGTTTAAATACATTCTAGCGGTTGTTGATTTAAGAAATTTTGAAGCCGCAGCCGATAAATGCTTTGTAAGTCAATCTACCTTAAGCACGATGATTGCAAGGTTTGAAGATGAAATTGGAATTAAAATTTTTAATCGTAAGTCCAAACCTGTTTCAGTCACTCGTGAAGGAGCTATAATCGTTGAACGTTTAAGGACTATAAACAATGATATTGGACTGTTAGGAGCACTGGTTAAAGAGTTGAAAGGTGAGCTCATGGGTGAATTAAAAATAGGGGTGATTCCCACAATAGCTCCTTACTTATTACCCTTATTTTTACACAAGTTTGCCACTAAATTTCCCTATGTAAATTTAATTGTGGATGAATTACAAACTGACGAGATTGTAGCAGCCATAAAAAATCGATCTTTAGATATTGGTTTACTCGCTTTACCTATAAAGGATAAAGATCTTAATGAAAAAGAACTGTTTGTTGAACCATTTTTAATTTATGATTGCAGGGAAAAATCTACTGAAGGACCTATTTCTATTAAAAATTTAGATTATTCCAAGTTGTGGTTATTAAAACAAGGTCATTGTTTACAAACTCAAGTACATCAAATTTGTGAACAGTCTTCTCGACAGGTTGATGAAGATTCTAATCTTGAATTTAGATCTGGATCGCTAGACGGCCTTATAAGATTTACCAAAGCGAGTAATGGTTTAACTATATTACCTCAAATAGCTACCTTAGATTTTACCGAGCATGATCAAGGTAAATTGGTACATTTTGATACACCTGTTCCATCCAGATCGGTAGGAATAATTACCCATAAGTATTTTGTAAAGAAAACGTTGCTTAATAAACTCCAATTGATGATTCAAGACCTCATGAAGGAAGTTATTTCTGAAATTCCTGAAAACAAAATTATTCATCCATTAGAATAACGTGAATTTATAATTCAATGTAATTAATTGAAAATTCTAATTGGCTTATGTCATCTTGAGCCTCATTAATTCTAGAATTTGTGTAATACAGTCTATTGTCGTGTAGCGTAAATGTGTCTGCCCATTTTATGTTTTCGCCCTGAGCTAAAACAGACAGTTCTCCTTGATTAATATTATACTGCATAATCTTATTTTTTTCAAGATCAGCTAAATAAAGTGTTCCGTTGCTATCTATTATCATTCCATCTGGAGCTGGAGTTTGTGCCACAAACTGTACGTTGTTCTTTATGATATTTACATTGCCAGAGTTAAGTGACTGCGTTGAAATCTTATATAATTTATAACCTGTAAGTGCATGAAAATATAATTCGTCATTTACAGTATCCAGGGCAATACCATCGGAATGAACTGTATTTTTCCAATCACCGTTGTCAAAAGTAAGTTTGTCTACTTGCGCGAGCGTAGATTCATGATTATCCAAAACTCTGATAGAATTTCCAGATTCCATATCAATTATTACGAGACCGGCATGACCAGAATCTGTACAATAAATTTTATTTAATTTTTTGTCCACTCTAAGGTCATTGATATATGAGTCATGATGATAACTACCTTGAGACAAAAAGTATGTATTGAGCAGTTGATTGGTATTTAAATCAAAATCATAAATGCGAGGTTGTCCAATAACCCCTTTGAACAAGGGGTTTCTTGTATCCAGAACATATAAATGGTTTTCAAAGGCTACTACCGATTGAACCGCAACAAATAAGCTATCATGAATAGGAGCTCCTAGATTCCAGTTGTTCCAATCTTTACTGGGATAAGGTGTCGCAACCCCAGAATCTGAAATTTCAATGACTGAATTTTCAACATTGTTGCGCCATCTAGGAAAATTAGCAAATAACCTTCCTGTATTTGTAGCAGTTACCCCAGTTACTTGTTGACCTTTAAAGGAAATTACTTGGGTAATTTGTTTTTTCTGTTCAGTTTGACAGCTTAAGAAAATAATACTCAGTAAAAACGGGATTAGTTTATTCATGACTAATGGAATTCATTACATCAACAAAGATAATCCTGTTGAATACCTAGATAAATTAATATGTTGTTAATAGACAAAGCCTTTGAGAATTCTCAAAGGCTTTGTTCACTTAAATTCTAAATTCTATTATATCACTGTGATAATGTCGTCCTGATTCAAACGAGATTTAGGTAGTTTGGCATTAAAATCATCTTCAGAACGGTAACCCAATCCAACCATAACAATAGAAGAAAAACCTTTCTCACGCAAACCTAACTCTTCATCTAGAGCTTTCATATCAATACCTTCCATAGGTACAGCATCTATTCCAAGTGCAGCCACACCTAGAAGGAAATTACCAATGTTTAAATAAACTTGTTTTTCCATCCAATGTTGGGCATCTTTTAAGTCATACCTATGAATATTAGTAAATAATTTTTTGGCTCCTAGGTTTTGTTCCTTTAAATCTTCATTTGCAAAACGACCATCTTCATCTTCTTTATCTGTTACTTCGCTTAAATATTGATCGCTAATTTCAGTTTTTGTACAAAACAAGACAACATGTGAAGCTTGAGTCACTTTGGATTCATTAAAGCTAAAAAATCCAGCGGTTCCTTTTGCAAGTCGTTCTTTTCCTTCTTCACTTGACGTTAATACGAAATGCCAAGGTTGAGAATTAATTGATGAAGGGCTCCACTGAAGTAATTCTTTAATTTTCTCTTCATTTTCCTTAGATATTTTTTTAGAAGGGTCAAAAGATTTTGTTGTGTATCTCCACTTTAATGCTTCTATAATGTCTGTATGTTCCATATCAATATTGTACTATAAAAATTATAGTAGCAAAAGTAACTATAGTGTTTTTGGTGAGCAATAACTATCTAAAATGATAGTAATATTTTAACGCTGTAAAAATCATTAACACTAAAATAAAGTATTGTTAATCAGTCATCTATAATTAGTTGTTGTAGAGTATTAATCTTGTGTTAATAGAGTTTATTATATTAATTTTTTAAAATTCTTCTCAAGAAGATTGTCAGAATTTGATGTGGTTTTTCATTCTTATTGTGAAAATAAAAAAATGAAAAACCACATTATGGACTTTAGTTATGTTTAATGGTTTTGTTTATAACGTCTTGCCATTTTTCAATAGATTCAATTTCACCACTAGGCAAATAACTCAAATTGATATCATAAAAATCTAGAAAAGTACTAGGTAGGTTTTTGTCCTTAGGATAGAGTATCATGACGAGCTTATCTATAGTTCCCTTTTTAGAATTATATCGTTTAGTTTCGGCATGACTCATTTCATCAAGGTTAACCACTTCCTGCTCTATGAGGTGCTTTGTATGAAGCTGAAAATACAATTTCATTTTATTCTGGTCTATACCGATATTATAGTTGCCGCAAGACTCGCTATAACCGAGTTGTGCTTGATGTTTCATTAAGAAAGTATCAAATTCCTTCTTTTCTAAATTTTGTTTTCTTTTACGTGAGCTGTACGTGAGTAAAAACGGTATTGCACAAATTGCAACACATACGATGCCTATAAAGGCTATTCCTGTATTCATTATTTTAATTTAAATTGATAGTATGTTTTTTAGTACTGTAAAGGTTACAGCACTTTATCGTAGCTTTAATCTGATTCAGATTAAAAAGCTACTAACTACCAGAAGTAATGAAAAGGAAATATTAGGTCTGATTTTCTATACCTAAATGATAAAGAAAAATGATAATTGGTATATTGTTTTAGTCTTGCCTTTATTTCATTTGAAAATACAAGAGAGCTATGGAATGATGGTGATGTCTTACTTCTAAAACCATTATAGTCGCTGTATTCAGAAAGACTATAAATGCTGCTATCCGAAAGTGTAGCATGGGCAAATAGGTCATTCCCAACAGATTCTATTTTATCTGTGGATATGTTATTTTCTTGAATAGAAACATTTGAAATATTAACTGTATTAATACAGTTAACTATTCCAAATACATAAATGGCAGCAAGTACAATAGGACTTAAAATATGAGTTCTTTTCTCCTTCAAGTTTTAGAAAAATTCAGATGCCAAAAGTAGTTGTATCCCTGAAGTATAAACCTTAAAAAAAATAAAAAAAGCTATTTACGTATACCGATTAGTTTTAATCTATCTAATGCTAAACGCTATCAGGTTTCGTATAAATTTTGGTCTTTTAAAGTTCAAAGCTGTTAAACAGTTTCCTTTATGTCATTGATGAAAAGAGCTAGTTTATCTACAGTAACGTGCTCCATAATTACAATTTTATACCATTTAGGTGATACATGATTGTCTGGTACTAGACCATATTTTTTAACCAATTCTGGATTTAAATAACTGGATCCTATAGTAACGATATTCGACATGGGGTTACGATAGTATTTTATATTAAGTTGCTCTAGCTCCTTACAAATCCATTCAGCTCTTTTTTGAAGTATAAATATTTTTTCCTGCCAACCATAAGGTCCATTTTTTGCCAATATCATCCATACCGCGATGGCATTGGCTCCTGAACGGCTACCTACAAGTGTAAAATCTTGACCTTCCACATAACTTGCTTCTTGGGTGTTTACATACTTCATAAAACCTTTTCTTATCAAGAAAATTCCTGTTCCATAAGGAGACTGTGCCATTTTATGAGCATCAAGTGTAAAGGATGTGATTTCAGGATTTTGAAAGGTAAGTAAGTTGTTTTTTATGGTAAAAGGGTAGTAAAAGCCACCGTAAGCACCATCTACATGGATTTTATATTCACACTTCAGTTTTTTTAAAGAATCTATTATTGTTTCAATATTATCAACTGATCCATACATGGTTGTCATCATGTTTGCAACCACAATAAAGTATTTTATACCCTTATTTTTTGCGCTTGTAAGAGTTTGCTCGACACTTGCTGCTGTAATTTCCCTAGTATGTTCATTTACATCATATTTGTGAATATTGATCGATAATAGATTTGCAGCTTTATCCATGGAATAGTGGCTGTCTTTACTACAAACAATTGCTATCTCATCACGAGATGCATTCATTTGCTGCATGTAATAGTTACGATAAATCCAGATGGCCTGAATATTAGCTTCAGTTCCTCCCGATGCTACGTAACCATCTTGTTCATGTGGTATTCCTTTTAAAATATCTACAGCACAAATTTCAATAAGATCTTTTTCGATTGCATGTGTACCTTCAAAAAAAGATTCAGAATTTCCTAAAGTATGACAACCTATGTGATTGGGATTTTTCACTAGTGCGTACATAAAAGGAGCGTCTTTAAGAAAGGTGGCATCTTGATTAAAAACCTTGTCGTCTAAATAGGAAGCAGGTACCCCTATAACTCCTTCCTTGTCATAATTTATATTTTTATCTAATGCATTGAATACGATCTTCTTAATCTCTTCTTCGGATTTTTTAGTCCAAAATTGTGTCATTATAGCTGTTTAAAAATAGCCCAAAAAGGGCTGTAAAAATTACGACGAAGGTAAGATTTCTTAAAGAAGTGACTTGTAAAAACAATAAGATTATGATTCAGATTTTTACTTTATAACTTTCAATTTAAACTGTTGATCCCGAGTAATGCATTTTAGATTAATGGGATATTTTTTTAAAGTTTCAGGATTCTTAAAAAAGTAATCTTTCTCAATATGAGTGAGGAAAAAATCATATAAATCTTGTTGGGATTCAAATTTTTCCTCTCTTATTTGATTATTGACTTCACTATAGGTAAGAGAGTTGTTTGTCATTGAGATCCCATAGAATTGGTAACTCAGACCAACTTCATCTTCCGTGATTATAGTCAAAATTTTTCTTTCTCTTATGGTAGTAGAGTAGGCGATTAACTCCTCTTGATCATCTCCATCTATTAGAGTTAACTTGTATCTTTTATCAGTACGACGTTCTATTTTTACGGATTCTTTCGGGTTATTTGTTGGGCTCCATAAACCCAATAACTCACTATCAATTGCCTCATTGTTGGGTAAAGAAAATTCAGATTCTAATGTACAACTGGTTACTATTAGAAAGAGTGTTAAACTAAATATAGGAGTTAACTTTTTGGTCATTTTTACGCCTTTTATAATCAGCTTAAAGATATGGATTAATAAGCTTTTTCCAAGGTGATTGTTTGATTTACAGTGGTTTGATTTGATTACGCTTTCGCGAAAGCGTACCTAAAATACATCCTCATTAACAATTACAATCCAAAATGATTGATGGGACCATTGCCTTTTCCCAACACCTTATCCTTACCATTTAAAATTGCCGAATTGATGTATTGGCATGCAAGGTCAACTGATTTCTCCAAGGAATATCCTTTACTTAAAAAAGTAGCAATGCTAGATGATAAACTGCAGCCTGTACCATGAGTGTGACGGGTTTCTACTTTAGGATTTTTGAGCAGAATGGTTTGAGCGGTTTCAAAGTTGTATAAAATATCAACCATTTCATCAGGAGCATGATCCATATGACCGCCTTTTAATAAGACCGAGGTTTGGTATTTTTCAGCTAGTTGTTGAGCTGCTTCTTGTGCATTCTTGGGATTAATTTCTTGTTCTAGTAGTAGTTCTGCTTCCTTAGAATTTGGTGTGATCAAATAGGCTTGTGGCAGTAATGATTTCAAGCTTTGCAGCGCCTCGTTGGTGATTAATCTATCGCCTGAAGTCGCTACCATTACAGGATCTATTACCACATTTACTGCGTGATACTCTTGCAGCTTTTTTGAAATAAGTTTAATCACTTCACAAGAATGTAACATCCCTATTTTTACCGCCTGAAATGTTATGTCGGTAAAAACAGCGTCTAGTTGTTTTTCTATATGATCAATCGGTATTGGGTGAATATCAAAAACGCCTTGCGTATTTTGTGCTGTTGTGGCTGTAATGACACTGGCAGCAAATGCACCACAAGCAGAAATACTCTTTATATCTGCTTGTATACCAGCACAGCCACCACTATCGCTACCGGCAATGGTAAGTACTGTATGGTAAGTGTTTTTTAAATTTCCCATTGTTCCTTTCTATAAGCACTATCCCAAAACATCCACTCTAATTGTGAAGCTTTCAAAAAGGCTTGGTTCATCATTTCGAGTTCTTCTTGATTAGCTGTTTGTGCATACTTGTTTGCAATATTGATTGCTTGTTCTACAGATGCTGCAAACTCCTCACCACCATAGGTGTTAATCCATTCTTGGTAAGGATTATTATCTTTATTAGTTTGGTTCTCAAGAATATAATCGCCTATTTGTTTGTAAATGGTAAAGCATGGTAAAACAGCTGCTATACTTACTGTAATTGATTTTTCATGAGCAATTCTAGACAAATAACTGGTATAAAGCTCACAAGTAGGTGATGCTATTGTGGTAAACGAATCGGCATTTACAAAATGTTGATGAAGAGCATTTTCAACATGTATGATTCCTGTTGCTGCATCTAGAAAAAACTGGGTTTCATTTTCATTACGGCATTTAATTCCGACAAGGGCAAGAACTTTTTTGTATTGCGCTAAATACAAGGCATCTTGATTAATGTAAAACTGAAATACATCTTTAGGTAATGTACCTTGCATAAGTTCTTTTATGAAAGGCTGATTTTGAATCTTAGCAAGAATACTGTCAGTGGATTTATTTATTTGTTGGTACCAATTCGACATAATAATTTTTTAAAATTTTCAGTTGCTTTTTGAGGTTGCTCAGAGGTTGATATAGCGGATACCACAGCAATTCCTTCTGCACCATTTTCTATAAGTACTTCCGTATTTGAATGGTCAATTCCTCCTATACATATAATGGGTTTGTTGCTTATGGACTTTATTCTTGATAAACCTGAAATTCCTAATGGCCTTTCTAAATTTTCTGTTTTAGTTGCCGTGCTAAATACTGGAGAAAGACCTATGTAATCAATCTCTAGGCTATTAGCCTTAAGAGCTTGTTCCTCATTGCTTACTGACCAACCGATAATTTTATCTGATCCTAAAATTTTTCTCGTGATTGCTGGTGGTAAATCCTGTTGACCAATATGAACACCATGGGCGTTGATGCTTAAAGCGATATCAATTCTATCGTTAATTATCAATGGCACATTGTAATAATCACAGATCTCTTTTGTTTTAAGGGCGCGATTATAAAAATCTCTAGTATCCAGCAGCTTTTCCCTAAGTTGCACTATAGTAACACCACCTTTTAAGCTGGATTGTAGCGTGTCAAAAAATAGGGTTTCTTCTGTAATGCGCTCATCAGTCACATACATAAGAGAATAGTCTGCTTTATTCATATTCTATGTGAGTTGAAACAACGCGTCTATAAAATTCATTTGAAAGCTACCAGGTCCATTGGATTTAGACTCAGCTTGCTCACCAGCTTTACTCATAATTTCCATTCCATCTCGAGCACCTTTATGTATGTCTTTGTTAACTGCTACACAAGCGCCTATAATACTGGTTGCGGTACATCCCATTCCTGTTATTTTAGGCATCATCGCACTTCCACCAGTGATTTCTTCAATTTTATCACCAGTTACGACATAATCGGTAGCACCACTAATTACAATTGTATTATTCAGCTTTCGCGAAAGCGTGCTAGCAGCATCCACTGCGTTATTAGAGTCTATCGTGCTATCAACACCTTTTGTATTTGAACTTAATTGTGCCAGTGCCATAATTTCTGATGCATTACCGCGAATTACGTCAGGTTGGTAAGTTTCTGCTAGGTGAAGAGCGGTTTGCGTACGGTAATTTGACGCGCCTACTCCAACTGGATCAAAGACGATAGGGATTCCGTTTGCTTTTGCTTTTTTCATTGCTTGCTCCATGGCAGCTACCCAAGATTTACTAAGAGTTCCCATGTTGATTACTAAAGATGATGAGATCGTGGTTATATCTTCAACTTCTTCTATCGCATGAGCCATCACTGGTGAAGCTCCTATAGCTAGTAAGGCATTTGCAGTGTTATTCATAACCACGTAATTGGTGATATTATGAATAAGCGGCGATTGCGTTTTGATTAAGTCAATGGTTGTATTCATATGCTTTGTTGGGTCATTATTATATTAAAAAAGCCACTTTCACGGTAATGAAAGTGGCTTGTAGGTTTATGGTTATTTACTAGTTACAAGTCTCGTTTTCCTCCGCTGTAATTACACATCTCAGGTTCATAGGGTATAATCTCAGCACAACGGCACCCCTAACGATTGGTGTAAAGTTACTATATAAAAAAGTGTTTGTTATGATTTTAATATTTGTTTTACATCTAGTAGTATCAACTATTCTTAAGTATAGGAATAAAATTATATGCCCAAGAATTGACTTATTGATTGTAAACTCTCATAAATAGGAGAGGAGACTAGGCAATCGGTGCATTTACTGTAGGTCATTAAGCAATCTATAAAATCAGTTAGCATATGAAAAAGTAAACCGATACCAATGATATTGAATGGCTTGCGGAAGAACAGTAACACTACATAAAATGCCATCGCATAAAAAGTATGCAGTGGATGAAAATTTATACTACATCTATTTTCTTGAAATATGGGATTTGCTACTAGATGATCAAGATCTACCAGCATGGTTGCGAGAAGAATTAAATAAGCCCGTTTCCAATTTTTCCTAAAGAATATATAGGCAATGAAAAAAGGAAAACCAAAATGTAAAAATAATGAACTACAAATTGCATGGTGCCGTATAAATCTAGATTTATTATAAAATTGAAATTTACAATTAAAAAAACACCTCGTTAAGAGAGGTGTTTTTTAATCATATTAATAAAAACAAATTCCTTAGGAATTTTGTTTTTCACACCATTTTCTAGCATTTACAAATGCTTCTAACCATGGAGAAACTACATCGTCTTTACGGTCTTTAGGATAGTGCGCCCAATTCCATGGGAATGTAGAACGTTCTAGGTGTGGCATCATTACAAGATGTCTACCATCCTCACTGTTTAACATTGCAGCGTTGTAATCAGATCCATTAGGATTTGCAGGATATCCCGTGTAGGCATAAGTGGCTGGGATCTTGTAATCCTCTTTTTGTTTAGGTAACTGGAACTTACCTTCTCCATGAGCTGCCCAAATTCCTAAGGTTGTACCAGCTAGTGATTCTAACATAATAGAATTATTTGCTGCAATTTCTACGCTAGTAAAGTGACATTCAAATTTGTTACTATCGTTGTGAAGCATTTTTGGTTTGATGTCGTGGTCTGGATTTATTAATCCTAATTCCACGAATAATTGACAACCATTACATACTCCTAAACTCATCGTATCTGGTCGTGCAAAAAAGTTTTTCAATGCCTTGTTTGCCTTGTCGTTATATAAAAATGCACCGGCCCAACCTTTGGCGCTACCTAGAACATCGCTGTTAGAAAAACCTCCAACAGCAGCAATAAATTGCACATCTTCAAGAGTTTCACGACCGCTTATAAGATCAGTCATGTGAACATCTATAACCTCAAAACCAGCAAGGTGCATTGCTCTTGCCATTTCTCGTTCACTGTTACTTCCTTTTTCTCGAATTACAGCTGCTTTTATTTTGTGCTTTGGTAGTTCGGGTAGTTTTCCGTCAAAGGATGCAGGAAATTGATAATTTAAAGGCTGCTGTTCATAATTAGCAGCTCGTTCATCGGCCTTACCGTTAAAGGACTGTTCACGATCTAATAGGTGAGAGGTCTCGTACCATTCTTTGCGATATTCTGCCACGTCAAGAATAAGCTCATTAAGCTCTATAGCAGGCTTGTTTGTTGCTGTACCTATCTTGTAAAAAGGTACTCCGCAATCTTTTAATTCATTATCTATATCTTGGGTGGTTTGTAAGACCACACCAATGTTTTCTGAGAATAAAACCTTTATTAAATCGTCTCCAATGCTTGAAAGGTCAAGTTTCATTCCCACCTTGGTTGATGGAAAACACATCTCTAGTAACGTAGTTACAAGACCACCGCTTCCTATATCGTGACCAGCTAGTACTTTATCAGATTTTATGAGAGCTTGAATTTGTGACCACGCTTTCGCGAAAGCGGAACTATCTACAACTGTCGGACATTCATTACCTATTGCATTACAAACTTGTGCAAAACTAGATCCACCTAATTTGTGAGAATCACCACTTAAATTGATGTAGTAAATAGGAGCATTATCATCTGGCTGTAATACGGGTTCTACAATTCGTGTGATATCATCTACAGCTGCCACGCTACTAATGATTACTGTTCCAGGAGATAAAACATCTTTATCGGCATATTTTTGCTTCATACTCAAGGAGTCCTTTCCTGTAGGTATATTGATACCTAATTCGATAGCAAAGTCACTTACCGCTTTTACTGCTTGATATAGTCTAGCATCCTCACCTGGGTTATTACATGGCCACATCCAGTTTGCACTCAAACTTACACCAGATAGACCTTTCTCAACCGGTGCAAATACTAAATTACTCAAGGCCTCTGCAATAGAATTACGAGATCCAGCGATAGGATCGATAAGTGCACTCACAGGACTGTGACCTATGGTAGTCGCAACACCTTTTTTACCTTGATAATCCATGGCCATCACACCTACGTTATTAAGAGGTAACTGCAATTCACCACAGGTTTGTTGTTTTGCTACGCGACCAGTTACGCAGCGGTCTACTTTATTTGTTAACCAGTCTTTACTTGCAACAGCTTCTAGTTTTAAAACCTTTTTAAGGTAAGAGGTCAATTCATCTTGAATGTACTGTACGTCGGTATATTTTCTGTTAATAGTGACATCATCCATGATGGTCTTTGGACTAGAACCGAACATGTCTTCTAGAGCGAGATCCATCGGGCTGCGTCCGTCTTTTTCACTAAAAATAAATTTGTTGTCACCGGTAACTGTTCCTACTTTATATAAAGGAGCACGCTCACGTTGAGCTATACGTTCTAGTACTGGAGTATCATTAGCTTCCATTACCAATCCCATACGTTCTTGGCTTTCATTACCTATAAGTTCTTTGCGAGAAAGAGTAGGGTCACCTACTGGTAATTTGCCTACATCAATTACTCCACCTGTTTCTTCTACAAGTTCTGATAAGCAATTTAAATGTCCACCAGCACCATGATCGTGAATGGATTTAATGGTATTGTTGTCGCTTTCTACCATTCCTCTAATGGCATTAGCCGCACGTTTTTGCATTTCAGGATTAGATCGTTGAACAGCATTTAATTCAATACCGCTATCCATTGAACCAGTATCAGCGCTACTTACGGCAGCACCACCCATTCCTATACGGTAATTATCACCACCCATAACGATGATATCATCGCCAGCATCGGGTGTTTTTTTAAGAGCTTGATCTTTTTTTCCATATCCTATTCCACCAGCAAGCATGATCACCTTGTCGTAACCTAAATAACGTGGATCGTGGGAAGATTGGTTTTCTTGGTCTACATGTTCGTCATGTTCGAATGTAAGTACAGAGCCTGCTATTAATGGTTGCCCAAATTTGTTTCCAAAATCACTTGCTCCATTACTGGCTTTGATAAGTATGTCCAGTGGAGTTTGATACAACCATTCACGTGCTTCAAAATCGCGTTCCCATGGGCGTTGATCATTTAATCGTGAATAACTGGTCATGTATACAGCTGTTCCTGCAAGAGGCAAAGAACCTTGTCCACCAGCTAGTCTATCACGTATTTCTCCACCGCTTCCTGTAGCAGCACCATTAAATGGTTCTACAGTGGTTGGGAAATTATGGGTTTCTGCTTTTAATGATATTACAGATTCAAAATCCTTATTGATGTATTTGTCAGGTTTATCTGCGCTGGCAGGAGCAAATTGTTCTGCTTGTGGACCTTGAATAAATGCAACGTTATCACTGTAGGCACTAACTATTTCATTAGGGTTTTGTTTACTAGTTTCCTTAATTAATTTAAATAAAGAGGTAGGTTGTTCTTTACCATCGATAATAAAGGTGCCATTGAATATTTTATGACGACAATGCTCAGAGTTTACCTGTGAAAAACCAAATACTTCAGAATCGGTTAACTTTCTCCCTAAACGCTCTGCAAGTTGATTTAAATAATCAATTTCATCATCACTTAAAGCTAATCCTTCTTGCATGTTGTAAGCTGCGATGTCATCAATTTCTAGTACTTGATCAGGAGTAACATTAATATCAAATTGAGATTGATTTAATCCATCAAATTTAACTAGTAACATGCGGTCGTAGTCGGCATCGGGCAGACAGGAGTTAAACTCCTCTATACGCTGTATACCTGGAATTTGCATGTTTTGAGTAATTTCAACAGCATTGGTAGACCATGGTGTAATGGTAGTTGCTCTAGGACCTGTATAGGTTCCTGGAACTGCATCAGCCTCGATTTGAGGAGCATTACCTAGTAGCCAAACTAATTTTTGAAGGTTCTCGTTAGAGAGAGCTTGCTGTGATTGTACAGCATAAATTTTCTTTGTGGGTTCACCGAAAAAAAGGATCATTGCGAGCGTTTTAAAGCTAGTTGCAAAGATAGCTTTTTACTACATAGATTTCATGACTTTATTCTTAGTTAGTTGGCTTTTAATAACGTGTTATTCACAATCAATTCGATTTAGTTTTTTGTGTTTGATTATGGGATTAAATGGTTGTAAGTTAATGTGTTGCTTATGTAGGTCGCTAAGTATGCTTGTAAGAAACCACAGTCGTTGATAGAGATGTGCTATTTTTGGTAATAAATTAGAAATTTTGCCACAGAATTTTTTATCTACACCTATAGAATATTTAAATGGAGTAGGGCCACAACGAGCTAAGTTGTTGCGCACAGAATTAGGTATTGATACTTATGGAGATCTGGCAAATTTGTTTCCCAATCGATATGTAGATAAAACCAAATATTATAAAATCAATCAATTAATTGACGGTAACACACAAGTACAAGTAATTGGTAAAATCATTAGTATCAAAACCGTTCCTACAGGTAAATTAAGCAGACTAGTAGCGACGTTTATAGATGATACTGGTAAAATGGAGTTAGTTTGGTTTAGAGGCCAGAAGTATTTTAAAGATAATTTAAAACTTAATCAGCCTTATGTGGTGTTTGGTAAAGTACAGCGCTATGGCGCAACTTTTAGCATGGCTCATCCTGATATGGAATTGCTTAAAGATCACCAATCGCGTGCTCAACAAGCAATGGCTCCTATCTATCCCAGTACCGAGACTTTGGCCAAAAGAAAAATTACCAACGTATACATGGTAAAGTTGATGAGGTCGCTGTATAGTGAAATACACAACAGCTTCATTGAAACCTTATCTGAAGAGGTACTATCAGGTTATAGCTTAATGGGGAAAAATCAAGCAATGAAAGAAGTGCATTTTCCATCAACGGCAAGGCATTTGCAAGCTGCCCGATACCGGTTGAAGTTTGAGGAGTTGTTCTTTATTCAAATGGAGTTACTTCTTAAAAATAAAGTGCGCAAGTCTAAAATTAAAGGATACCCGTTTCAAGAAGTAGGTGACAATTTTTTAGATTTTTATAATAATCACTTGCCCTTTGAATTAACAGGTGCTCAAAAAAGAGTGGTTAAGGAAATACGAGCCGATATGGGAACAGGCGCCCATATGAATCGCTTGCTTCAAGGTGATGTAGGATCAGGAAAGACTATAGTTGCGGTACTTACTTGCCTTCTTGCCATTGATAATGGATTCCAAGCCTGTATAATGGCTCCTACAGAAATTCTTGCGCAGCAACATTATGCAGGCGTAGTTGAATTATTAGAAAAAACAGACCTGTCAGTCGGCTTACTGACTGGTAGTGTAAAAACTAAAGAGCGTCGCGAACTTCATGAAAGACTAGAAGATGGCTCCTTACATATTTTAATAGGGACACATGCACTTATTGAAGATAAAGTAAGGTATAAAAATCTAGGTGTTGCGATTGTAGATGAACAACATCGATTTGGTGTAGCTCAACGAGCAAAACTGTGGAAGAAAAATGAATTACCACCACATGTCCTGGTAATGACAGCAACTCCTATCCCACGTACCTTGGCTATGAGTGTTTATGGAGATTTAGATGTATCTGTAATTGATGAATTGCCACCAGGACGTAAGGAAATAAAAACCGTACATCGTTACGATAAAAATAGGCTAGGAGTCTTTAAATTCATTAGGGATGAAATTACCAAAGGTAGACAAGTATATGTGGTGTATCCCTTAATTGAGGAATCTGAAAAATTAGACTATAAGGATTTACAAGACGGATATGAAAGTATCGTGAGAGAATTTCCTTTACCAGATTATAAGGTAAGTATTGTCCATGGAAAGATGAAGCCAGAAGATAAAGACTGGGAAATGGATAGGTTTGTCAAAGGAGAAACACAAATTATGGTAGCTACAACCGTTATTGAGGTAGGTGTAAATGTTCCTAATGCAAGTGTAATGGTAATTGAAAGTGCCGAACGTTTTGGGTTGTCGCAATTACATCAATTACGTGGTAGAGTAGGACGAGGTGCCGATCAAAGTTTTTGTATTCTTATGACTGGATTTAAATTAAGCAAGGAAGCTCGCACCAGAATGGAAACTATGGTGCGTACTACCGATGGATTTGAGATTGCTGAAGTAGATCTTAAATTAAGAGGTCCAGGTGATTTAATGGGAACACGACAAAGTGGTATCATGAACTTGAGAATGGCCGATCTAGTGAAGGACCAACAAATTCTTGCTATAGCAAGAGAGGCTGCAAGTAAAGTGTTGAAAGAAGACCCTGCTATTCAATTAGATAAAAATCAACCTATCAAACGAGTAATGGCCTACTTACAAAGTAAAAAAGGCTTTTGGAAATATATAAGTTAACCAACCTAACTACTTTAATGAAAAACCACTACGTTCTTATTCTCACATTCATAATTGTTATTCTCACCGCTTGCAAATCAGATGAAGATAAAATCAATTACATAGTACCCATTCAAGCTGAAAATCTTGCTGTTGATATTGAAGAAGCCCTTAATAATTATGATGCAGATTTTCTTAAGGATAATTTTAATATCAATTCTTTTACTAAAAAAATTAGTTTTAAAAAAATACCAAAACACATTCGAAGTAGTGTAGTTTATTTTCTGCGTCGATTAGTTAGAGATGCATTGGGTTCAATTGCAGAAACGAATAAATTGAATAATCAAAAAACCGAACTGATTGAACTTTATCAGAAAGACAATGCCGTGAGAGCTATTTATAGTATATCGGATAGCACGGGCACAAGCGCCGATAACGTGGTTTTTTATCTTCAACCTAATAATCAAGGGGATTATTACATAGCAAATCATTACCACGTAGCTTCTGGCTATAGTATTTCACAACTTATACAAAGTGCCCTGTCTATGCAAGTAGATGTTCCATTAGGAAAACAGCTTGAGATGATGGATGCCTACCAAACTCTTGCTGAGGCAAGGCATCAATTAAATAGTGGAAATCCAGATGGAGCTTTAGATTTAGTTAGAAAAATAAAAAGCCCTTACAATAATTATGTAATCCTTAGATCAGGTATTATTCAAGTTTTACTATTAATTGATAATAATGAATTGATTTACGAAAAGTTAAACTATGAAATTGAATTTAATCCTAATGAGGTAAGTAAGAAATATTACCTGTATTATTTGTCTCTTTTGAATGATCAAGACCGTGATGATTTAAGCGAGGAACAATTGGATGCTTTGACAGATTACAGTGAGGTTTTGTTTACTCATTAATTCTATTTGAGCACATAACGAGAACAGTAAGCTTTTTAAAACTCAAAGTATCGTTAAAACAGCGGTGTCTTCTTTTTTAATGCATTTATGCGCTGTATTTTCACTACTCAAAGTCATGTCATGAATATTCAAAGTATTAAAACACTGGGTCAATTAAAGGAAGCTGGATGGAAATCAAAATCTATAAAGGATGAGCTGCGTGATAACTTGATTGACAACATTAAAAATGATGTAGTCACTTTTAAAGGAATTCATGGATATGAAAATACTGTGATTCCAGAACTAGAGCGTGCCATCCTATCTAAGCATAATATTAATTTATTAGGTTTAAGAGGACAGGCCAAAACTAGGCTCGCCAGGCTCATGACTCAGCTTTTAGATGAATACATTCCTTTTATAGGTGGTAGTGAAATACATGATGATCCTTTAAATCCGCTTTCGCGAAAAGCGAAACAACTTATAGAAGAACATGGCGATAACACGCCTATCGAATGGTTACATAGAGATGAAAGGTTTTATGAAAAATTAGCCACTCCAGATGTTACTGTTGCCGATTTGATAGGAGATATCGATCCTATAAAAGCAGCTAATCTCAAATTAAGTTATGCAGATGATAGGGTGATTCATTATGGTATGATACCACGAGCAAATCGCTGCATATTTGTAATTAATGAGTTACCTGATTTACAGGCACGCATACAAGTTGCCTTATTTAATATTCTTCAAGAAGGAGATATTCAAATTCGTGGTTTTAAATTAAGGCTACAACTAGATATGCAATTTGTATTTACGGCAAATCCAGAAGACTATACCAATCGTGGTAGTATTGTAACACCTCTTAAAGACCGTATAGGCTCACAAATACTTACTCATTATCCAAAATCTATTGAGATTGCCAAAACCATTACCCAACAAGAAGCTAGTAATGACGATCGTCTAAAAAATCACATTCACGTACCTGAACTTGCCAAAGATTTGTTAGAACAAATAAGTTTTACAGCACGAGAAAGTGAATACGTAGATGAAAAAAGTGGAGTGAGTGCTCGTATGAGTATCACCGCATATGAAAACCTATTAAGTACCGCCGAACGTAGGTCGCTAATGAGTGGCGAAAAAACAACCACTATACGATATAGCGACTTTTTAGGTGTCATACCATCCATCACGGGTAAAATAGAGTTGGTTTATGAAGGAGAACAAGAAGGAGCTGCATTTGTAGCGCAAGAATTAATTGCTCAGGCTACAAAAACACTTTTTCCAATATATTTTCCTGAAATTAAAAAGCTTACCAAAGCTGATGAGCAAACCCCATACGATACTCTTGTGCAATGGTTTTTTGACAATAACGGGATTGAATTACTTGATGAGTTGTCCAATGAGGAATATGAGCATTTGTTGAATGAAGTTACTCCACTAGAAGATTTAATAAACGAGTATCAACCCGATGTAGCCAGCGAGGACAAATTCTTTTTAAAAGAATTTTTACTTTGGTCCTTGGTAGAATTTGATAAACTAAGCAAGCACCGATTTAAGGAAGGATACCAAATTAACGATTTGTACAGCAGTTATTTAAAGGGATTATAATCGTTCTAGTAAACCTTCTAGAATTCCAGTAAATTCATCCCTTTTACGAGCTAGTTTAAGTCCTTGGTCAATTACCAATTTTGCTTCTTTTTTGCGGTTTAAACGTAACAGTAAAAAGGCTTTTGTCTCTAGAGCACTTACCGTTTCTTCTAGTTCAATACTGCGATTTATCATGACGAGAGCAGCTTGTACGTCCTGTAAATGAGACGATTCATTAGTATAGTTCCATGCATTGGCATTAAGTTGCGCCGCATCATACCATACTTTATCAATGCTGTCATAAGATAATTCTTTTGAATGCCCTTCCTTGATAGAAAATTTACTGGGTTTACCGCGATAGGGTAAAGGATCACCGGTTACAGTCATTGCATCATGTCTTTGAATTAACTGGATAAGTCGTGCTCTTTTCAAAGTACCGGTTGTTTGACCTAGTTTTCGTCCGTTTTTAATGAAATAATAAGTAGGTATACTAGTTACCTGCAAAATATCATCGGCGGTGTTATTATCTGTGTCTAGATAGTAAATGTCAACGTCTACTTCCTCTTTAATACTGTTTATTATAGGTTTCATGTATTGACATGGTCCACACCAGGTAGCAGTAAAAAAAAGAATTACCATGCGATCGTTCTCCTGCATTACAGTTTCATCCATAGTTGCATCTGTAACATAGGTTTGAGCTTGTGCCGGCAACATCCAGCACATGGACATTAGGATGGGTAATGCTATGCGGTTGAACATTAAGCTAGTTTTTTAAGTAGACTTTCAATAGCTTCTACTTTTTGATCGCCTGCCACCTTTTGAGCCATTTTAAGTGCTTTTTTGGCCTTTTTTGATTCGCCTAGTTTGTACAGGATATAAGCTTTTGTCACAGTATTCACTACGGAAGGTTCTATCTCTATGCTGCGTTCTGCTAGCATCAGGCCGTAACGCAAGTCTGCTTTATTATTCAGGTTTAGAAATATAGATTCACTAAGCTTATTTAAATTATCTACACTGTTCCACACTTTTTGAGCGGTTTTTACCGTCAATTTCTTATGATCACCAGCAACTATTTCTATTGAACTAGGTACAGGCAGGTAGTCCAGTTTTTCTCCCGTTGCTTCACTATTTTTAAACTTGTTTATTTCTTTCAAAAGGTGACTTTTGGAACGACCACCTATTAATTCACCCATTTTCACACCATTTTTTATAAAATATATAGTTGGCACGCTGTGAATGTTGAGAACATCATTGGTCACGTTGTGATCAATATCCAGATAATATACCGTAATATCCAGATCATTATCCTCATTTAACTCTTTAAAAATAGGTTTCATCATTTTACAAGGACCGCACCATGCCGCGGTAAAGGATACGACTTTAAGTTGCCCATCGCTTTTCATCGCGGTAGTTTCAAACGTGTCATCTGTTATATAATCCTGTGCTTGTATGGTCCCACCTAGTGAAATAAAAAGTAAGAGGAAAAGTATTCTGTTCATTGTTCTTGTTTGTGAGTAAAGCTAACTAATTTTATGCCATAATTATTGTGAGTAGATGGACTGAAAAAGTTCAGTAGTATTTTTGAGAGTACGCTTTCGCGAAAGCGTAATTAAACCAACTATTCACACGGATAAAAGTAAGTTCCTTTTATCACAAAAGTATCAATTTATGACTACACGCCGGGAAAAATTAGAAGCTCTTGATAGATTGCTTACCATAATGGATGAACTGCGAGAAGGCTGTCCATGGGATCGTAAACAAACATTACAATCACTACGTCATTTGACCATTGAAGAAGTCTATGAGCTGGGAGATGCTATTCTAGATGATGATCGAGAAGAAATTCCTAAGGAACTGGGTGATTTATTATTGCACATTGTTTTTTATTCCAAGATAGGTAGTGAGACTGGCGAGTTTGATATTGCTAGTGTTGCTCATGGAATTTGCGACAAGTTGGTTTCTAGGCATCCACATATTTACGGAGATGTAAAAGTGGAAAACGAGGCCGAGGTAAAGGCAAATTGGGAAGCTCTTAAACTTAAAGAAGGTAAAAAGAGTGTGTTAGAAGGTGTTCCTAATTCTTTACCAGCTCTGGTAAAAAGTGCACGTATACAAGAAAAAGTGGCTGGTGTAGGATTTGACT